>CAINXK010000408.1 GCA_903854805.1 uncultured Anaerolineae bacterium
GACGCATAAAAGTGGCGGAAAATCGCAGGTAAACGACTCAGTATAATCATCGCGAGCGTGGCAATCTTCCCGCAAAATCGGAGATTGGCACGCCGCCAAACCCCACAAGTACCGAGGCTTAAATCGGAGAGCAAAATCGGCGGCTACTACTACTAATGACATGGAATGAGTTGGTTTGTCCAACCGTTACCTGACCAATACAATTTCTCATCAAAAAAGATCAGATATGTTAGAATTAAGCACAGTTTCCCCTGGATTAGTGGGGGAATAAATATTTAATCTGCGCTGCCTGCCTGTGGCTGGTGTGTGATATGCGCAGGTATTTCAGGGCCGATTGCGGGTGTTTTCATCACGAATACGTGCCGAATGGACGAACGACACGAAGTTTCTTTGGAAAATAGCGTGAAAAGCGCTGCCAAAAACTCGCGTGGTGCAGCATGGCTGGATAAAAGTTGATGTCCCATAACAGCCCTGCTTGATTGTCTCTCACTAATCTGATGCGAGCCTTGAATAGTTACAGGATTGTTTGGTGCCTGTGATCGGTTGTATTTGCAAGGGGGTCTAGTGTTGATAGACATTTATCGGTGTTGATTCTGAAACTCGCTTATGCGGACAAACTCACCAAATTGGCTGCATAAATTCAAGGAGCCCAATGACCCCCAAACCACTTGCCATCAAAATCGCCGGATTGGGAAAGTATTGCCCTGAAAGGATCGTTACAAGCGCGGAACTTGAAAAGCAGCTTGGGATTCCATCTGGCTGGGTGGAGCATGTTACCGGTGTACAGTCGCGTCGGTATGCCAGCAGCGAAACTGTTTCCGAAATGGCCACCGCCGCCGCCCGTGAAGCGCTTCAAATGGCCGGGTTGCAGCCTTCGGACCTGGATGCTATTATTGGCGCTTCGGCCGGGGTCCGGCAGGCGATTCCCTGCACGGCGGCTTTCGTCCAACGCGAGTTGGGTGCGCCAGATGGCAAAAGTGCCTGTTTCGACATCAATGCCACCTGTCTTAGTTTTGTTTTTGCCCTGCAAACCGCTGCGCACCTGATTAATGCGGGTGTTTATAAAACGGTGTTGATTTTCAGCAGCGAACTCGGCACTTTTTCACGCAACCCCAAACAATGGGAAAGTGCCGTTTTATTTGGGGATGGCGCGGCAGCGGCAATTGTGACTGTTGCTCAACCCGGAGAATCAAGTGCTATCTGGCACTCGAATTTTGTCACCTACAGCAGCGGCGTTGACCTGACCCAACTGGTTGGCGGCGGCACGCTCCACCATCCGAATGATCCGGCTACCACTCCCGAGATGAACATGTTTGATATGGATGGCCCAGCGGTCTTCAAGAAAGCTGTGCGGCTGCTGCCACCCTTCCTGGACGAATTTTCAAATGTACTCGGCTGGAAGCCCCAGGACTTTGACCAGGTGATCCCGCACCAGGCCAGCGGTCACGGCCTGAAGCTGCTGACCACGCGATTTGGTTTTCATCCAGAGCGGGTCTTTGTCCATATTCGCGAGCGTGGCAATTGCATTTCTGCCTCCATTCCGCTCGCGTTCACTGAAGCTGTCGAGACCGGGCGTATCCAGCGTGGCGATAAGGTCCTGCTGATTGGCACCGGCGCAGGTCTGAGCATCGGCGCGTTGGCGTTGACTTTCTAATCCATGCCTAAAACCGCACTGGTCACCGGCGCTGGAAGTGGAATTGGGCGCGGATTGGCGTTGGCCCTGGCCAAACGCGGCTACCAGCTGCTATTGGTGGGTCGGGATCAATCCAGGCTGGAAGCAACTGCCCATGAAATCGGTGTTTTCTCCAGCGCCAGTATTTTTTGTGCGGATCTAGCCGACCCAAGCTCTCGCTCTGATTTAATCGAGCGTGTGCTCGCCCAAAATGGCGCACCCAGCCTGTTGGTGAACAATGCTGCCAGCATGCCATGCGGAGATTTTCTCTGGCGCAGCAGCCTCGAAATCGAGACGGCTTTTGCCACCAACCTGGCTGCCCCGGCCGAGCTGACCCAGCGTTTTTGTTCAGCAGCCATGCCAACAGAAGGGCTGATTTTTATCTTGAGCACTGCCGCCCGCTTTCCCCAGCCGTATAACAGCCTGTATTCAGCCTCGAAAGCCGGATTGCGTTCGCTGGCTGAAGCTCTGCAGGTGGATTTTGACGGACGAGTGCGCGTCTGCCTGGCCTACCCGCCGTTGACCCGGACCGCTTTGACCGAGCCCTTCGGGGCCAGCTCCTGGCCAATTCACAAAGCAGATGCGCTTCAGGTTGCGGAGCAGATCATCAGCGCCTATGAAACCGGCCGGAATGAAATTTCATGGTTCGATTGGGAAGTGCTGCCCAGCTTTTTCTACCGCTTTGCGCCTGGTCTGTTTCGCCGGTTGCTCAAAAATCAAGGCCGAAAATTGCGTGAAATCTTTAATCGGGACCAAACCCGATGAATCTGCTGCTAGCATGTCTGATCCTGCTGGTTTTCTCTGAGCGCATGCTCAAACACCTGTTAGTGCTCCGTTTCTTCCGTTTGCCAGGCCCGCCAGAAAAAACAGCGGTGAGCCTGGTGAGCCTGCTCCAGCCTATTTTGAGCGGAGACCCAAGCATGCCGGCTGGATTGGAGCAAAACCTGGCCATGCAGACTTGCTATCCGCTCGAGTATTTGTGGCTGGTAGACGCAGACGACCTGGCTGCTCAAAACATTTGCCGCAGCTTGATGGTTCGCTACCCTGAAAAACGCATCGAATTAATCCTGCTGCCAGCCCCGCAAGCCCGTCAAAACCCAAAAATGATCAAGCTTATCGCGGGTGCCAGGCTGGCGCACGGCGATGTACTGTGTGTGCTCGACGATGACACGCGCCTGCCCGATCACGGCCTGGAAGTGTGCCTGCCTTATCTCGATCTGCCTCAAGTGGGGCTGGCGTTTGGCCTGCCATATTACATCAGTTTTTATAATTTCTGGTCGCAGCTGGTGGCTTATTTCGTCAACAGTCAGAGCCTGATGAACTATGTTCCCTTCGCCATGCTAACCCAGCCAGTGACCATCAACGGCATGTTTTACGCCATACGCCGCAGCGTGCTCGAAAAAATTGGGGGCTTTGACGGGCTGGAAAATATCCTGGCTGATGATTTTGCGGTTGCCCAGCGCCTGCGCCAACACGGATACCGGTTGGCACAGACGCCATTACGACACAGTATCAGCACCTGGGTCAACAATCCGCGCAGCTACTTCAACCTAATCCAGCGCTGGTTCATCTTCCCGCGAGAATCAATGCTGCGCCACCTGGCAGGGCCTGAGCGGCTTATTTTTTATGGCAGCGCGGTCTTGCCGGTTTTCTTTCCCTGGCTGGCGCTGGTGATTGCCATGCTGGCACCCACGCTCTGGCCGGTCACGCTGATCTATTTTGTCTATAGTTACCTGATTTTTGCATCCATCAATCTGCTGTATTTGAAGCAGGCTTCCCCCTGGGGCCATTCCTACTGGGTGATCTTGATCGCGCTGCTGCTGCCGGTTCAAATCCTGGCGGCGCTGCTTGCGCCTCAGCAGATCGTCTGGCGCGGGCACGTCATGCAAGCCGAGCCGGGTGGAAGGTTTCAAATAATCAAAAGGCGCAAACCAGAATAGGGGCTGCGGCCTGATATTTCGACATTTTCCTGGCGGAACGTACCCTGCCAAAATTAACCAATCCAGCCTGAATACGGCTGATATGCTGTTACCAGCGCTGGAAGTTAAAAAACATTACAGCGCTGGGCCGGGACAGATTTAGCCTGAGAGCCTGCCGATTATTTTTAGGCATGGGTTGTTGAAGACGATGGCGCTATGCGGGGCTTCGGGTAGTTCTGATGTCAGGTCCTGCCCAGGGAAATGCAGGTTTTCGTGCATTTCCTTGCGCCAGCGGGCGCAGTCGCTGACGTCGTAGACGATGCCCTGGTGTGCAATCCATTTGGGTGCGCCGCGATCTCCGTTGTTACGGCGCAGTTGTTGTTCAGTGATGATTTTTTCTGGAATATCCATTGGCTGTCCTGGGTTTGTATTTGGTTTGAGGGAGATTCTTATCGAGGCTCACTATGACTATAATGATGAGGCAGGCGCGGCTGAAGGGCCCAAGGCGAGCAC
>CAINXK010000409.1 GCA_903854805.1 uncultured Anaerolineae bacterium
GAAGCGAGTACACCCATATTGATGAAGGTATAAAATAACAGGCGAGGAGTATTGACACCCGAGAGGCGGGCAGCTTTTTCATTACCGCCCATCGCAAAGATGCGGCGACCGATAGTTGTCTGACTGGTGATGAAAGAGTACCCTGAAATCAGCACAAAAAGAAGGATGAGCACATTTGGAAGGCCTTTATAGGAAGCCATCAAATAGCATAAACCCATAATTGCGGAGGTGATAACAAGATTTTTGGTGATGAAAAAATAAAATGGGGTAACTTCGAAGCCGTATTTTTCCTGATTCTTCCGGGCGCGAAAATCAATCACAATTAATAAGATTGAAAGAAACGCCCCGATCAGGATGGTAGTCAGATGGAAGCCAGGGTAATTAAAAACATCTGGAATAAACCCAGAGCTGATTTTTTGAAACCCAACCGGAAACGGTCCTACCGACTCACCCTGAAGCAGCACAAAAGTTAAACCTCGAAAAATCAACATGCCTGCCAGGGTAACAATGAAGGCTGGGATTTTTAGAAAAGCCACAAAGTAGCCTTGAAAAGCCCCAATCGAGGCCCCCACCAGCAGGGAAATCACCACGGTCAGACCCCAGTTCACGTGATACCTGACCATCAGTACGCCGGCAAGTGCGCCAACAACGGCGACAACCGAGCCAACCGAAAGGTCAATCCAGCCAGAGACAATAATCAACAGCATCCCAAGGGCCATGGTTATAACATAGCTGTTTTGGAGAACCAGGTTGGTTATATTGACTGGCTTGAATAATATGCCATTGGTCTGAACCTGGAAGAAGAGCATGACCACGATGAGCGCGATCAGCATACCGTATTCACGGATATTATTTTTGAAAAGAGTCGCCAGGGTTTTCATTGTTCCATCACCTCTTGTTGTGTCATAATGTATTTCATTACTATTTCCTGGGAGGCTTCGCTGGCCGGCAATTCACCGACTATTTTGCCTTCACGCATCACGTAAATACGATCACAAACTCCTAAAATTTCCGGTAATTCTGATGAAATCATGATGATGCCCTTGCCTTCACTGGCCAGGCGGTTAATGATGGAATATATTTCGTATTTTGCGCCAACATCGATACCGCGAGTGGGTTCATCGAGAATCAGGATTTCCGGATTTGCGAATAACCATTTGCTCAGGACGACTTTTTGTTGATTGCCGCCGGAAAGGTTAACCACCTGTTGCCGGATGCTGGAACATTTTATATTAAGCTTTTTCCGATAATCACTCGTGACCGTCATTTCTTTGGGTTCATTGATAACCCCGCCATCAGAAATCGCTTCCAGGTTTGCCAGGGTGATGTTATCTTTAATTTCCTGGATCAGGACCAATCCGTAGGCTTTGCGGTCTTCGGTGGCGTAAGCGATGCCGCTAGTAATAGCTTTATCGATGGTGCTGATATCGATTTCCTGCCCATGTTTATAGGCTTTACCGCTGATTCGGGTTCCGTAAGCGTGACCAAAAATGCTCATGGCCAGTTCAGTTCTTCCTGCGCCCATCAAGCCCGCAATCCCAACGACTTCGCCCTTACGGACAGTGATATTTACATTTGTGCTAACTTTGCGATCTTCGTGGATGGGATGGTATACGGTCCAATCGCGGACTTCGAAAATGATATCTCCAATATTTTTTTCACGCGGCGGGAAACGGTGGGTCAGATCGCGCCCGACCATACCGCGAATGATCCGGTCTTCTGTAATTTTGTCTTTGCGGCAATCCAAAGTTTCAATCGTGGCGCCGTCTCGGAGAATGGTGATGGAATCAGCTACTTTATTGACTTCACTTAATTTATGAGAAATTAAAATTGACGAAATTCCATGCTCCTTGAATTGGAGCAATAGGCCAAGAAGCTTCTCACTGTCACTGTCATTGAGTGAGGCCGTAGGTTCATCCAAAATGAGAAGTTTTACCTTTTTCGCCAAGGCCTTGGCAATTTCGACCAACTGCTGTTTGCCTACACCCATATTTGTGATCAACGTACTGGGCGATTCATTTAAACCAACTCTGTCCAGTAATTCTTTGGTTTTGGAAAAGGCCTCATTCCAATCGATGATGCCATTTTTGGCACGCTCGTTACCGAGGAACATGTTTTCGGCGATAGATAGAAAGGGAACAAGTGCAAGTTCCTGATGGATGATGACCAAGCCAACTTCTTCAGAATGATGAATATTTTGAAAGCGACATTCCTTGCCTTGAAAATAGATCTCCCCGCTATACGAACCGTGTGGATAAATTCCACTTAGCACATTCATCAGGGTCGATTTTCCGGCCCCGTTTTCACCCACCAATGCGTGAATTTCACCCTGGCTGACACTAAAATTTACATTATCAAGTGCCTTAACGCCAGGGAATGTCTTCGTGATATTGCGCATTTCCAGAATAACATCAGACATAATCTTTTCATCCTTGAAGTGCGTGGAGTGAGATTCTATATAAAAATCAGTGTGCTCTTAATTCTAACCTAAAAACTGCTAACAGATAATACTTGAACAAAATAACCAATAGCTTAGAAAAAAATAATTGCAATATCGTCAACTTTTGAATAAATAACAAATGATTTCATTACATGAAAATATTTGCTGAGGGAGATTTAAGAAAATGTGTGGGGACTTTCGCCCCCACACATTTTGAAGCAAAACTACTTATTTGAGATCTTCAGCCTTGATATAACCGCTGTCGACCAATTCCTTCTGATAGTTGCTGACATCAATGCTAAGCGGGATCAGCAAATAGGAAGGCACAATCTTGACGCCGTTGTTGTAAGTCTTGGTATCGTTGACTTCAACGGTCTCGCCCTTGAGAGCCTGGTCGACCATCTTGGCGGTCTGAGCGGCCAAAGAGCGGGTGTCCTTGAAGACAGTGTAGCGCTGTTCGCCGGCGATGATCGACTTGACGGAAGCAACTTCTGCATCCTGGCCGGTCACAACGGGGCA
>CAINXK010000410.1 GCA_903854805.1 uncultured Anaerolineae bacterium
ATGACATTATTTCCGGTCATATACGAGGAGGCTTCGGATGCCAGGAACAGGAGCGCACCGTTCATTTCATCCTTATGGGCCATGCGACCCATGATGGTCTTGGCGGAATAATTCTTGACGAAATATTCCTCATGATTATTAAAAACGCCACCGGGGGTGAGCGCATTAACGCGGATTTCTGTTCCAGCATAATAGGCAGCCAGATATTTGGTGAAGCCCATCACTCCGGCCTTGGTGGTGGTGTAGTAGACGGGCTTATAGGCTACGCGTTTGCCATCTTTGATGTAAATGCGCTGGTCTGGCCCATTTAATCCATAGGTTGAGCAAATATTGATGATACTGCCTTTTTTACCCTGGGCGATCATTTGCTTGACACATGCCTGGGTGATCAGGAATATGCCCGTCAGGTTTACATTCAGGGCGTCATTCCACTGTTCAAGCGGATAATCTTCAAATGCACCGGGGGCGATGCCTTTGGCGGCGGCATCAGGATCAAATTTTGGGTCGAGCGCTGCGCAATTTACCAGGATATCCACGCGCCCATAGCGTTTGGTTGTTTCAGCAACCAGGTCAAGGGTTGATTCCTTGCTGGTAATATCAAGCTGAAAAGGGAAGGTATTGTAACCAGCTTCGATCAATCGGGATGCAGCCCTGACGGCGTGATCCATATTCAGATCTGCTGTTACGACTGAAGCGCCAGCCTCGACGAGGGTTTTGCAGAATTCGTAACCGAGCAATCCGCCGCCACCCGTGACGATTGCAACGCGGCCGGTTAAATCAAATTTCTCTTGAATTTTAGACATGTAAGCTCCTATAAGGTCTCAGTTTGCTGTGCCCTTATTAATTATGGTTTCCCGTATAAAATATCGCCCTGGGATTTTTGTAACACATTCAGCCCGGCGGCGATGGATTGGATAGCTTGCGTACCTGGGGGCATGTCGGATGCATCCAGATTGGTTGTATCGAACAATGCCAGGACTGCTTTTCCAGTTAGCAGGTCGGTGCGCATGCGGGCCAGGTTTTGCTCATAATCGCTGCGCAGAAGATTGTCGACCGGGTCAATGGGGGTTGGCAGTGTGCGGCTGGCGCGTCCGGTTACAAGATAGACTGCTGGTGGGGTGTTAGTGTAAATGGCAATTTCCGCTGGCAAGTTTTGCAGGCTGGCCATGATGAGCGAGTCGTGCCATTTCCATGAGGCGTAACCCTGACCAGCTGTTTTGAAGTCAGCGATTGCGCGGGTGTCTGCGTAGGCGGAAAGTGCCAGCGAAGCAGCGACGATCACGATCACAAAACCCTGAGCGACGCGGTTCCTTTTTTGCCACAGCCAGGCTCCGGACGCAATCAAAAGCAGCATGAAGGCGACATATAAGGGAGCTAGAATACGTGGTTGAAATTTTGTGCTGGCATCGAAAAAACTCATCGAAAATAAGACCGCACCAAGATATGCAAACACGTACAGGCCAGTTGTAAGGCTCAATGATCCTGTCAAACCGTATTCAGGGTGGATGATAAACATCCAGGCCTGAAAGGCCAGCCAGAGCAGTAAAACAAGCCCCAATGCGGCAAGCACCCATTCCAAAAGACCGGATCGTACCAGTAGCTGTCGCCAGGGTTCGATTGGCATCAGGAATTGCGAGATATTGTAAATACCCGGTTGGATGTTTTCGGAAGTGACCGGGTGAAATTGGAAAGTTCGGTTTGTGGCATTTCCTGCGGCCAGTTTGTTGCGCAGGAACCAGGCTGCCAGCGGTGGAATGGCGCCAGCAAGGAAAAGGCTGGCAGCTGCCAGGCGTGCTCGCCAGGTTTTGTGGTAACTAGAAAAAAAGAATAATACAATGATAAAGGTTGGCAGCAGGGCCAGTGCGGAATAGCGGGTTAGAGATGCTAACCCCGTGCTGAGACCTGCCAGAATGAGCCAGGTGGTTTTGTGCTGTCGGTTCGGGCTGATGTAATAATGGTCAAAACAAAGAAAAGCGAGCAGGCTTAAAAATAGATAGAGTGGCTCGCTCAGCGCAAAGACATGAACCCTTAGCATGGCAGCGTTAAGCATAAAAAGCGCGGCAAGCCACACAGCGGCCATGCTGGAACGGGTCATGCGCCAACCGAGCAGGCCCATCAGCGCAGTATTTATCCCGAACAGAAAGATATTCAGGATGCGCGCACCGCGCAGTGGATCGATTCCGAGTAATCCCAGGGCTGAAAGGCTCAACGATAAAAGCGGAGGGTAATGGGTGACAGGCTCAAGAGAGCTGTCCAGCCAGATGTCACTGTAGCCTTTTCCCAGTAAAAGCGAACGTGCTCCGGCGATATAAGCCACCGAATCATTGGCAAGACCAGCTCCGACTGGTGTGGATATATACAAGATTGCCATTGCGCTGATAGCGAGAATGGCGAGCATGCATGTAAAGGTGAAACGTGCAAAGCGCGCAGACATGGATAAAGCCTGACACCGGCAGCGCTTGTCTCCATCGAGGCAAGTGCTGCCGGTGTTTAGGTCTATATTTATGCTTTTAGCAAGTAACCTTGTTCTTCAAGATAGGCGATGATCTGGCGGGCGTTGTCTTCTGGGGTCACACCAGAGCCACGCAGGCTGATTTCGGGGGAAACCGGAGCTTCGTAGGGGTCGTCAACGCCGGTAAAGCCCATCGGCTTGCCATCCACCATTGCCTGGCGGGCCTTTGCATACAGGCCCTTTACGTCACGTTGTTCGCAGACTTCCACGGGGGTATCCATGAATATTTCGATGAAGTTTTCGCCGACCATTTTGCGGGCTTCTTCACGGGTGGCGCGGTAGGGGCTGATGGCCGCGCAGATGACAGTGCCGCCGGCATGGACGATTTCACCGGCTACAAAGCCAATGCGCAGGATGTTGGTGTCGCGATCTTCTTTTGAGAATCCCAGGCCTTTGGAAAGGTGGGTGCGCACAACATCGCCATCCAGAATGGCTACTTCACGGCCGCGTTCGAGCAGTAAGGAAGTCAATACCTGGGTGGTGGCTGATTTTCCAGAGCCGCTCAGACCCGTGAACCAGATGCAGTAACCCACCTTGTTGCGCGGAGGGTACATTTCTCGCAGGATTTCGGCGGTCTCGGGGCGTGTGAACCATTCGGGCAGCAGCTTGCCTTTGGCCAGGTAGTCATCGCGCACCTGGGTGCCGGAAATATTGAGCACGTTTGCGCCCTGGGGTACGTCTTTGGCTTCGACGTAACGGTTTTCGTCAGGCAGGTAAAGCAGTTCTTCGAACGGGATCATTTTTACGCCGATCTCGGCTTCGCACTGCTTCATCATTTCCTGAGCGTCGTAGGGGCCATAAAAAAGCTTGCCGGTTGAGTCTTTTCCAGGTCCGGCGTGGTCGCGGCCTACAATGAAGTAGTTGGCGCCGTGATTTCGGCGGATGAGGGCGTGCAGTACGGCTTCTTTGGGACCGGCCATACGCATGGCCAGGGGCAGCAGGCTGAGGGTGGTGCTGTTTTTATCGTAGTAGTTTTCAACCAGTGCTTTATAGATACGCACGCGGGTATAGTGATCCACGTCGCCGGGTTTGGTCATACCTACCACGGGGTGGATGATCAATGAGCCCATGACCTGGGCAGCGGCGCGTTTGGTCAGTTCTTCATGAATGCGGTGAAGGGGATTGCGGGTCTGAAATGCGACAACGTTATCATTGCCCATTGCTTCCAGCATATCGCGCACTTCGGCCGGGGTGCGCCGCAGTTCGGTGAAGTCATAGTATTTTGGCAGGTTGATGACTTTGAGTGGACCGGAAATGCAGACTTTGCCCCAGCGGCCCATTTCAGAAACCATGGGGTGCTTGGAATCGGTTGATCCGTAGGCCAGGGCAGCCTCTTTTTCGGCATCCCAGTGATAGACCTCGTCAAGGGTCAGGATGGCAATGACATCATTGTTGCTGTTACGCAGGACGATATCATCACCGACTGTCGGCAGTTCTTTGGGGTCTGCGGTCAATGTGATAGGCAGCGGCCAGAGTGTGCCATTTGCAAGACGCATTTCGTGCAGAACACGCTCGTAATCTGCTTTGCCCATGAAGGTATCTAACGGTGAGAAGCCACCTGTAGCGAGCAGCTCCAGGTCGCACAAATTCCGCATTGTGATTTTAATGGAAGGAAGTTTTGCTGCGCGGGCCAGAAGTTCATCGCGCTCGGCCCCAGTGGCAACTAGATTGATCAGCTTGCCGCCGTAGGGGGAAATTAATTTCGCTTTTGCCATTCAACGATCTCCTTGAGTATTCAATATTCAACACCTGAATTTTGCACAAATTGTTATTATATCAGGGTTGCTTGACTTCACATCTGCGATTTTTGCGCTTTCCATGGCTTGATTGGTAGTTGGCGCTCTGGATAAAAAGATCATTTTTCCAGCAGTGGTCTGTTTTTTTGCCCTCCCAAAAATCTGTGACAACGAAAAGGGCAGAGTCGTTAGACTTCTGCCCTTTTCGTTATGTTGGTAGGCGTTTTAGTTTTGATATGGTTACTTTTTCTGAGTTATTGCTGGTGGTGAAGGTTGAGAGCAGCAGTGCTGAGACCGGATTGTTTGGCCGCCAATGCCATTTCAAGAGCCCGAATGCCGTCTTCCAGGGTGCAGATGGGTTCTGCATCTCCACGGGCAACCTGTAAAAAGTGTTGTGTTTGGGCTAAGAAAAGCTGGTTGCGTTCAAACCCATTGGGCAGAGCATAATGCTGTACCAGCGCGGGGCTTGGCTGGGAACTGATTAATCCAAATTCATCGGGCATTTGGTGGTGGATCAGTAATCCATCCGTGTTATCCCAGCTCAGGGTACCAGCAGTCCCAATTATTTCCAGGCGATGGACTGGCGGGCGCTGGAAGTAGTTAACATGTACCCCGCCAATTGCGCCAGATGTAAATTTCAATCCAATTTCAGCCACGTCTTCGACGCCGGTCAATTCCAGCGGCGAAATATGCCCATTAAATGACCAGATTGCTTCAACCTCGCCAAGCAAATAACGCAGGTAGTCCAGCGGGTGGGTCAGGGTTACGATTACACCACCACCAAGGTCTGCTCGCGCGGCGTAGCTCTGCCGGTAATCTTCCCAAGGGTGCCAGTTGGGTAAATATTCACCCCAGTGGGCATGCGCACTCAGTACTTTGCCAATTGATCCGGTTGCGATCAGTTCCCGGGCTTTGTTGATGGTTGGGTGGTAGCGAAACTGAAACCCGACCAGAATTTTGCTGCCGCTTGCGGCTGAGGCTTTGCGCAGGGCGTCTACTTTTTCGAGATTTTCTGCGATAGGTTTCTCGAGCAAAATTGCGCCGCCTGCTTGTGCAGCTGGAATAGCAATATCCATATGCAGGGCGGTTGGGTTGGAGACGATCACAGCCTGCGGTTTGTGCCTTTTCAGGGCCTGGGCCAGGTCTGTTTCAACGGGATACCCTGCCAGTTCATCATCTGGCAGAGTTGCCAGGTTTGTACGGTATAGCACCAGGTCTGTTTCACCCAGAGCGACCAGGTTGCGAAAATGTCTGCGCCCAATTGAGCCGAGACCAGCTAATAATATTTTCATGGTACCCATTTACCATCCTTTTCATAGCCCCATTTGACCAGCATCTCGCCCGCGACTTCTTTGAAGATCTGCTGGTCATGCTGCGCGAACATATTGCGCCAATTACCGGCTTTGCCCTTTGGTAAGAAAGACGCGATCGAGTCATTCCGTTTGGCCTGCCATTCTTCATCCGGATTGGAAGTCAGCTCGTCTTTCACTGCAGATTCCAGAGCTGGGCTGCCTGTCACACCCAGGAACTGCCAAAGTTTTTCCATTTCACGAAAGGGTGTCGCCAGCAAATCTTCATAGCGCAGCGCAAAATAGCGTTCGCCATACAATCTGTGGGCTTCTTGGTCAGTCTCCTGCAGGTTCGCCACCCAACCGGCAGCTGCCCGACGGATAAACGCTTCGCTGAAGATGGAGCGGCGGCCATCGGTGAAAGGTTTCTGGTCTATTTTTAAGTCTTCGATGATGCGTCTATCTTCAGCGGTCAGGAATTTTGAGTCTTCTACGAAATTGCGAAAGCGTTCTGAAATGAGTACATCCCGCCCATCGCGAACAATGTAGACCAATTTGGCATCCGGATAGACTGCGGCCATATCCCGCACCGCTTGCCCATGGATCAGGCTGGAGGGGCTTTTATCGCCAACAATGCGTTTTCCCTCGCGGGCGGCATCCCGTTCCAGGATGAAATCTGCGCTGGCGCGCAGTACAAGTGCAGATAGATCGCGGCCCTGGTTCCACCGGTTGGATTTACGTGTCAGCCATTCTGCGGCTTGTGGGCTGTCCACCAGGGATGTGAGGTAGGGTTCACGTGTAAAAAAATGAGCCTGCCAGTTGCAATGAACCTCAGGGTGCAGCCGTACCAGCCGGGCTAAAAGTGTCGTGCCCGAGCGGGCATGTCCCAGGATAAAAAACTTTTCGCGCTGAAAAAACTGGCGCACCTCCGCCACTTCCTCTGCGCTGATGGCTGGGATGCTTGTTCGTTTTTGGGGCCTGGTTTCGCCTTTGAGTAATATCTGAGCAGACTTTTTGATTCGGTCGAAAAATTGCATTGAGTCTCCAAAAGCGACCAGCACAGGCTTAACATTACCGGTGTTCAAACCTGCGTGGTTCTCAAACAGTAGGGATTTTTTAACGCGATAATAGAAAACGGTCAAGTCGGGTTGGGTTTAGTCCGATTGTGGCCTTTGGGGGTGCCCCCCAGTTGAGTTGCTCCACAAAAACCGCTTTTATACCGTTTTAATGGAAACTTCGTAACCATTACTGCCGTTATTTTATGACGGGGTTGCGTGTCAGCGAGGCCAGGTACAGTACGATGGAGCCTGCAACCGAAGCATTGAGCGATTCAATTTGTCCGTGCATGGGCAGCCGCAGCATGAAATCGCATTTTTGGCGGACTAGCTGCCGGATGCCTTCGCCTTCTGATCCGACGACCACCGCGAGTGCGCCGTCCAATCGAACCTGGTCGGGAGTTTGCGAGCGCGGGCTTTCATCCAGCCCGACAACCCAGGCGCCGGCTTCTTTGAATGCCTCGATGGCTTGAACTAGGTTGGCCTGGGCGATCAGCAGGTGCTCGGATGCGCCCGATGAAGCATTGACGACCGCAGGGGTGACTTCCACTGTGCGTGCCAGTGGCAGGACAATTCCATGAACGCCAACGGCTTCTGCTGTTCGCAGCAATGTGCCAAAATTTTGTGGGTCCTGCAGGCTGTCGAGTATCAGCACAAAGAGCGGCTCGTTTTTATTTTTGGCATTTTCCAGAATATCGGAAATGTCCATATACGGATAATGCCCGGCTTCAAGAATTACACCCTGGTGTTGGGGGGTAATGGTGTCCAATCTTTGGCGCGGGACTCGCTCTACGGGAACCTTTTGCTGTTTAGCCAGTTCCAAAATCTCAGTCAGATGGCCTTTTTCCTGGATTTTTTCGGCGATCAACAGTCGGATGGGCTGGCGGCGTTTGGCGCGTAGGGTCTCATAGACGGCATTGCGTGAGTAGATGTTTTCTTTCATAGGTATTGGTAGTATATCATTCCACTGGCGCAAGCTTAACAGATGGTTTCAAGCAATTGTCTAAAAAGCCGCCTTTTTACCAGAATTTATGGTATATCAATGGCCCATTCCGGGTCACATCTCATCTTTTGCTCTTCCTGGTATCTATCTCCATGCTAGCTTCACACTCAGTTCACAATTGGACTCTATACTACGTTTAGATTTCACAGGAAATCAAAATTATACAAGGAGAGTAAAAAATGTTTAAACATATTGGTTTTCGTATTCTGGCGGCGATTGTGCTGCTGGCGGCCATTTTTGGAATCGCAGCCTTCGCTTTTAATGCCGGTGTGGCGCGGGGTACAGTCTTGAACCTTCCAGCGCCTGCAGCTGGGCAGATTGTTCCGGATTATGCCTATGGTTTGCCTTACATGCACCACATGCCATTCTTCGGATTGGGTTTCCTCGGATTGTTGCTTCCGTTGTTCCTGGTATTCCTGGCTTTTGGTGCTGCCCGTCGCATGTTGTGGGGCCCACGTTTTGGTTGGCGCCACATGCACCACATGCAGAATATGCAGTCTGGAGCCTGCGGTGAGAAAGGTCCTGCTGAAGGGTTTGTTCCACCCATGTTTGCCGAATGGCACAGGCGCGCGCACAGCGGCACAGAGAATACCGAAGAATCTGCTACTCAAAAGTAAGCCCGAGCCTACTATAATATGCGCAGCCGTTCGTGAGAGCGGCTGCGCACAGGTAAACTGTAGATGAAAACCATTCTTGTTGTCGATGATGAGCCGAAAATTACCAGGCTGGTGCGCGATTATCTTGAACGCGCTGGCTTTGGTGTACGTGTGGCCAGTGATGGGAAGACCGCACTTTCGCAGGCGCGTTCTGAGAAACCAGATATGGTTATTCTTGATCTTGGATTACCGCAAATGGATGGCCTGGATGTGACCCGTGAGCTGCGTAAGCTTTCAAACGTACCGATCATCATGTTGACCGCTCGCTCTGAAGAATCTGATAAATTAATTGGGCTCGAGCTGGGCGCGGATGATTATATGACCAAGCCCTTCAGCCCGAAGGAACTGGTTGCGCGAGTGAGGGTCACATTTCGGCGCATGGAGGCCTACGCTGAGAATAATTCGGAAGTTATCCGTGCGGCAGACCTGACTCTTGACGTAGCGCGCCTGCGTGTCCTGGCCCAGGACCGTGAGATTGAGGAGCTGACGCCTTCAGAATTTACGCTGCTGGCAACCCTGGCCCGCTTTCCTGGGCGGATTTTTACCCGAGCGCACCTGTTGGATGCACTGCATGGTCTGGCTTTTGAATCTTATGAGCGCGCGATTGATGCGCATATAAAGAATATCCGTCACAAAATTGAGCCAGTCCCCTCCCAGCCGCGATACATCCTGACTGTCTACGGTATGGGCTACAAATTTACGGATCGTTGAGCATGCCACATAAATTTCCTGTATTTGCAGATCGCCCGCCGTGGTGGCCAGAGAATGAACCCTGGCCTCCGGTCAAAGGTCGTATGCGGCGCAACCCATTCTTCCGAAGATTGGGCTGCGCTTTTGCGTTTTTTAATGTTTTTGGGATGGTAATTTTCTTTTTGGTAGCCGCCTGGGTTGCCAACTTTTTCGGACTGACGCACCTGCCTGTTAATTTGTTAACATGGGTTCTTCCCCTGGGAGTTGGCCTGCTGGTTTTTGTTGTTGCAGCGGTTCTGCTGGGTATATTTGGGTTGCGGCGTGTCTTTGTCCCGCTGGATGATTTGCTGGAAGCTGCCGAGCGTATTGCGCAAGGCGATTATGCCGCGCGTGTGCTTGAGCAGGGCCCCCGGGAAGTTCGTTCTTTGGCAAAGGCTTTTAATAATATGGCTTCACGTTTGTATCTGACTGATGAAAAACGCCGCAACCTTCTGGCAGATGTAACCCATGAGCTGCGCACGCCTTTGACCGTGCTGCAGGGCAATCTGGAGGGTATGTTGGATGGGGTTTATCCAGCCGATGAAACTAGCCTGCGCTTGTTGCTGGATGAAACGAATTTTCTGGCGCGCCTGGTTGAAGATTTGCGGACTGTGTCTCTGGCCGAAAGTGGCGCATTAAAGCTAAAAAAGGAGCCAACAGACATAGCTATGTTGGTTCGCGATATTTTGGGTGCCTTCCAGCCCCAGGCCGAAGCTGCCAGGGTGCTGTTGGTGGATGCCCCCGAGCCAGGATCTTTGCTAGCAACCGGCCCCGGTGGCAGTTTGCCTGGGCCAGGCGTATTTGTTATGGTGCTGGATATTGATCCGGTACGGATGCGGCAAGTGCTTTCAAACCTGGTGGCAAATGCCCTGCGATACTCCCCGATTGGTGGGCAGGTAATGCTGAAGTACGGGCTCGTCCAGGACCAGGCACTGCTCGAAGTCAGCGACGAAGGCCCTGGGATAGCAGCTCAGGATTTGCCGCATATTTTTGAGCGTTTTTATAAATCGACAGATTCGGGAGGCATGGGTCTCGGGCTGGCAATTGCGCGGCATATTGTCAGTGCGCACGGCGGCACGATCGAAGCTCAGAGCCCGTCTGGACAGGGCACAATCATCCGCATCCTGCTTCCATTATAGTAAGCGCGGATGATTCATTGATGTGGGGCGATGTGCCGGGGCTGAAAAAGGCCGGGCTGGGAGGGTATTTACTATTTTGTTTTGAATATTCTAACGAAAAATGACAATCAGCACTACAACCTATGGGGTTAGAATGCTATAATCTTGTCGATTATTATCCAAAGGAGACAGTAAAATGGCGTATAAATTAGTGACAGTGCCCGAAGGTGGGTCCAAGATTAGCATTCAGGATGGCAAGCTGCAGGTTCCCGATAACCCGATCCTGCCGTTCATCGAAGGCGATGGCACCGGCCGTGATATCTGGCGCGCTTCAGTGCGTGTGTTTGATGCGGCCGTGGAGAAGGCGTATGGTGGCAAGCGCAAAGTTCATTGGATGGAAGTGTACGCGGGAGAAAAAGCGTTTCTACAATTCCAGAACTGGCTGCCGGATGAAACCGTTCAGGCCTTTAGCGAATTCCTGGTAGGCATTAAGGGTCCGCTGACCACCCCCATCGGTGGCGGTATCCGTTCTTTGAATGTGGCCCTGCGTAAACTGCTTGATCTGTACGTTTGCCTGCGCCCGGTGCGCTATTACAAGGGTGTTCCTTCACCCGTAAAGCACCCGGAGTATGTGGACATGGTGATTTTCCGCGAAAACACGGAAGATATCTATACTGGTATTGAGTTCGCATATGGCACAGAAGAAAATGTGAAGTTCAATCAACTGTTCAAAGAAGCCTTCCCTAAGGAATATGCCAAGATGCGCTTCCCGGATACGGCTGGTATTGGTATCAAGCCTGTATCTCTTGAAGGTACCGAACGCCTGGTGCGAGCTGCCATTCAGTGGTCACTGGAAAATAAACGCAGAAGTGTGAACTTCGTCCACAAGGGCAACATTATGAAGTTTACCGAAGGCGCTTTTAAGGATTGGGGTTACAGCCTCGCCAAACGTGAATTCCGTGATCAGGTTGTGACTGAGCGCGAGTCGTGGATCCTTGGCAACAAGGAAGCGAATGCAAATTTGAGTGTTGAAGAAAACGCCCGGCAGATTGATCCTGGCTTCGGCATGATGTCACCTGCGCAGCAGAATGATATCAAAGGCGAAGTTGAAGAAGCGCTCAAACTGTGGGATACCCACGGCGACGGCAAGTGGAAATCTCTGTTGATG
>CAINXK010000411.1 GCA_903854805.1 uncultured Anaerolineae bacterium
CTTCGATTACAAAAATACAAACCCATGGCTGGTTCCTTACGGTTTTGTCATTTGCAACCATCAGACTCTGTTGTATAGTAGTAATAATACCTGCAGCAAATAAGTCTATACGTTTACACTTTATAAAATAATTTCACATTAATGTCTTTACCGGTGGCATACTCATCTCAGCAAGATAGTGCCTTATTAATATGACCGTGGAAAATTTATTCAGGAACCAACCCGATGCGAATGCGGATCCCGCACACGGGTGCCAATTATTATCATCCCTGCTTGCCAGCAAGATCAAGTTGCTGCGCGGCATGTATTCTCGCAAACTAACAGGCGGATCAATCCTGAAACTAACGATCGGATTGATCGTTACCATGTTTGCCATATTCAGTATTCGAGCCGATGCGAAACCAGTTCGCGCTGACCATATCAGCACACAAACTGGCAGCTTGACCATTCCCAACAATAAAACTGTCTTACTGCAACCCTCGTTTCAACATCCTTTGCCCAGCCACAAGCTAGCGCTGCGGACCACCCGGGATGGATTTTACTATTCCAATGATTTTAATGTAGAGACGTATTACATGCACCCAGATTTCATCCGATCTTCAGACCTGGCAGACCAACAGCAATCGTTTGGCTTGTATACAGTCAAAAATTGCATCAAACACACTGCTGGCTTACGCCTGGAGATAGACAAAACCACAATCAGTCTCTACAGCGGCAGCGCAGAGACCAGGCACTGGCAGGCGGCCACTCCACGGGATGGTTTGAATGATATGGGGGCATTGGGCCAGCTTTCTAACCGAATCCTGAATAAAAGCTTCGAAAATATTATCTTGCGGGCGGACATGGCATTGTACATGTCAAAAGCAAATGACCACAACCGTACTGTAATCTTTGGTAGACAAGACCAGGGTGGCGAAGCATGACCAAAAAATACCAGGACGATCCGACTGCGGCTCGCGCAGCTCTACGCCAATCGGCTGATCGGCAAATTCAGAAACAACCCGTCGACATGGAAGCTTTGTCTCCCAAAGATATACTTGAAACGCTCCATGAACTACAGCTGCACCAGCTCGAGCTGGAAATGCAAAACGATGAACTGCGCCGGACCCAGGAAGAACTGGACACCATGCGGGCGCGCTATTTCGACCTTTACGATATGGCTCCAGTAGGCTATGTTACTCTCAGCGAACAGGGGCTGATCATTGACGCCAACCAGGCTGCCGCAAACTTGCTGAGCGTACCACGCGTTGAATTGGTCAAACGATTTTTGCACGACTTTATCTTCAAAGACCACCAAGACATCTACTATCAGCTGATCAAGAAGCTTCTTGAGACAGGCGAACCACAAGCATGCGAATTGCAAATAATGAAGAAAAATGACACGCAATCCGTTGCCTGGGTCGCACTCACAGCAACTGCCGCACAGGATGTTGAGGGCGCACTCACATTCCGAGTGGTATTGAGCGATGCACCAGAGCGCCAGCGATCAGATGAAGCCCTGCGGGAAAGCGAAAATCGCTATCGAACCCTGGTGGAGTTTTCACCCGATGGCATAGGTATTCACTGCGAAGGCAAGCTGGTTTTTGTTAATTCCGCGGCGGTGAAATTGTTCCAGGCCAATTCTCCGGAAGATCTGATTGGTTTGCCAGTCATCCAATTCGTCCATCCTGATTATCACGTCATCGTTATGAAACGAATGCACCAGGGATACGAAAACCAAGAATCCGCTTCACCGATGGAAGAAAAATTGATCACCCTCAGCGGAAAACTGCTTGAGGTCGAAGTCACCGCCACACCCATCGTCTACGCTGGCAAAGCCGCCACACAACTCATCATCCGGGACATAAACACACGCAAACAAACTGAAGACGCTCTACGCGAATCGGAGGGACGGTACCATTCATTATTCGATCGCATGTTGGATGGCGTCTATCGCAGCACACACGCTGGAAAATTTGTCGATGTTAACCCGGTCATGGTCAAGATGTTTGGATATTCAAGTAAAGAAGAAATGCTGGAAATAGATATCAAAGCTGAACTCTATTTTGCGCCTGAAGAAAGAGGCACCCACAAATTAGATACCGGGTTGGGTGAAATTGATGTTTACCGCCTGCGTCGTAAAGATGGATCTGAAATATGGGTTGAAGACCGCGGAACCTATGTGTACGATGCGCAAGGAAATGTAACATTTCACGAAGGAATTATGCGCGACGTTACCCAACGGGTGCAGGCAGAAGAGGCGCTGGCTGCATCCGAATCCAAACTGCGCGCAATGGTTGAGCAAGTACCGGCAATTGTATACACCGAGTCGGCAGAAACCAGGGAAACGCTCTATATTAGTCCACAGATAGAGAGACTAACCGGATATTCACCTGCGGAATGGGTTAAAGAACGCGATTTCTGGGAAAAAATGATCCATCCCGCAGATCTGGCAGCTGTCCTGGCGGAGGATGCACGCACAACTGCCACTTATGAACCATTCGACATGGAATACCGTATTTCGACACGGGATGGGCGCAAGCTCTGGATTCGTGACGAAGCCATGATGATCCAAAATCAGGACGGGACTCCGCTGTTTTGGCAGGGTGTCATGTACGACGTCACAGAACATAAACAATCCGAGACAGAACGACAGACGCTTCTGGAAATTATGCAAGGCCTGGTTCTTACCAAAGATCTGCCAGATTTTCTAAGCCTGGTTCATCATTCCATTTCAAACGTAATTTTTGCAGAAAATTTTTTCGTTGTCCTGTATAACAAAAATACCGAAATGTTTGAAGAGGTCTACTCGGTGGATAAATTCGACCAGCCAGGATCTCCTTCCCGGCTGGAAAAGAGTGCCTGTGCTTACGTTTTCCACACTAGCCAACCCCAGTTGATATCACAAGCCCGCTTTAATGAATTGGCAGCCCTGGGAGAAGTGGAACTCGTCGGCACCAACTCTCCCTCCTGGCTGGGTGTGCCATTGAAAACATCCAGCCAAACAATCGGAGTAATGGTCGTTCAAGATTACGAAAAACCTGATTCTTACTCTGAACATGACGTAGATTTTCTCGCTTCAATTGCCGGGCAGGTGGCACTCGCCGTCGAACGCAAGCAGGCAGATGAGTCGCTGCGCGAAAGCGAGGCAATACTCACAAAAGTCCAGGGGGTCGCCCATATGGGAAGTTGGGGGATTAACCTGGCCACAAAAACGGTGCTAGCCTCGGACGAGGCTCTTCGTATTTATGGTATAGCCCAGGGTGACCTGACGATGGCTTATGTTCAATCGATTCCATTGCCTGAATTCCGCCCCAACCTGGATGCCGCACTAACCGCGCTAATCACCGAAGGAAAACGGTACGATGTCGAATTCAAAATAAAAAGATTATCCGATGGAGAGATCCGTGACCTGCATTCCATGGCTGAATACAGCGCATCCAGTCGGACGATCATCGGTTCTGTGCAGGATATCACGGAGCGCAAGCGGGCAGAAGAAAGCATCCACCGGCGCGCAATGGAGTTGGAAACCATCAACCGAATTTCACTCGCCTTGCGCGGCGTCTCAGAACAGAAACAAATGCTGGAGATTGTGCTTGATGAAGCCCTGGCAATCCTGAATACAACCCATGGATCCATCGAACTATACAATAAGGCCACTAACAACCTGGAAAAAACCATTACACGCGGATGGGCTGCTCAGATAACTGAACAGCCCCAGAATATCAGCGCTGGAATTTCGGGTAAAGTATTTACCCGCGGTGAAATCCACATCTCGCATGAGTTTGCCAGCGATCCGGAGACGCGTGCCGAAGCGCGCAATCAGTTACCGCCAAATTGGGGTGGCGCTTGTTTGCCCATCCGTACCACCCAGCAAACCCTGGGAGTATTGATGGTTTGTGTGCCGAGCGAACGCGAACTCGATAAAGATGAGATCCGCCTGCTCTCAATTTTGTCAGAATTAACCGGTGCGGCATTGCAACGCATGCAATTACATAATGAGACAGCCCGCCGCGCCGAAGAGTTTGCCGCCCTTTACGAAACAAGCAACGCTATCTCTGCCGAAAATGAACTCCATGCGGTTTTACAAGCCATCGTTGAACACGCCCAGGTATTGCTAAACTCTGCGTCCAGCGCCATTTATCTCTATCTTGCGCAGAGCGATGAACTGGTACTGACAGTAAATACCGCATCTTATTTGGAAATCGGCACACATCTAAAAAATGGCGAAGGAGTTGCCGGAATTGTGGCCCAAACCCGTCAGCCACTACGCGTGGATGATTATTCCACATGGGATGGCCGCTCAGCGCAGTATATAGAAAACTACATCCACGCAGTTCTTGAAGTGCCGATGCTTTACGGTGGTGAGTTAATTGGCGTTCTGACCGCAGATGAAACCGGCGAATCCAAGCGCCGTTTTTCCGAAGCAGACGAACGCCTGCTCTCGCTTTTTGCATCGCAAGCTGCTGGAGCCATCCACTCTGCACGCCTACATGAAGAAACAGTCCACCGTCTTGAAAACTTGCAAGCATTGCGCGCAGTGGATCAAGCCATTTCCAACAGTCACGATATGCATCTGACGCTTAATGTATTGTTGACACAGACCATCGCTCAATTAAAAGTCGATGCCGCAGATGTGCTTTTGCTCCGTTCAGGCTCAAATTTATTGGAACTGGTGGCTGGTCGTGGTTTTTACACCCTCCTACTAGAAAGCATGAACCTGAGCGCCAGCTTCGCCGCACGCGCCATCCTGGAACATCGCTCAATATTAACAATTGACCTGGAAAGCGCCCTGCTCCACGAAAACCCACAATTAGAAAAACTTTGGAAAAAAGAGAACTTTGTCTGCTATTGGTGCGTACCTTTGATCGTAAAGGGAGAAGTCAAAGGAGCACTGGAAGTTTATTCCCGGGCAGCCTTTACCCCCAATGCAGAATGGCTTGAATTCCTTGAAGCCCTGGCTGGCCAGGCAGCCATTACAATTGATAGCACCCAACTCTTCGAGAACTTGC
>CAINXK010000412.1 GCA_903854805.1 uncultured Anaerolineae bacterium
GCCATACAGGCTTTTCTCGCGGTCGTCCAAGGCGCGGACCTGTTCTTTGGTCAGGCGCCCATCCAGTTCATCCGCCAATAAACTGTCATCTTCTTTTTGCAGCAGTCGATCCATGTAACTCTTGATGGAAATCTCGCGAAACAAACGCCCGACAACATCAAACACTTTGTCACTGCGCAGTTCTTTGCGAATACACTCCAGCTTGTCCAACAAAGTCTTGATAACGCGACCCTCGCGGGTTTCGCCTGCTACTAGATTCAATATTACAACCGGATCATGGGTCTGTTTGTAGCGATGGATGCGCCCCATGCGCTGCTCAAGGCGCGCCGGGTTCCAGGGAATGTCGTAATTGACCATCAACCAGCAAAACTGCAGGTTGATCCCTTCACCGGCCGCATCGGTCGCAAGCAAGTAACGCGCGCCGCCTTCGCTGACCGGTTTGCGAAAAAGTTCAACCTGCTCATCACGTTCACTGCGCCCCGTCGCAGAGTCAGGTTTGGTGCCCATACCACCATGAATCTGAGCCACCTGCCCGGCAAATCCAATTCCTTCCAGCCGTCGCAGCAGGAAGTTCAAGGTATCTCTGTGTTCTGTAAAGATAATGAACTTTTCATCTTTGAATTTGGGATCACGCAAAATCTGGCTGAGACTGACGAATTTTGATTCCTGACCTTGTTCATACACTTGTTGGGCCAAATCAAAAAGCTTTTTAACCTGAGTCTGCTCAAATTGCAATTCTGCCAGTGATGAAGCCACAACGCCTGCCAGCAATTCACGCTCAACATCATCGTGTTCTTCTTCGCCATCCAGGGCAGTTTCTTCATCCGCCGTTTTTTCATCAAGCGGGTCAGAAATGGTATCCAAACGTTTTTGCTCAGAAAGCAGGCTTTCTGCCGTCAACTTGCCTGACCGGATTGACTGAATAAGCGTCTCAAGTTTTTCCAACCGCCGCTCAAATGACCGCATAACAGCATACGTTGAGCTTGCCAGTCGCCGTTGAAAGATACTCATGGCCAGGCGAGCGGCTGAACGGTTCAGTATCCGCGCCCGGTTGTAATAAATTTCAATGTAAGCTGTGGTTTCATCGTAAAGCCGCTGTTCGCTAATCGCACCCTGGGTCAGGTCATAACTCAGCGTATCTGATATACGCTTGGGATAAATAGCCGTCCCATCAAACCGCACCATTTCTTCTTTTGTGCGCCGAATAAAATGGAGTTTGCGCTGCTCTGGCGGGAAGGCGCTGAAGGCATCATAAGTTGCCAGCACTTCAGGCTCCAGCAGCCGCCAAAGGCAGTAGTATGGATAATCCTTGCCCATGTGAGGGGTGGCGGTGAGCAGGAGCATGTGTCGCGCACTCCAGGGCAGCCCCCAGCGTTCTGGTTCATCGGTAATCCCGGTCAGGCCTTCCGCCAGTTTATAACGTTCGGTTTTCCGAATACGGAAATCAGGTTCGCGGTCTGCTGCCAGTTTATGGGCCTCGTCGAAAATTACCAGGTCATAAGGCTGCACATCTGGCTCTCTCAACCGAGATAACATTTTTGGACCCGATAAGGTATCCACGCTGACGATCAGCAGATCGCTATCGAGAGATGCAGAAAAAGGATTGCCGATGCGCGCCTCTCCCCCGCTCACCGCCCGGAAAGGCAGGCCAAACAAGCTGTGCATTTCCCTCTCCCAGTTGCTGACCAGGCCAGCCGGCGGCACAATTAAGACACGCCGGATCAACCGGCGAGCCAACATTTCGCGGATGTATAAGCCAGCCATGATGGTCTTGCCAGCGCCGGCATCATCTGCCAGCAAGAAGCGCAAGCGCGGCTGCTTAAGCATATGGTCATAAACGGCAATACGCTGATGGGGAAGGGGATCAATCCGTGAGGTTTCGGTCGCAAAAGCCGGGTTAAACTGGTATCCGTATGCCAGGCGTTCGCCTTCGGCCACCAACCGTACTATATCCGCTGGAGCGCAAAAATCCAGCAATGACTGGGATGAATTTGTCACATACCCCGCCCGTTCTTCGCTCGCCTGTCTTCTCGGCTCAATTGGAACCGTGTAATCTTTGTCCAACGCGCCAATCCCCAAAATCTCAGCCCTGGCTACCTGCTGCCAGGCTAACACGGATGGTTTTGTTTGCCCATTTTCCCAGCGATTCACCGACGCAAATGACACTCCCATTAATTCTGCCAAACGCATTTGCGTCAGGTTGAATTTCTGGCGAAGTACCCTGATTTTATTTGCGTAATCGGATGGTACTGTGGTCTTCAAGGGTCCTTTCCCCCTGGATAAATAATTTGTAGGTTGAGTTTATAGTCATTTCCCCCCAACGTCAAGTGATTCATATAACATATGTTATATGACAGGCTGCCCAAAATCGGGCTATTCTGCTCAGGGAATCCTTCTTTCCATTATATACATCAGGGAGATTATAGGCACAATCAATTATTTTCTAATCTGCTCCATTTTAATTTTGTAACGTTCGTACAAAAAGATAACCCCAATTCCAGCCATTTTATTCAACTGTTCATCGATTATTGGAAGGCGTTGTGAGTCATCAGCTAATGCAGGTAACTGCTCAGGCAGGTAACGGAGAAACAAAATTAGGAAGGAAGGGAGTTCCGGCAAAAGCCAGCCGTAAAGCACCTAATACATTCTGTCTGTTTTTTCTGGCAGTCGAGATGTAACTCCGGATTTGGCAAAATGCTTTTGCGCCTCGTTCGGAACGAAAACAACCGGACACTTTTTGTTTTACTTTCATCATCCGAATGTCCCTTTCGGCCAGATTATTATCAAACGGCACCTTAAAATCATTCATAAAAGCCAGTACCGCAGACTTGTGGTCATGCAGTCTGTCCAAAAGATTCTTTGGCGGGCTTTGTTTTTTAGGCCCACGCTTCTTTTTGGCCGTTTCCAACTCTTCCGGCGGTGGGTTTGCTAATAACCCTTCATCCACCAGTTCATCGTAACGGCAGTTGAAATCACACAACTGCGATTCGCTTAAGCACGGCTGAGTAATTCTAGCCAAGTCAACCGCTTTTTTGATTTCTTGCAGCAAATCGGCGAATTTCGGCACCCAATCTTGCGGGTAACGCTCACCAATGAACTCTAGTTCACGCCGATGATGTTCATTGCACAGGCCATGTTGCGCTTTGTCATAGGTAAAGTAAGATTTCAAACCATCATGGATGGCCCTGCCGTGAAAATTGGGCAAAATATCAATTTTGTCCATCGCTTTCTGACCTCGTTCAGCATGTACTTCGTAATAAGTCAGTAGCTGAGTGCAGGCCACATGCAACCAGTGCAATTTTAGATTAATGCGCAGTCCCGTTTCGTCGAAATGCACCACCTTTGCCAACTCGGTCAAGTATTTCTTGACTGCTGCGGTAACAGATGCAACTCGTTCTGCAACTTCCTGGCAAGCCTGAACTATTGTTCCTTCCGCCAAGTGAAGTCCGTAGAAATCTTCAATGGTTTCAACCACTCGCTCTAACGGGATCATCTGGTATTGATTCAGATACGTTACCTGCGATTTAACTTCTGGCCCATATTGCACCGGTTGGGTAACATCCCGCGGGAATTCAGCTTTGTTTTCTTTCCCGCATCCGTCACAATGCTTTACTTCTACACGGTGCTCGGTTACTTCCATTCGTACAGGTGGTATGTCATGTACCTGACGCTTTTCGTACCGCTCTACCTTTGCCTTGCGCAACGATCTGTGACAATGCTGACATTCATGCACAGCATGCACTTTTATATGATCCGGTTTCAAGACTGCTTTGAGCGTATGCCCTTCGTGCCCCGGTTGTCCACCGGTTTTTCGGCCATGTCGCTTCCGTCCGCTCTTGGGCGCAGGCTTGTTTAGCCCATCACTCGAAGGTGGTTTACCGCTATTACTACTATTCTTTGCTACCCTATCTTCTAAAGATTGTAGGCGAACAACCAATTGTTCAAATGTCTGATGAAAAAGCGCAATCACAGCTTCTTGGCCTTGATCGTATGCTTTCCCAATTTCGTCGTCCGTTGGCAGGCGTAACTTTTCCATTTCTTGATTGTGCACGACTTTTATGCTTTTGACAACCCTTTGTTTTCGATACCTGAGCAGTTACCGTTTATTAATAATAGCGCAATACTCAGCAACGTGGCTGGATGTTGTAGACAGCGCAGGCTGTTTGAGAAATTTTGATTTTTGCGGATCATTTCGGCAACGCATTTTGTCAATTCTTTGGGCATTTCACTCTCCAGCTTCC
>CAINXK010000413.1 GCA_903854805.1 uncultured Anaerolineae bacterium
AGTTTCGACCGCTGTATTTAGCCGTGAAGCAGCCTGGACAAACCTGGTCTGGAAGAATTATTTGCTTCAAGGGTAATCCAATTGAAGCTACCCTGTTGGCTCGTTGGGATGAAGGTTACAAAGACCCTTGGCTCATTCTTACCGACTTGCCTGTAGAACACGCTTCGGCATGTTGGTATGGTTTACGAACCTGGATAGAACGTGGTTTCAAGCATATAAAAAGCGCTGGCTGGCGCTGGAATTACACCCGTATGACGGATCCTGAACGGGCGACCCGATTGTGGTTGGCGATCTCTGTTGCTACTCTCTGGGTGCTCAGTGTAGGCGGCGAAGCCGATGCCAACATACCGGTCAGTTCCTTTGATGCTTTACCAGAAAAACACATCGTTAGAAGCACAAAATCTAAATTAGCACCGATCCGTTTGGTTTCTTGCTTTCGCCGTGGATTAATTGTTATTCTCACCGCGCTCATCACCCAGAAAAAATTGCCGCTTGGAAGGTTTTTCCCTGAGCCTTAGCCCTCTTAATTAAGAAACCTACCCTTAAAAGGGATGGGGGAGGGCTCTTTGACATACATGAATAACAACGTAAAGATGGCTGCCCCAAGACCGGTAGCTACGATAGTTCTTGTACTAACCTTGAAATACTCTTTCATTTTCTTTTCTCCTTAGCGTTGAATGAATTAGATGCTGAATGAAATTTCATATTTATCTGGCAGGAAGTAGAGCTTGCAGCGTGCCAAGCCTTCTCCCCGGGCGGTAAACAGAATCTCCTCAACATAGATCACAGGTTCGTTGGGCTGGATTTGTAGAAAAGTTGTGATGTTCTCTTCTGCCTGTACCAGCCGGATGGTCAGCTTTGCGCTGTCTGCCATTTCGAAAATGGTTTTATTGATAAGGTTTGAAACTTCGGCCTCGGAATGGAGGTCAACATTAATATCATTGATGTGTTTGACTGGGATTTGAATGAAAGCATGCCCAACCGGCTTGCCCTGGGAAGAGTAGACATTATTACTGGCCATGACTATTTCGGTAGCTTTGATCCCCAGCCGGCTTTGGGCAACCTCGGTGGGCGGCCCGTAGTTATAAGAGATATCGATGGCGTCGATCTCTTCTTTAGCGCATTGAATGATGGGATTAAAAATATGGGCTGCGTCAGTTGTTTCCCCTTTGCCCCTGTATGTTACGACGGTACCCTTACCCTGGCTTTTCTGAACCAGGCCATCTTCGTTCAAGATGGCCAATGCCAAGCGGACAGCATTCCTGCTGACTCCATACTTTTCCGTCAGAACAGTTTCACTCGGAAGTTGTGCGCCGTCTTTGTACAAGCCATTGATAATATCTGCGTAAAGCATGTTGTAAACCGGAACGTGGACCGGAATTCTTTCAGCTGGTTTACTGGTGATCGTTCTATTTGACATTTTCACGATCTCACATGCTGCAGGTTGATATTATAAAAATGAACCGGCGAGATCTTGTTGAACAAGTTGAAACTTGTTTGACAAGAGCGAACTTATTGAATAAGTTAACAAGATTGAAATTCAATCATTTCAAAAAGTCAATATGATTAATTTTTTGTTAATTTTTGCCTTATTCACCAACCCATTTTCAGATTGACAGACTCCGGGTTACAGATATGTCGAAATTAGGTTTTTACGGGAAGTCTGCCTGTTATTGAATGCCGACCATCCACCCCTAAGCTGGTTTAGACACATCTTTTTATAGCCATCAGAGTGATGTCATCGAACTGGTCAGTTGTACCGATAAATTGGGAGAGACTATCCTCGACGAGATTGAGAATCAGTTCAGATGTAGTATTCTGACCGTTCAAGGCATGGTACAAGCGCTCACTACCAAAAGCAGTGTTTTGCGCATCGATGGCATCCGGAATGCCATCAGTAAATGCCAGGAGTAGATCATCCCGTTCCAATTGTATCGATTGAACGGTATATTTCGCATCCAGGATAATGCCAATGATCGGTCCGGTAGGAGGCAGGGAAGCTACCACAGAGCCATTTCTCAACAAAAGTGGGGATTCATTTCCACAGTTAATATAATTGAGCATACCAGTTTGCAGATCAACTATACCGATAAAGACCGTGGCAAACATATTAGCAGCGGCATGTGTGCCAGAAACATAATTATTTGTAAACGATACGATATGCTGCAATCGATCGTTGGGTGTAAACGACTGTATGTCTTTGCTGGTGGAAAAAGCATCGGTAGTGGCAGTTATCCGGATCAGGCTGCGAAAAAGGGTCATAAATAAGGCGGCACCCACTCCTTTGTCACACACGTCTCCGACAACGAAGGCCAGGTTGGCGTCGGGAAGTAAAAATGCGTCGTAAAAGTCACCGGCAACTTCACGGGCAGCCTTGAGGTAGGCGGCAACTTCCCAACCGTCCGGTCTGGGCAGATCGGATGGCAAAAAACCAAGTTGGATTTCTCGGGCAATATCCAGTTCACGTTCCAAACCTTTCAGATAGAGATGCTGTAAATCACGCAGATGCTTCTTTTCCAGGCTGGAAGCAATGCGAGCGCATAACAGGGTTGGCTCAAAAGGTTTAGGGAGATAATCATCGGCTCCAAGTTGGATCCCCCGGACAACACTATTTAAATCATTATTGGCTGAAATAACAATAACGGGCAAATCACGAGTGGCTGAATTGGCCTTAAGACGGGCCAACACTTCAAACCCATCCATAACCGGCATCATAATATCCAGCAAAATTAGATCGGGAGGTTCACTCAGGATTTTATTGAGCGCATCCTGCCCATTGACTGCGGTAATGATGGAGTAGTTCAGGTCCTCCAGCTCCTGTTCAAGATAATCGACATTAAAGGGTTCGTCATCAACAATTAGAATTTTTTCACCGGGCATAAGACTTTATCCTGAAATTAAAATCGATTGTACTAAAGTGTAATGCTCACCTATCTCAAATAAATTTGTAACTTATTGAGCAATAAACTTTCATCCACTGGCTTGGTCAGGTAATCGGTGCAACCGGCGTCCCTGGCGCGATCATCATCACCGCTCATGGCATGAGCAGAAAGACCAATGATCGGCAAGCTAGGGAAAGTCTTACGAATATTTTGTGTGGCTGCATACCCATCCATAATGGGCAAAGAAATATCCATTAATACCAGATCGGGTTTATGCTGCTCAGCAAGTACCACCCCCTGCAAACCATCCCTGGCTACCAACAGATTGTAGTCATCCTCGAGGATTTGAACGAGGAGGTCAATGTTTAGTTCAATATCTTCAACAATAAGTATGGTCTTCATGATGGACCTCTCAGCCTGTCCTATTTCATTTCATTCCAGGCGTAAAACCAATAAAAACATAACGCTGCACGGCACAAACACCATGGATTGATTCGTTCCATTTTTCGTTACAGCAAGCTCTTGATCTCCTCCATTAATTTTTCGCCCTGAAAACCCTGCTTCTTCATGACAACAGCAACGGTTTCCTTCAATCTGGAAGCTTCGGACCCGGTCAGATCTTTGGCACTGATGACAATGATGGGCAGGTCCCGGGTTTGGGGATCTGCTCGCAAGGCTTCGATGACACCGAAACCATCCAGACGCGGCATAATAATGTCGAGCAGGAGAATATCGGGACGGCGCAATGCAATCGCTTCCAGCCCAGCCAACCCATCAAGCGCGGAATCTAACTTAAATTCTGCTTCCGGCAGAAACTGACGCAGCATATCCACAATATTTGGATCATCATCTACAACCAGGAGTTGTTTTTGCGAGCTATCGTCCGGACGAATGACATGGCATAAAGTATCCCGGACTGCGATAGGATCGAGCGGTTTGAGAAGGTAGGCTGCCGCACCCAGCCGGAATCCCAGGGCTTTTTTATCAACAATAGTCAAAAGAATGACGGGAATGCTGGTCGTCTGCAGGTTCTCTTTCAGGTCGTGGAGCACCTGCCACCCATCTGCGCCCGGCAGGATAATATCCAACAGGATGGCTTGCGGCTGCTGCTCACACGCCAAACGGATGCCATCCTGTCCATTGCTGGCACCCAGGATCTCATATTCCTGCTGATTAAGGTTTTCCTGCAGGAGATAAACTGCATCAGGATCATCATCGATGACCAGCAAACGTTTTTTATGGGAATTGAATGAGGCAGGTTGAACATCGGTTACCACAGGCGTTATTTCATGCTCTGAATGGAGGAGCGCGGGTTTACTCCCATATTGCATTGGAATTACAAGCGTGAAGGTCGACCCTTTCCCGAATTCGCTTTCGACGGTTAAATCGCCTCCAAGCAAATGCGCCAGGTTTCGGCTGATGGAGAGACCCAACCCCGTCCCACCATACTGGCGGGTGGTGGTGTTATCGGCTTGCTGGAACTCTTTGAAAATCCGCGGAAGAGCCTCGGTGCTGATACCAATACCGGTATCACTGACAGCCAGACACAGATTATCACCATTGCGGCTGGCGGAAAGAAGAATTTTCCCCGTGTGCGTGAATTTGGCCGCATTGCTAAGCAAGTTAAGAACAATCTGTCGGATCTTATCCTGGTCTGAATAAATTGTAGCGATGCTTTCATCCAGCTGCTTTTCCAACACAACACTTGGTCGGATTAAGGGTTGGGTCGTATTAGCACACAGATCGACCAGGGGGGCGATACGGAAATTGGCAGCGAGCACATCCATACGCCCGGCTTCGATTTTGGCAATATCAAGCACGGTATTGATCAGATTGAGCAAATGTTCAGCGCTGGTGAGGACTTTATCGAGATTCTCGGTCTGCTTTTCCGGAATGAGACCCTCGGCTTTGCGGCGTACGATCCGGGTAAACCCGATGATGGCGTTGAGCGGGGTCCGCAGCTCATGGCTCATATTAGCAAGGAAAGCGCTTTTAGCCTGGTTAGCCTGTTCCGCAGCAACACGGGCTTCACGGGCCTGATCAAAAAGGCGCGCATTATGCAATGCAGTCCCAACATTGGCTGCCAGAGTATTAAGCAGGTTTTCGTCATCGAGCGTGAAAACACCTTCGAGTTCGGTGCTTTGAACACTGATAACACCTACGGGGTTTCCACTGACAAAAATCGGCACCCCCAGATAGGAACGCGCCTGCTTGCCAATGACCGCGGTACCCAGCTCCTGGGTTTGCCGGTCGACTGCCTCGTTCAATAAAAGTGGTTCGCCAGTCTGAATAATCTTGCCAGTCAAGCCCTCGCCAATGTCCATGGGAGTCAGTTCTTCGCCAAAGGTGTAAGGGAAATTGATCAAGTTGGTATGCTCATCCAGTAAGGCTACATAGGCGATATCTGCCCTAAAGACTGTGCGCATCTGTTCGCCAACCAGGTGAATGAGTGGTTGGAGACCCAACTCTCCAGCCAGTTCCCGTGAAACTGTGTTGATGGTGGCAAGTTCAGCAGCGCGCTGCTCGGTTTCTTTTAGTAAGCGTTGAGTCTCATCGAACAGGTGTGCATTTTCTAGAGCGATACCCATGGCATTTGCCAACGTTTGCAACAAGTGCACATCATTGGCTTTAAAAATATTTTCCCTGTCCAGATCCTGAATTGAGATGATGCCCTTAACACGATCATTCACCAAGAGTGGAACGAATAGCGCGGCCTTTGGCCAATTACCCGTCAAGAGAGGATTATTATGTTGGGCTGCCAAAGCTGCAAAATCCTGGTTGACCAGGATGGGGGCACGGCTGTTGATAACATCCAACCGAAATCCATAGGGTTCGCGCGGTGTAATGACACTGCGGTCACCATTTTCATAAGAGTAGGGCATGGAAATCAAGTTGGTATCCGGATCATAATTGACAATATCCACGACCTGAACATTGAACACTTCACGAACTTTCTCCCCAATCAGTTCGTAGATGGCTTGCAAATCCAATTTTGACGCCAGGCTGGCCTGAACACTATTGATGGTGGCAAGTTCGGCGGCGCGCTGCTCGGTTTCTTTGAGTAAATATTGGGTTTCACCGAAAAGACGCGCGTTTTCAAGGGCAGCTCCCAGCGAACCAGCGATGGTGGTCAATAAACGCAGCTCGGATTCGCCATAGGCATTTTCATGCTCATAATTCTCAAGTTGAATGAGGCCCAAAACCCGATCCCCACTAATGATGGGGACGGCCACCAATGATTTACTCTGGTCGGTACCTGGAATGGGAGCTGCATTGATTTTTTTGTAATCAGCCAGGGTATTAAACACGATCGGCTGACGGGTTCTTTGCATAGTCTCAAATTTTCCACCTGGAAGTGGCGCTATGGGTTGAACTGTAATCCTATGGCCGTGTTCAACCAGGTACAAATAATGCATCCGGTTGGTCTTTTGGACATACCAGCTGATTAGCAGGTCAGGCGTTTGGAAAACCTGGCAAAGTTTGTCTCCAACCAGGTCTACGATGGATTGGAAACCCATTTCGGCGGCAAGACCCTGTTGAACGCTGTTGATGATCTGCAATTCTGCCACTCGCTGTTGCTCAACTTGAACAAGACGTTGAGTCTCATTGAATAGGCGGGCGTTTTCAAGTGCCGCACCCAGCGAACCGGCAATCGTTGTCAGCAGGCGGATCTCTGCTTCTCCATATGCATAATCATGCTCGTAGTTTTCGATCTGGAGCACTCCAAGGCAGCGATCACTGCTCACAATGGGGATGCTTACTCCAGATTTACTGGAATCTGTACCGGGAATTGGCAGGCCAATCAGTGCATCGCCCTCCGCTTCCGTGTTCCACACAATCGATTTACGGGTGCGAATGACACTATTCGGTTTGGGAACTTCTGGAGGAACGGTTAACCGTATCCCATGTTCGTAGATATACATGAAGTGAACCAGATCAGTTTTTTCGTCATACCAACGGATGGAAAGGTCCAGAGTCTGGAAAACTTCACGCAGTTTATCACCTACCAGGTCCACTATGGCTTGAAATTCCAACCGGGCAGCCAGCCCCTGCTGAATGGAAGTAATGAGTTGTAATTCTGCAACCCGCTGCTGCCCAGTCTGAAAAAGGCGGGCGTTTTCAAAAGCAACACCAATATTGGCAGAGAGGGTCTGCAGTAGGTGCAGTTGATTTTCATTAAAAGCATAGGTCCGGGCATCCGATACCGCAACCAGGCCTAAAACCTGCTCATTCGTCATGATGGGTACCCCAAGCCAGGATTGGCTGAAAAAACCGGAACCCTTTTCGATTATTTCGGGCGGGAAGTAAGCCCCGTTGGCTATCTCCGCTTCGAGTGTACCTAGCAGGAGCGGTTGCTGAGTTGAAATGACTTTGGATGACAATCCGGACCCGAGCGGGAAAGGTTCCACGTAATCAATATAGCCGCCTTCATTCTTATCATATTCATAAGGAACATGAATAAAATTTGTTTGCCGATCCAGCAGCATGATTATTGCAGAATCGGAGTCGAAGATTTCGCGGACGTTGTCGCCAATAAGACGCGTCAATATTTTTATATCCAGTGTTTTTGCGATCAATATCCCAACGCGATTAAGGGTGGCAAGTTCAGCCGTCCTTTGTCGTTCAGATTCCATCGCGCGAACACGCGTAAGCGCGATGGCGATATGATGAGCAACAAAAGCCAGAACTTCGTCATCCTGTTCTGTATAGTGAATCCCCCCGCTGTAACTCTGTAAAAAGATGGCACCCAGAATTTTGCCATCAGCTTTGAGCGGAGAGCCTATACCGTCTTCGTTATATGTGCCTTCAACTTGCACTTCATGCTTTTCCACCAGTTCATTAAATTGTTTCCAGCCATGTGTGATGGAATTACCAGTGCGAATCATGTAACTGGTCATGCCATGAAAGTTTTCGAGCGGCTGGGTGGGAAAAGGTTGATCGCGTTCATCAATAAAGTAAGGAAAACTTAAAAGTCCGGTACCATCATCATAAAGTGCAATAAAGATGTTTCCGGCATACATCAACTCGCCGACAATACGATGGACATGCGTATAGAATTCACGCATATCATTTGAAGTGCTGGCAGCATCTGCAATTTTATATAAGGCGGTCTGAATTTTATTACTTTGGAGCAGTTCGCGGGTGCGTTCCTGGACCTTTTGTTCCAAAGTGACATTTTGCTCTTCCAACAAGGCCTGGGTACGAAGTAGTTCAGCGTGGGCACGGCGTTCCTTCTCAATCAAATGTTCCTGAAAACGGTAGAACATGATCAGCAAAGCCATGACAACCGCCACCAACATCAGGGTATCGACGCTTTCAGCGAGCCAATCTGCGAGCAGCAGGGAGTTCCGGTCACTGACCAGCCATTGTGCCAGCATGCCCTGGTTAGCCAGGAAGGCAAAGACCATCATTGTCAGAACGCTGATCACGAACATGAATATCCCTGATCTGACACCGATCAGGATCAGTGCACCGATGGGTACTGCCAGCAGGTACATACGACCGCTGCTGCCCAACCCAAAAGAAGTCAAAGTAGTCACACCCACAGCATAAGGCACCAACAAAACACCCCAGGCGCGTATTCGACTATCAATCCCCCGCAGAAGCGCCAGTGCAGCCAGAATCACTGCCAGAACCAGAAAAAGAATGACTGTCGGCCACTTATCCGGTTGGGAAAGTGCATCATAAATACTCATCCCAGTCATAGCCAGCGAGGCAAAAGCCACAATTGCCAAAAAACCATTCAAGATTTTTGTGCGCCAGGTTTGCATCACTACGTCCGGGTCGATTGTGTTATCTGTGTCCATGGCAGCTTTCCATATATACCAATTTAATTTACCAATATTGCAGTCAGTGAGAATGCCCCATTTTATATTTGTAAAAAGCCAGCCTTTATTGTGTCAGAAACCTTTTTTTTCATTGGGGCTGTTACATATTTCATGCATACAACCAGATAATGCTAATTTTCAGTTTACATATTTGGTAAGTTTAAGTCAATTGATTCTCATTTTTCATATCGGATTTCTACCTGGAATCATTAATTCAGCTCTTTTTCAATCCATTTCAATCCCTCTCTTCTTCAAGGTTGATTGATTTTCGTGGTTGGAAATGATCAAGCTAGATGCAGCCTGAACAACCTCGCTTCTGGTACGGTGACATTTCTTTTTTCTGACATTAAGGAAGCACTTCAATTACCCTTAACTTTACTACAGCCTGATACGGAAAAAACCCAATATCATTTTTTTGGCCGAGATTCTTCAATAAATCGCCCATTTGAGCGCTGCCATCTGGTTTTACAGCCGGACATTACACCTATAATTCAGGAAGGTATTGCTTAAGATAACATTGTATTTATCTCAGTTAATTTTTTGGCAAGGTTGGTTAATTGTCTAAAATGATACGATTAAAAATTCACCAATTTAAAAAAATATTCATCATTTTATTTGTTTTCACTTTAATCATTATCGATCGTGTCATGTGGGCAGCTATTTCCCAATGGCATAACGACCAGGCAATCAATATTTGGCTGGGCTATACCCGCGGCTTGTTGGAAATGCCAGTTGGCTTGATCAGCTCACAAAGGGTTCCTAACCCGAACGGTATGCTGATCCTATCTTATTTTCTCAGCCTTTTACCTGATTTGTGGTTCGTGAGCACCTTTATTGGTACTCTCCAGGCCGGGTTGCTCATCGGGATTTGTTGGAGCAACTTCAAGGAAGTGAACCGGTTGTTTTTTGTTGCGGCGCTGCCCGGTTTGGTCTCCGTGATTTTGCGAGCGATTTCAGTTGAATTTTGGAACCAATATTTCATCACCCTGATTAATTTATTTTTTTACTCTGGTCAATCCGTTATTTGTCCCGGCCAACGCTTTGGAAAATTCCCTGGCTGGTGGGGTTGATTTGCCTGGCTCCTGCGATCTATCTGGCCGGAATTGTAAATTCATTGACGATGATGCTTGTTGGCATCGGTGTCATTCTATACCGTCCACCCATTCATTGGAAAAAAGAACTGTGGGCGTCTGTATTATTTTCCTTGGCAGTCATCGCGGTTTCAGTAAGGATTACATGGCTGCCATATTTTTCATCGGTCAGCCTTTCCCAGTTGGCGAGCCTCAACCCGAATGGGCATCTAACGGGGTTGCCATTAGTTTGGGTGATTGTTGAAGCGATTTTCGGTTTTCCGTTATATGCGCCAGTTCAATGGGCATATGTTACTTTCCTTAATAACAGTGTTGAGATTTTTTCCAAGCCCGCGGTCGAATTGATAAAATGGACTGTCTGGGCTGGTGTTGCCCAGGGTGCGTTCGCGTTGGGAGCGGTTTCGCTAGGGTTGAGAGCAAATTGGTCGAAGAAAAATCGGTTCTCAGCCTTGCGTGCCGCGATAAACCCAGATGTTGCGCAGATTGTCATCCTTTCAACGATTTTCATCATTATTTCTTACACATTGTCGCCACTCCTGGGCGGGCCCAAATGGGCTGAGGGTCAGCGTTCCGATCAGGTTATCCAATTTCTGCCATTTTTTCTATTGGTTTGTTTCCTGAGTCCATTTCTTTTTCAAACGCCAAAAGCGTTTGCACGGTTACTATCCAGGCTGGCATATTCGTTTGTCTTGGGTTATACAATTGTCAACCTGGCGGCTGGTTTTTTTATCGTGCAGTCGCACCTGGATTATCGCGGCAGTGTACTGTCACTGCAGGATATGGATGTGCCGCTTGTTCAAAAAATGCAGGCTGTAGATTTTATCGCTGCAGACTGGAAATCAATTTCGAATAGTCATGAAATTCCGGTTGACTATCAATTAGTTGGTGGTATTTGGGGCATACGCGCTAACTTAAGCGATGGAAACAGGTAAATCAGCCAAATAATCACGGATAAAAAAGACTCTCTTTGGTAAGATAGCTGTGCGACCAACTAAAACCAAGGAGAGTCAAATGGAGTCTACCAATAAATATGAAGAAACGTCAACGCTATTGGATGGATTAAGTAGCGAGAATGTTGAAACTACCGAGAAGATAAACCAACGTTGGGATTTATTTCTCTCGGCATTATTAAAAAATGGACAAATTGACTTGGAAAAGACCTCCCGAGAAACAAAAGCGCTCATACAAAACGAGAAATTGGGAGTGCCGTGGATCTGTTGCGTTTATTATTCTTCATAGCAGTAAGTGGATGGCCGTTTCGACTAATAGGATTATGGACTTTGATCGAGAACATTGGATGGCTTTCCGATGTAGCCATCATACATCGCTTGCGAAAAAGTAAATAATGGCTTGAAATGTTGGTGTCCGAAGTAATTACGGCGCGTTATGCGTCAATACATAGTAAATCCGTTATTCGCGCTAATATCCGAGATGCAACCAATATCAATATTCCCGGAAGCAAGGGTACTGATTGGCGTTTGCATGTGGCCTTTGACTTGGGAAGTATGCGCATCAGTGGCATAAACATAACAGACCAACATGGAGGTGAAAATTTCGGAAGATTTTTCAGCGATATCTGAGAAATCGTCATGGGAGATCGGGGCTATGCCTTCATCACCAGCATCTAAAGTGTGCTGGAGTCTTGGGCTTGGCTGCTGGTCAGAGCCAATTGGCACAATCTAAAGGCAGTTGATCTGAACTACAAGCCCGTCAAAATAATTTCCTGGCTGGAAACCGTGGAAGATGTCTCAGAAACAACTATTCAGATCAAGACTTCAAAGGGTTGGCATGCTCTACGCTTGATTGCGATGCCCCTTCCACCTGAAAAAGCAGAGACAGCGCAAAAAAAAGCGATCAAACGAAATACAAAAAAACAACAGAGTGTCAGTTCATCTACAATTTTTGCAGCTGGATTCATCGTTCTGCTGACCAACCTGCCTGCTGAAACCTGGCATGCAGCGTCAATAATAGATTTCTACCGCTTTCGATGGCAAATTGAACTCTTTTCAAAAGACTCAAAAGCCTACTTGACTTCGACAGCCTGCGTGTCAAAAATTCCGATGCTGCCCAGGCGATTATTCTTGCTAAAATCCTGGTGGCGGTACTGGTAGAAGATGTGATTAGCGATGTCAATGAATTGGAGCCCGATTGGTTTGAGTCTATCGAACGGCCTGTGAGTATGTACCGCATAACGAATTTAGTTTATCAAGCTATTGTTCATGTGATCGCTGGAGAGTGGTATGACAAACTTATTATGTTCTGGCCGCTACTGAAACGATACCTTTGCGATGCTCCTAGAAAGAGAATAAAGCAGTCGGCGGTTGCTCGAGCCCTAATCAATGGCCTATGTTTGCATCCCTCAATTCCCTTAAGTTAGCGCCTATGCCTAACCTCCCCCGGTTGCGCCCCGCAAGCCCAGCGGGACAAAATCGGGGGAGGGACAAAACCGGACTGGCTGAAAAATTTTTATTTTCAGCCATACTCCACGCTGTTTCCTTCCCCAAATTCGACGTTCCCCAGTCGCATTTGGGGAAGGTGCCCGCAGGGCGGATGGGGCGGGCTCTGTATCATAATCTGCCTGCTCAAGATGTTGGCTGCCGTGATGTAGGGGCCAATGGCGTGCTGTCTGCGAAAGTTGACGCCGTTGGGTTTGTCGCCGCGCAGATTGGCCCAGAGTTTCTGTTCAATGGGAGTGAGTTCATGGCGCAGTTCAATGGCAGGCCCCCTCCTAACCTCCCCCGATTGCGCCCCGCAAGCCCAGCGGGTCGAAATCGGG
>CAINXK010000414.1 GCA_903854805.1 uncultured Anaerolineae bacterium
CGCGCGGCGATTTTACTGAACATGTCTGTGCCTGAAGTGAAGAATCGCGCGACCATTACCGGGGCAATTGAGATTGGGCGGGCTCCGGGTGTTGTGCATGTAACCCTGCGTGCACCGTTGGATCGCCTGGAAAAACTGGGACTGCTCCAGTTTGTTCGCGACCAATATGGAATTGGCTAATTTTTGTGAATTTGGAAATAGTGTGAACAGAATTGGTTTCATGCTGACCATTATTCCCATTGATTCGCGTGCTTACTAACAGCATCTTCGATTTTGCGCACAACAATAAAAAATAATTTTCATCGAAACGGCTGATGGTTTATCCATCAGCCGTTTCGATGCACGCGCTCTTCGTTTTGGCATTTAACCATCCTGGTTCTACTGCTCGGGCGATTAAAAATCGATGGTTTGCCCCCGCCAGTGGAGTCAACCTCCCGCCCGGTCTATGTGGTAAAAGTTCCAGCCTCGCGCCAGCTTCCCAATCTCTACAGACAGCTGCCCAAGATCCGGGTTTTCAACGCGGTTATAATAGGCATGCAGAAAGAGATGCCCATCCTGTGGGTTCCATTCGAAACATCATCGTAGCTGTCAGATTCTCTAGCCTGGCAAGCGGTTTACTGCTACTTCCGAATGTTTCGCCAAAAATTCGATAATCCTTATTGTGGGAAGGAATCACCAGCGATGAACAATTATTACGGATATTGGGGCAAAATTCTTCATATCAATTTAGACGACAGTACCTGGCGAGTGGAGACAAACGCCGAAAATTGGTACCGCATCTATGCCGGTGGTGGCTTGATGGGCACTTATTTCATGTTGAAAGAGACACAAGCTGGTATTGAGGCCTTCTCTCCAGAAAACTTGCTCATTTTCATCTCCAGTGTGGTTGCTGGTCTCGAAGCGCCCGGCCTGGCACGTTTTAGTGTGGTGACCAAGTCGCCCCTCTCTGGTGGAATTGCCGAATCGCGCTGCGAGGGCGGATTTGGGCGCATCCTGAAATCCAGCGGTTACGATGCCATCATTATTCACGGCAAAGCCTCTCACCCAGTTTATCTAATCTTAGACGGGGATCAAGTTGAGTTTCATGCTGCTGAAAAAATTTGGGGCAAGGACACCTTCGCCGCTACCGATTATTTAGCCAAAACACACTCCACCAATTCACAGGGTATTGCAGTAATCGGTCAGGCTGGTGAGCGATTAGTCCGCTATGCCAGCATCATCACCGATTTTTCAATCTCTGCCGCGCGCATGGGCACAGGGGCCGTGATGGGATCCAAAAACCTGAAGGGGCTGGTGATTAAACCGGGGTCTTTGCCAGAAATATTTGATCCGGCGGGAGTTGCCGAAATCTCCCGCAAATTTCTGGAGCACATGCCGGGCAACACCTTGAGCATGTGGCAGAAAAATCCCCCCGGGTTTTCTGCTGCAGCTGATCTCTCTGATTTCAACACGGCTTACATTGGCACCAACAACTACCGTTCAGACTTGCAGGTAGCCAACTCGGATTTCACCCGTGCTCGCTACCTGGATTTCTACAAAGGTGCCAACCCATGCCCGGGCTGTCCGAATGACTGTATCAAATATATTGCGCCGGACAATGAAACACCCGTCCAGGCGTGTGTTATCCACCAGGAAGTGACCGGAGCATTAGGCCCCAATCTTGGGTATACCAGCCTGAAACTGACTCTTCAAGCGAATGTGCTGTGCAACCGGTATGGGCTGGACCCGGTTTCCCTTGGCTTTACATTAAGCTTTGCGATGGAATGTTTTGAGAACGGCCTCATCACCAAGGACGACGCCTTTGGGCTGGACTTGCGCTTTGGAAACCAAGCGGTCATTCTGCCCATGATTGAGCTGATCGTTAACCGGCAAGGATTGGGTGACCTACTGGCCGAAGGCAGCCGGTTGGCAGCCGAGCAGATCGGTGAAAATGCCAGCGCATTTGCCTTACACGTCAAAGGCATCGAGATGGTCTCATTTGAACCGCGCACCCAGACCAATCTGGCCCTGGGTTATGCAACCGCCCCCATTGGTCCGCGCTATGATATCTGCGAACACGATTGGGATTATGACCTGGTATCAGGCTGGGAACACACACTGGACCTTTCCCGTGCGATTGGGATTTTTGAGCGGGTTCCAATGGAGTATCTGGGCCTGGATAAAGTGCGCAATTTTAAAGCGCTCTACCTGCTTTGGAGTGCCCTGGATGCACTCAATATTTGCATCTTTGCCAGTGCTCCAACTCGCCTGTTAAGTATCGAAGATATCACCCAGCTTGTTTCGACAATTACAGGATGGAAAACCAGCTCGTATGAATTGATGCGCTGGGGAGAACGTCGGAACCACCTGATGCGGGTATATAACCTGCGCGAGGGGCTGACCAAAGCCGATGACAAACTCCCCGACCGGTTTTATAACACACCCATAGATTTCGGGCGTTTAAAAGGCGCCAGCCTCAACCGGTATGAATTTGAACGCATAGTTCAGGCGCTCTATGAAATGCTTGGCTGGGATCAAAACGGTGTTCCCCTTCCGGCCAGCCTCAACGATCATCAGATCGCATGGGCACTCGAATATTTAAATACTGGTCAATAAAAATTTTCAAGCATCGTGCAACCCACAGATTGTCAATATCAATATTATAAAAAATGTAATCGCCGAAAATTCTGCTATCCATGGGGTATTCACCCCATCTCAGGATCCGAGGTCGGTTGAACATAAATAGCTTGCCGACCCCTATCGATTAGGCCATTGAAAAAATCCTCTATTTTTTGGAATTGTTCGCTCACAATTATTTAAGAGTGGGCCTCGGTCTGGATATTACACCCGACTATCTCGAGCTGGAAAGCGGCCCTCATTCTTTCTCATGTATACTTATATTGCAATACCGCATAAGTTGCTTTTTTATATCTTTATCACCAACGTGGTTTCCAAGCTTTTAGCGCTAAGCCCGCAGAGAACCCCAATTGGACGCGGATTTTCGCGGATGTACGCGGAAAAACCAAAAGATTTTTGCTTTTTC
>CAINXK010000415.1 GCA_903854805.1 uncultured Anaerolineae bacterium
AAACGGGCCTACAAGTTATCGGAAATCTATCGGCAATAAAACGGAAATTTATCGGCAATAAACAAGAAATCTACAGAACTACATTCAGTCTCAGGATGTATTTGATTATGTTATCTTTATTCCTGAGTTGGCTTGTTTGGAGCTCCAACTTCACAATTCCATGCTCGAGCTAGTGGGCGATAATAATCCCACCATGACATGTTTTCGATTTGCCACCACCAGGCGTCAGGCAATTTCCACCAAGGGCCATAAATAAGTTCGTCAGGCGGCGCGATATTACTGATTTTCCGCAAAAATTCTGCGGCAGCTTTCGTTTCACGATGGGTGCGAAGATAAGTAACTTCATAGATTGATCCTGTATACATCATCGGTAGCATCATTGTCGATACAAGTACACATGATTTTCCCTTTCCTTTAACTGCTTTTTGGGTATCGATTTCGGTCCAATGCTGGATCCTGTCCGCCCAGAATTCCCGATACGTGATCCCGGGTGCGAGGCGCTGAGCTGCCGCTACTTGCATCGGCTGGCCGGCTTTGTAATAAAATTTCACCACCCAGAATAACAATGTAGACGAATACCAATGTCATCCCGCCAATAATGATTTTTCCGATCAGTTTCAGGATCATATTTACGCTCCAGTTCACTCAGCTTACCAGATAAAACAACATCCGATATTTGTACCCTTCCTAAATATCCGGTTTTATTGATTACGTTGCATGATGTTGTTCGGTTGCATTTTCTTCAAACTGCTTCTTGGCCCAGCGCATTAGATTAATGGTTTTTTGCTCAGGCAAAAAACATGCCCCAATAGTTTTGGAAAAAGGAACAGGAAATCGAAACCCGTCAATTTCATACCAGAGAGCTCCGTCTGTACAGTATGCAAATCTGGCGACTTTGTTGATGATCAATTCTTTGAGTTGTATTTTTTTATCTTTTCAAAATTCTTGTAATCCATTACCCAGCTTCAGTATCCAATCCAATTCAGCCTGGTAATACGCTATCCAGTTTTCCAAAATCATGTTCCACAGGTAAGCTTCCCGTGGTGTTCTGGCTTGTGAAGTATTGATGTAAGCATCCCGGGGAATTCCGGAAGGTGATATATTCCGTTGCTGTTTTTGAACCCGGAGTATTGCTAATTGCATTTGAAGATCATCCTCGTACTTTTTCAGACATTCTTCAAGTTCTGTCGATGTAAGCATATCAGCCCAGGCAAGTTGGATCAGGAAAGAGTTTTTTGATTCGGGCAATTCAGGTGGCGAGAGCATCCACTTCCGAAGTTCAACCAATCCTTTTTCCGTAATGCTATATATTTTCCTCGTTGGGCTGCCATCGTTTGATTGTGTTTCGTAGCTGACCCAGGCTTGCTTATGTAGTTTGACCAGAGACGTATAAATCTGGTTATTGTTCCCTGACCAATTAAGTGCCGCAGAACCTTCGAACATCTTCTTGATGTCATAACCCGAGAGGGGGTTGAGACTCAGTAGTCCGAGAATTGCATGTTCAATTGACATGGTGAGTTTACCTTTTTTAGATTATTAATAACATATGTTATTAATAATCTATCATTGTTGTTTGCGCAACTGTACTTTCCCAAATGGGGTTGAAAAAAAGCCTCTTGATTTTCCACTTTTTTTCTTTTCAAATTTATCGATATTAAATCCCGATCCTATTTCACGTGCCACCTATCTCCGCAGGAACAGTGTGCTTCTACTATCCAGGATGGATTTTAGTCCTTAAGCGCTATAGGCCATTTTGGATGGATAATAGAATCTTCATCGACGATCAATCTGTATAGACCGGGAGCCTTTTCTGCGCCGAGGGCAAAGGCTACGTGTCTTTGTGGATCGAGATCCACCAACAAGGTGTGTTGTCTGGTCAAAGCCAGACCATGTGCAAGAGTCGCAACGGAAGTAGTTTTTCCTACACCACCTTTTTGGTTGGCAATCGTATTAATTTTCACGATTGTGTCCTTGATCAATAGATATGGGTAATAATAGAAAAGGGAGTCAGTAAACCTGTAAAGGTCTACTGCCGCCCAAGCACAAGCGATACCCATTCCTCTGAACTGAGCCCCACCTACTACTGCAATTTAACTGCGAATACTGTTAGAACATTTAGGAATCAAAAGCCCCCTGGAAAGGGGGTTTTTGATTTGCGTACCGCTCTATATGGTGGGCCCGGCTGGAGTCGAACCAGCGACCAAGAGATTATGAGTGGGGCACATGAAAATCCATAGCGTCTTCACAGCTCTTGCC
>CAINXK010000416.1 GCA_903854805.1 uncultured Anaerolineae bacterium
CGCCAGCAGAAATCTGCTGGCGCTCGATGTATATACCTAGGTTTGTTGTTACTCAGCCCCCAAATTTCGATTCCAGAATGCCCTTTACCTTGGTGCGAATACGTAGCAGGTCACCTGAATAGGGCTGTTCTTTTCGTTGCTCAGTGCTCATCGTGACCCAACCTGTTGTGACGTAAAGCTCGTCCATGTCTTTTCCGCCAAATGCGCAGCTGGTAGGTAGCCAGATCGGCATTTTTATCTCAACATCCAGTTCTCCGGTTGGGGCAATCCGGATAACTTTCCACCCCATACACAATGCACACCAGACATAACCATCTGCGTCGACCGTGAGACCATCAGGCACACCATCTTTTTCCGATACCTGGTAAAAAATTTGCTTGTTAAAAATATCTCCTGAATTTGCGTCAAAATCATAAACGTTGATCACGCGCCGCATGGTATCCACGAAATACATCAGGCGATTGTCCGGACTCCAGCCTACTCCGTTTGAAATTGTAATTCCGCTTTCCATTTTGTGAACTGTGAGATCAGGATCCAAACGGTAAAGTGCGCTGGTTGCGCCCTCGGATGTCATGGTACCAGCCCAAAAACGGCCCTGGCGGTCCACCTTCCCGTCGTTAAAACGCGCGCCTTCCTTTCCGGCTTCAGGACTGGCAATAGGATCCATTCGATTTGTCTGCGGATCCCAAAAAGCAAATCCTTCTGAAGTTGCTACAACCATTCCGCCTCTTTCCCGAAAACCGAAAGCACAGATGGCTACTGAAGGATGAAATACATCTAATTTTCCATTTTCTGGGTTAAGACGCTGGATAGTTTTTCCTTCGATATCTACCCAGTAGATTGCCTGTTCATCAGAATTCCAGACTGGACCTTCACCGAGGATATTTTGAGAAGATAAGACCTGCTCAATATTAAACATTTTGCGCATCTCCCTTTTGTTTAATGGGTCAAAATTGGCTGACTGTCATCAAAACTTGAACGGCGAACTCAAGATAAGTAGATTTAGATTTTATCAAAGTTTTATGATAACCCTGATCCACAAAATACATCAGCTAAGAAATAATTGTCAACCGTCAACAGTTGACACAGACCAGTATACCGATTATAATTTAATCAGGCTGTATCTAAAGACATAAATTCAACCTGAGAGCATGATCGACCGCGCCCCCACAAAAAAGAAATGAGGCTTGTGGATGGCGCAAATTCTTTCGTGATCTGGCGGCTGGGAATGGTTATGTTTTGGCTCTGTGCGCAATCGTAAAAGAAAATCTGCAAGTTGAAAATGGAATAATAATAGTTCTGGAAGCGCGCCTGGTAGCTCATTACCTGTGGAAGACAACCCTAAACCGCGAGGTCAAACTATGCATCGTTCAAAAATTGGGACTGCACTGATCGGATGTGGCAAAGTAGCGGATACCCATGCCAGGGCCCTCAAAAAACTGCCTGAATCGCGATTTATTGGTGTCTATGATGTGGATTTTCCACGGGCACAGGCCTTGGCTGCCAAGTACAACGTCAAGGCTTTTCACGAATTGGAAGAAATGCTCAGTGATCCCAAAATACAAATGGCCTCGATTTGCAGCCCACACACTACCCATCCGGATGCTGTTGAATCTTGCGCACTAACTGGAACCCACGCTCTCGTTGAAAAGCCGATGGCTGTGGACCTTAAAGGGTGTGATCGCGCCATTCTCGCGGCAGAAAAGGCCGGCGTCAAACTGGGTATCATCAGTCAGAGACGCTTTTACGAACCGGTAGTACGCATAAAAAACGCCATTCAGGCTGGCAAGATCGGCAGTCCAATGCTGGGAACCATAACCGTAATGGGTTGGCGAGATGAGAATTACTATAAGATGGATCCCTGGCGGGGAAAATGGGCAACGGAAGGCGGTGGGGTTATGTTAACCCAGACCACGCACCAGCTCGATCTCTTCCAATGGCTGATGGGCCCAATCGATGAGGTTTTTGGTTATTGGGGAAACCTGAACCATCCTTTCATCGAGGTTGAGGATACAGCCATTGCAGTTGTTCGCTTTAAAAGCGGAGCTCTCGGCACTATTCTGGTCAGTAATTCACAAAAGCCGGGTTTGTATGGAAAAATTCACATTCACGGACAAAATGGCTCGTCCGTGGGCGTTCAAACCGATGGCGGCTCGCCCTTTGTATCTGGAGTAACAGAAAAGGTTGAACCGGCATTCAATGACCTGTGGACAATTCCTGGCGAGGAACATCTTATGGAATACTGGCGACAGGAAGACATCGCTCGCGGTAATGTGATTGATGCCATGAACTATTACCATGAGTTACAAATTCAGGACTTCTTGATTTCGATTCTCGATGGGCGGGAGCCAGCCGTCACTGGCGTTGAAGGCCGCAAGCATGTTGAATTATTCACTGCTATTTATCGTTCACAGCGCGACCACCTGCCGGTGAAGTACCCACTGGATGCTGAGACAGGTTCAGAAGATTTTGATGGCCGACTGACAAAAGCCGTCAACAACAATTCACTTATCACATAAAACGTATTTGAGAATACCCGGATAACCATACCGAAAGGAATTTTTCAAATGAGCATGTCATCGAGAGAAAGAGTATTGGCATCGATTAACCACCAGTTACCGGATCGATTACCTCTGGATTTGGGCGCTACGCGGGTCACAGGAATACAGCCTGGAATTCTGACCAGATTACGTCAGCAATTAGGGTTGCCTGCCAGCCCAGCTAAGGTGATGGATGTATGGCAAATGTTGGCTTGGGTGGATCGCGCAACGATTGATGCTTTGAACGCCGATGCGCTCCCAGTACCAAGGCTGGTGATGGATTTCAATATGCGCTTAAATTCCTGGCGGCCATGGAAGTTGAGCGATGAAACACCGGTTCAAATGCCTGGTAATTTTGAGACGCACGAAGAAAATGACGGTAGTCTGGTGATTTACCATAACAATGAGATTGTTGCGCGCAAGGCCGTTTCCAGTCCTTATTTCGACAAGGTGCTGGAAACACGCATGTCTTACACAAATCCACCCATTGAGACGATACCCCTGATTACCCTCAGCCATGAAGAGTTAACCTGGCGCAAACACTGGGCCGAAACCCTGCGTGCCGAGACAGATAAGGCCTTAGTAGGAGATTTTGGTTTTAACCTGGGGAGATGGGGCTCTTATCAGGAATGGCTATACACCTTGGGCGCAGATCCAGACTATGTTCGTTGTTGGTACGATCGTAAGATAGAGAATTTGCTCGAAAACGTAAAACTGTATGCAGAAGCTGTTGGCGACAATATTGATATTTTCTGGCTGATGGAGGATTTCGGCACTCAAAAAGGAATGATGATCTCTCCCAAGTCATTTAAAGAATTGATAGCACCTAAATATAAACGCCTTTTTTCGTGGATTCATAAAAACACGGCATGGAAAATCTTCTTCCATTCCTGCGGCGGTATTTATCCAATTATTAACAGCTTGATTGACTGCGGAATAGATATCTTAAATCCGATTCAAACGGCGGCGTCGGGCATGGACCCCAACCGTCTAAAAACAGAATTTGGTAGCCAAATCACATTTTGGGGTGGCGGTATCGATACGCAGGATACGCTGCCGTTTGGAACTCCGCAAGATGTTCGAAAGCAAGTCCGCGAACGGATCAGTATTTTTAGCCCGGGTGGAGGTTTTATTTTTAATCCAATCCACAATATTCAGGATGATGTTCCCGTAGAAAATCTCATCGCCATGTATGAAACAGTTCACGAATATGGTGTTTATGCTTGAACATTGCTGCTGATGAACTCCCCAGAATACTTACTTTACCATCAGTTTTTCAACAGTGCGTATTACCGTAAAAAATGTTTGCCTACAAAAGCGATCAATTCTGAGAATTGTCTTTTGTCTACCCAACCACCAAATCAGCACATGGAGGCTCTAAGATGGTGAATATATTTGACCTGACTGGAAAAGTAGCTGTTGTGACCGGCGCCAGCGCCAAAGGGGGCATTGGCCATGCCGTAGCGCTCACTTTTGCACAATACGGCGCTGATCTTGTCGTATCTGATATTGACGATGCCGGAGTTCAAGTCACTGCAGATGAAATCAGGGCTTTTGGACGCAAAGCTGTTGTGGCGCATTGTGATATATCCAACCAAACAGATGTCGAAAACTTATTTATTGAGGCTGACAAGCATTTCGACCACATCGATATTCTGGTCAACGTGCCATTTCTCTTCCCGAGCCGGGTCCATCCGCATGAGCTGAAACTCGAAGAATGGAATAAAACCCTGGCTGTTTGCCTTACGGGATATATGCTTTGCTCGCAGCAGGCAATTATTCGGATGCTCAAACAGGAAAATGGCGGTAGCATCGTCAATGTCGGCTCAATTGCCGGAGCATCTGGCATGGGCCGTGGCAATTTTCCCTACAGCTGCGCAAAAGCTGGGGTTGGCCAATTAACCAAGGAACTGGCAGTTGAATATGCCAGAAACAAAATCCGGGTAAATGCCATCCTGCCAGCTCAGGTGCTCACGCCAGGGTTTCGCCAGTTACTGGATGATCCCCGCTTCCGAGATACAATTCGCGCCAGAACGGAGGCCGGTATCCCAATGGGGCGTTTATTGAACCCCGAGGAAATGTCCGGACCGATCCTATTCCTGGCATCGGATGCAGCCAGTGCAGTAACAGGTGTGCAATTGCCTGTCGATGGCGGGAATCTTGCCTTGAATGCCGGCGGCAGTCATACCTGGCCAGAAGAATGACAACCCGCCATCTCCCATTCATCATAGAAAGATGATTTGATATGACTAGCACACCACCCATGACATCCCGAGAGCGTGTCCGCGCCGCTCTGATGCACCAGAGCCCAGATCGCGTGCCGCGCGATCTGGGAGGAACGACCGCCACAGGGATCAATATTGTTGCTTATAAGAACCTGGTGGAATACCTTGGTCTTAATGAACAGGCGACCCTGTTGAGCGATCGAATTCGACTGGCAAATCTTTCCGAACCCATTCTCGCGCGTTTCAAAAGCGATACGCGCGGCATTATCCCCGGTGGCTCATTTGGGGTTGGAACACCAAATGCGGATGGGACATTTACCGATGGATATGGGCTGGTGCGCGCTTTGCCAGACGAAAGTGGCCACTGGTACGTAGTCAAATCTCCGCTGGTTGGTGAAATTACACGAAACACGATTAACGAAGCAGCCAAAAATTGGCCAAGTCCCGATGATCCCGTTTACACGCAAGGCATCGCCGATATGGTTGCCAATTATCATAAAAACACAGACGCAGCAATTATATTAAATTTGCCCCTCGGAAGCATCCACATTGCTCAATGGCTGCGTGGTTACGACAACTGGTTGATGGATCTGGTTTTAGATGTCGATCTAAGCAACTATCTGCTGGATGTTCTTTTAGAGCGTTGGATGGAAGTTACCCGGCACTTGATAGAAGCTATGGGCGGCATGGCAGATGCTATCTTCTTCGCAGAAGATATCGCTTTTCAAACCGGCCCAATGGTCTCACCGAAAACTTACAAAAAGATTATCCAACCCTATCAAAAAAAGGTCTTTAGGGCCATACAGAGCTGGTCAGATGCCCCGATCATTTATCATAATTGCGGATCGGTGACATGGCAGATCGAAGAAATGATCGATCTTGGCATCGCCGCATTAAACCCGCTGCAAGTTTCAGCGCATGATATGGGCGACACCGCTTCACTAAAACAGCGCTTTGGCGATCGGATGACCTTTTGGGGCGGGATTGATACAAGCCGTGTTCTACCGTTCGGCACGCAAGAAGATGTTCATGCAGAAGTCTTGACGCGCGTCAAGGACCTAAATCAGAGTGGTGGTTATGTGCTAGCATCTGTCCACAACATTCAAGCTGATGTTCATCCAAAGAATATCTGCGCGATTTGGGATGCCGCGGACGAATTATCAGCAATATAAAAGCTGCACGTATATTTTCTCTGAGAACAATGGATGCTTTGCAGAAGTAAGTACGGCGACGGGTAAGGAGATTTGTATGACCGAAAATTATGATGTTGTTGTCATAGGTGCGGGTCCAGGAGGGTATGTGGCTGCCATCCGCGCGGCGCAGTTGGGTCAAAAAACTGCAATCATTGACAAACAATGGCTCGGGGGGGTCTGCTTGAATGTGGGTTGTATTCCATCTAAAGCGCTCTTGAAGAATGCCGAAGTAGCGCACACCCTGCGCGAGCGCGGCAAGGAATTTGGGTTTTCCTTTGAAAACCTGGTGCTCGATTTTAGCGCCGCCACCAAGCGCAGCCGGCAGGTCTCGGACAGACTGGTGAAGGGCATTGGCTTTTTGATGAAGAAGAATAACATCAGTGTGCAGATGGGTACGGCAAAACTTACCGCCAAAGATACAGTCACGGTTACCGATAAGGATGGCAAAGTGACAGAACTGAAGGCGAAGAACATCATCGTCGCCACAGGGGCTACATCCGCAGTACCCAGTGCCTGGAAGGTGGATGGCGAGAAAGTTGTCACTTACCTGGAAGCGATTTTGCAGGAAAAACTACCCAAGTCGGTCATTGTCATCGGGTCCGGAGCGATTGGCGTAGAATTTTCAACAATCTGGAGTTCCTACGGCGTAGATGTGACCATTGTCGAAATGCTGCCGCGCATCGTGCCGTTGGAAGATGTGGAAGTCAGCGCTGAATTGGAAAAAGCCTTTAAAAAGCGTGGGATAAAAATCCTTACCGGGCATAAAGTCGAAGCCGTCGAAGCCACTGCTGCGGGTGTTAAAGTTACCGTATCAGCGGGTGGTGAGACCAACGTTCTGGAAGCAGAGCAGGCGCTTGTTGCCATCGGTTTCCGCCCAAACTCGCACGGGCTGGGGTTGGAAGAAGTCGGCGTCAAGATCAGTGAGCGCGGTTTTGTCGAAATTGATGAGAAAATGTCCACCAATATACCCGGTATCTGGGCCATTGGCGACGTGACTGGAAAATTAATGCTCGCGCATGTCGGTTCAGCGATGGGCATTGTCTGTGCCGAGCATATCGCCGGGCATGAGACCGTCACGCTGGATTACGAAATGATGCCGCGCGCCACTTATTGCCAGCCGCAAATTGCTTCCTTTGGGCTGACCGAGGCGCAAGCCAACGAGCACGGGTATACAGTCAAAATCGGACGTTTCCCATTCCTGGCCAACGGCAAGGCCTTGGGGTTGGGTGATTATATCGGCTGGGTCAAGCTGGTTGTGGACGAGAAATACGGCGGAATCCTGGGCGCGCACATGATCGGTCCTGAAGTCACCGAATTATTGCCCGAACTTACCCTGGCTCACATGTTGGAACTGACCCCAGAGGAAATTGCGCGCAATGTGCATGCGCATCCCACCTTATCCGAAGCGTTGATGGAAGCAGCCCATGGGGCGTTGGGTAGCGCAATCCATATTTAGGCCAGGTTGCATGGCCCCCAGCTTCAGTTCGAGATTATCGAAAATACTGTTGATTATTACAAATTGTTAACCGTTGACAATTGACCGAAAATGCTGTTGTTGGTATAATCTTTTTAGGAGCCACAATATGGTAACAATCAGTCATCGCCAACGTTTAATAATGACCTTAAATCATCAGGAACCGGATCGCGTCCCGCTCGATTTTGCTACAGGCGGGAACACTTCTCCTACCCCGGAAGTGTATTCTAAACTCGCTGATATTTATCAAGTCAGGACGCCGGTTCAATATGTACCACATATGATGCGCCTTGCTCGGGTTGATGAAATCATTTTGAAAGCCTTGGATATTGATACCCGCCCGATATACATGAACCCGGTCAGCAAGGGGATTCGCGCCTGTACTGATCCGGGCTTTTTCTATGACGAATGGGGAGTCAAATGGCGCGAGTTTGATCTCGGTGGAGTTATTTACCGGGAAGCATCCGAGAGCCCTTTGCAAAATGCTTCCATCGATGATTTGGAGCGCTATCCCTGGTGGCCCGACCCGAACGATCCACAACGTTATGTGGGTGTTCAAGACTCCGCGCAAACGCTTTTTCATTCAACAGATTACGCCTTGATCGGGTGCCCAACATTTAACAGCGTTTGGGAACGGGCCTACATGTTGTGTGGTTATGCCCGCATGTTGGAAGGTCTGATAGCTGAACCCGAATTCGTACACGCTGTCTTCCGTAAAATCACCGATATTGTCTTGATCCAGCTCCGTCAGTTCTTAGCGTTGGCAGGCTCCACCCTCGAAGTAGTGAAAATCGGCGACGATTTAGGCGGTCAACAAAATTGTCTAATGTCGCCAACCACTTACCGGCAAACCATCAAGCCTTACCATCAGGAAATCTTTGATTGCATCCATCAGAATTCTAAAGCCAAGGCGTTCCTGCACACCTGCGGTGCTGTGGTGAAAATGTTGCCCGACTTAGTGGAAGCTGGGGTCGAAATCTTGAACCCGGTACAGGTGAGCGCCAAAGGCATGGACACAGCCATCTTGAAGCGGGATTTCGGAAGTAAGTTAACTTTCTGGGGCGCAGTGGATACCCAGTGGGTGCTGCCACATGGAACCCAGGACGATGTAAAGGCAGAAGTACGCCACAGGATTCAAGATCTGGCAGTCGGCGGCGGGTATGTCGTCGCACCGGTGCATAATGTCCAGGCGGATGTGCCAGCAGAAAATGTGATTGCCATGTATCAGGCAGCGCTTAAATATGGCCGCTATCCTTTATAAGAAGATGGTCGATAATTCTCAGTGGACTTATTAATCGCACGGCCCAATTCCTTTGGATACCGATACTCGATCGCAGGAATTGGCCGGGCGATTAATAGCGAGACAGCAATAAGGTTTAGAAAGTTGTTTCGCCACCCCGTTCTTTAACAAGCTTATGCACCCATTCCATTGAAGCTGCCATATGAATATGAAGTTCATCCAGGGCTTTATCGGTGTTGCGATTTCGTATGGCTTCTACAATTTTCTCATGCCAGGAGATGGATCTTTCGCGTAAATCGTCTGGATTAAATAAACGATGTTTTAGAACAACGATGCGGATTTGTCCACTGAGCGATTCCCACGTAGAGAGGACGCGTTGATGTCCAGATATCTTACAGATGGTATGGTGGAATTCTAAATCAACATCGGTTGCTTCCAGCTGGTTGACCGGAGTCTGCTCGGAGATCTTAATCATCGTGAGTACAAGCTCTTCCAACGAATCAATTTGCTTCGCGGTAGCGCGCTTGATGGCATAGCGCAAGGCTAAACTTTCGAGGGCTTCACGTAAAGTGTAGATTTCAATAAAGTCTTCCGTGTTGAGTTCTGCAACAAATGCACCACGATGAGGTTGACGCACCACCAGCCCTTCGTTTTCCAAAACTTTGAGCGCATCTCTGACTGGACCCCGACTGGTCTGCATGCTTTCGGCAATTTCTTGTTCCACCATACGTTGATTTGGTTTGAATTGTTCTGCCAGAATAGCCTGGCGAAGTTGTTCAGCGATGTAATCGCTGAGCGTGCGTTGCGATGGTGCTGTTAAAAGCTCGTTACCTTCAGCCGACTTAAACATAATAATATCCTCTCTACCAATTATTTGTCAATTGTTAACATATTACAAAGTCATTGTATCATATTACAACCGAATATGTCCGAGATTGATACCTGGAGGTTATGACATGAAATCACATTTATTTGATATGAACGGAAGCATTCTTTGGCCGCAGGATTAATGAGATGACATCACTTTTACCCACGAAAGAACTTAGCGATTGTCGCGTCTTGGTCACGGCTACGTCGTTTGGAAAACAAGACCCAGGCCTGAAAGAAACTCTGCAGGCTGCGGTTGGCCAGGTGGTTTACAATCATCACACTCGCCCTTTGAAAGCCAGTGAGTTAATCGAGATGGTAGCCGAATTTGATGGCATTATCGCTGGTTTGGATGAATTCAATACGGATGTCTTACGCGCGGCGCAGCGGCTGCGTGTTTTAGCCAGGTATGGCGTGGGCGTGGACCGGGTAGATCTGGCCGAGGCGCAGCTACGAGGAATTGTTGTAACCAATACGCCTGGCGCCAACTCCACTGCTGTTGCAGAGTTAACTATTGCATTTATTTTAGCCCTGGCGCGCCACCTAATATATTCAGACGCTGCCACCCATCGCGGAGAATGGCCACGCTTAAATGGGCTCGGCCTGCGAGGCAGGGTAGTCGGCCTGGTTGGGCTGGGTGGGATTGGTCGGGAAGTCAGTTTGCGCCTGAAAGCATTTGGTTGCCATGTTTTAGCCGCAGATCCTTATGTAACAAGTGAAGTAGCTGCCCAGGTTGGTGCCGAATTGACCAATATAGATAATCTGTTGCAGCAATCCGACTTTGTTTCGCTGCATGCCCAAGTTACCCCAGCCACACGTGGGGTGGTGGATGATGCATTTCTGAGTAAGATGAAACCAGGTGCCTTTCTGGTGAACACGGCGCGTGGCGAGTTAATCGATGAAAATGCACTTCTCATTGCTCTGGAGAAGGGTGCATTGCAGGGAGCGGCTTTGGATTGTTTTTGCCAGGAGCCAGCGGATGCTGGAAACCCTTTGCTTCAACTTCCGCAGGTGATCGCCACACCCCACATGGGAGCCCATACCGATGAAGCAGTTAACCAAATGGGCTGGATGGCATTGAACGATTGTCTGGCGGTTCTGCGTGGCGAAACACCCCAGTATAGGGTCACAACTTAAATGAAGCCCTGGTTTATGGGCATTGACATCGGTACTGGTAGCTGCAAGTGTGTGGTTGTGGATGACCTGGCACACCCGCTTGGTTTTGGCGCGGCAGATTACGGTGAAGTAGAAAATCCAAAGAATAAGTGGAGTGAACAAGATCCCACTGCCATTCTAAACGCCATGTATACGTCTGCCATAAGCGCGATCCGATCTGCCAAAGTCTCTGCCTCGGCATGCCGGGCAATCAGCGTTGGCAGTGCGCTTCACAGTTTGATGGCGCTGGATGCGGATGGATACCCACTTACAGGAGTCATAACCTGGGCTGACCTCCGCTCAATCCCCCAGGCCCAGGCAGTACGCGAACAATCACTAGCAAACCTGCTGTATACGCAAACTGGTTGCCCGGTGCATGCCATGTATCCGCTCTATAAAATCCTTTGGCTGCGTCAGGAAAAACCAGAAGTGTTTGCTCAGGCAGCTCGTTTTGTTTCGGTCAAAGAATATGCACTGCATCATTTAACAGATCAATGGCGGGTGGATTTTAATGTAGCGGCCGGAAGTGGATTGCTAAACGCGCATACTCTGGACTGGAATCCAGATTCCCTGGCTCTGGCTGGCATTTCTGCCGATCAACTTTCACCGGTATGCGATCCTCTCGAAACGTTTCCTGGTTTGCGGCCCGAAGCAGCCGAACGTTTGAGCTTGCCATTCTCTACCCCGGTTGTTGTAGGGTCATCCGATGCGGTCAATTCCAGCCTGGGCGCAGGGGCAACCCAAATTGACAGGCAGGTGACATGCATGATAGGCACCAGCGGCGCATTACGGCGGATATCAGGAAAACCATTATTGGATAAGGATGCCCGCACCTGGTGTTACGCCATAAATACCAAACATTATCTAGTAGGTGGTTCAATCAATAACGGAGGCTTGGCACTTTCCTGGCTAAAAGATGTGTTTAACCAGGTGACAAATCTCTCTGGAGACGGCAAAGATCTTAGCTTTGAAGCGCTGCTGGATTTGGCCAAGGAAGTTCCTCCCGGAGCGGATGGCGTTCTATGTTTGCCTTTTTTTGCAGGCGAACGCAGCCCGAACTGGAATATGAACGCCAAAGCTGTATTTTATGGATTAACCTTGGAACACGATGCCCGTCACCTGGCTCGGGCTGTGGTAGAGGGCGTGGCATTTCGCTTGCGCAGCATTTATGATGTTCTGCAATCCCAGGAAACTTCGGTTGAAGAAATACGCGCTTCCGGCGGGTTTACTAATTCGCCGCTGTGGATCCAAACAGTTGCCAGTGTTCTGGGACACGAATTAATCACGCCTGCCTGGGGGGAAACATCCTGTCTGGGCGCGGCTTTATGGGCTTTATACGGCAGCGGGGTGATCGGTTCGATTGAAGAAATGGGACAATTCGTTCAAGTTCAGGATGTCATTCCTAGCGATCCTCAAGCGGAACAGTGTTACCAGAAACAATTTCGTCTGTACCAGGATTTGTATGATGCCCTGCATGGGTTATTTCGAAGATAAATACGCTTTTTTGGAATCGAGCTGCGCCGCTCATAACTAAAACACGTTGGTCGAACGGTCGTCACCCTTTCCCTATTATTTTAGAAGCGACCACCTACCGTAGTGTCTTTGAGTTTCAAAGACCTCCTGCGCAAGTGATCGCTTTTTGCATTAAGCCCAAAGCTGATTTATCGCCCTCTTCGGTTTATTCTTTGCCTTCTCCACTTACTTCAACCCAACTCAGATTGCTCCTGCTACCGATATGAACAACCCTGACTCGCAGCTCGCCTTCTACACTGTGGGCGCAACCGTGTTGGAATTAGCCTCGGTTTATTCCTCGCCATTTTCAGCAACTACCCCAAGTCCATGGTGTTAATATTTATCGTCTGTACTTTTGTCGCACTACTGGATATGATTAACGCGCTCATTCCTGGCTCGGGCATTAGCTTGGTGGCACCTCAGGTCATATTAGTCGTTCTTGGTACAGTGTCCATCGTCAAACTTTTCAACATCATACAATCAGCAGAAAAGACTGGGAAATGAAAACTAAAATTCCACTTTGGATCAACATCCTGCAAGTCGTCATCCTTGCAATTCTAACATTTCAAACTTATGCCTGTTACTTCAACCCACGCCTGATCTACCCTGGCTTCACTGTTGACGCTGTCACGATAAAAATGATTTACGTTCTGGCTGGCAGAAACGCCGTGATGATGGTCATCTCGATCCTTGCTCTCGTTAGACAAGATCCAAGTTTTTATTCTTTCGCCTTCCTCATGCACAGCCTGCGCGAGTTACAGGATATGTTTATCGTTCCGCTCACTGGTGGCGGACTGGCTGTATTCTTCGTGTTTTTAATTGTCTTTTTCATTCCTGAAATCACTGCTTATTTAAAACTCAACAAGCTGGCGAATGAAACCGGAGTTGCATAATGGGTAAAAACATCCAACCCAACGGTAAACAAGAACCCGGCGTCTTCATGCCGGTCATTGACCGAAACAGTTGCGAAGGTAAAGGCGATTGTGTGCCCGCCTGCCCGTATAATGTTTTCGTTCTCGACGTTTTGCCAAAAGATGAGCGCGCCAGGTTGAATTTCAAAGGCAAACTCAAAGGCTTTGCACACGGATGGAAGCAAGCCTTTACACCAAACGTCGCCGCCTGCCGTGCCTGCGGATATTGCGTGGCAGCATGTCCTGAACATGCCATCAAATTACAACGTACCCCCAAATAAAGGAGAAAAAATGAACTTACCCAAACGTTACGCTCCCGTCCTCGTGGCTTTACACTGGATCATCTTCCTGCTGGTCTTTACCGAAGCCGCGCTGGGAATTTATGTCGACAATTTTGTCGCACCCGAATCGAAAGCCAGCCTGCTTGGCATCCACATGATCATAGGGATGGTTACCCTGGCAGTTATGATCGTCCGCATTTTTGTGCGCTCCAAAACACCAAAGCCTGCCCATCTCACCGCTGGCAACGCCTTCTTCGATTTCATCGGCAAACTTACCCATTACGGTTTATATGTCTTTGTCATTCTCACCACGAGTACGGGCATGATCGCCGCCACACAGGGACAACTTTTTCAGATTATCTATGGTGGCGTGGGGCAACTTCCCGAAGACTTCATGAACATCTCAACCTTCATCTTTCACATGATTTCGCTGCCGTTATTGATCCTGACTATTTTTCTGCACATCGGCGCGGCGTTCTATCACCAACTTTTCCTGAAAGATAATTTAATGGATCGCATGAGATTCGGAAAATAAAACGCCGTGTCGTTTCTCGACCGCGAACCTGATCCCTTTTTCATATCAAGGACGACGCCATGACCAAAAACCGTCTCGAAGCCTTCAGCGATGGCATGTTCGCCATCATCCTGACCATTCTTGTGCTTGAGTTGAAAGTGCCTGAATTGGAAAATAGCACTTTCGCCGTTTTTCTCGAAGGGATGAAAATCCTCGCGCCGAAATTCATCAGCTTCCTGTTCAGTTTCTTTATCATCTCCATTTTTTGGGTCAATCATCATCACATCGTTCACAAGATCCAAAAAGTGGATTCCAGGCTGTTATGGCTGAATATCGCCATGCTGTTCTCGTCTTGTCTTTTCCCGTTCATCACCGCCTTCATCGGCGACTATCCCACCAACCCGTTTGTGGTGGCGCTATATCCACTGAACATGGCCTTATCAGCATTGATTTTGGGCAGGTTTTGGAAATATGCTTTTGTAGACACCGATCTTGCCCCAAATAAATTGACCAGTGAAGAAAAGAAAAAGCGCATCAACCAGGACCGCATGGCGCTGATTATCAATCTGGCTTCTGCAGCGCTGGCATTTGTATGGGTTCCCATCACATTAGCGCAGATCATGATCATGCCATTCATGTTTGTAATTCCTGAACTTTCATCTGGCATGAAAGAGGAAGAATGAAAAATAAAATTATTCTCGTCACCGGCGCTACCAGCGGAATTGGATTCCAAACTGCGCTGGCGCTTGCCAAAATGGGGGCGCAGGTCATCATCACTGGACGCAGTAAAGCCAGCGGAGAATCCGCCGTTACTGAAATTAAAACAGCAAGTGGAAATTCGAAAGTTGATTTGCTTATCGGCGATCTATCAGCGCAGGCAACTCTCCGTTCTTTAGCCGAACAGTTCAAGGCGCGATATGACCGCCTTGATGTTCTCATCAACAATGCAGGGCTGGCTGCGTCGAAGCGGCAATTAACTGAAGATGGAATAGAATCGAACTTCGCGGCAAATGTCGTCGCGCCTTTCCTGCTGACCCACCTCCTGATGGATTCTCTAAAAGCCAATAGGTCAGCACGGGTTATTACCTTGATGGGTGGTGATGTTCCCACCAAATTGGAAATGGACAATTTACAAGCCGAGCGTTCTTTTGATGGACTGACTTCGTACTCGCAATCGAAACTGGCAATGATGGTGATGATGTCTGAGTTTTCTCAACGCACACAAGATTCGAATGTAACCGTCAACATTTGTTATCCGGGACAAGCCAGCACAAACATGACGGGCAGCGTCACTCCTGAAATGTTCCCCAGCGGGGCACGGTGGATTTTTCCTCTGTTTAAATTTTTAACCCGCCCAGATAATGGGAAATCAGCGGCAAAAGCATCCCGGTCATCGGTCTATTTGGCTTCTTCTGCAGCGGTTGAAGGAGTCACTGGGAAATATTTCAATCCCAAATGCAAAGAAGTAACCATGCCGAAAGTTGTTTTCGATCCGGAAATACGTCAAAGTCTATGGGCAGCAGTTCATCAACTTACAAATACTCCTCTTTAACGCCAACCAGTGGCAGCTCATGGAGCATCCATGAGCTGCCACTGGTCAATAAAAAGTATCGCCTGCTTCGTTGCGCACGCGAAATAAATTCTTCCAACATATCGAAACATTGCTTTGTACCATCCAATTTTCCAGTGGGACGAACTATTTTCTTTCATGCGCAAGGGTCTTCAATTAAATACTGAGTGGACTAATCTCTGCTCTTCGGTTTCCCGCTGACGACGACTGACAATTTCAGGTCGCCGTTATATTTTTATTCCTTGATCGTCTAAATATGCCACGACGTTGCTGGTGACCGAGACAAGAATTTTCAGTTATTCCTTTCGTTACAATCGTCCATCCGTATTCTGATAGATTATGTCTTATTCAAGATGAGAATTGCTGCTTGGTTTCGATGCACGTCGAAACCAAATACACCGCCACGTAGAGAATCAAAAAGTGAGCTGGCGGCGATCACCATCTCACTTCTGAAACACACATATAGAATTGTGCATCCAAGGGGCCACATACCAATTATATGTTGAGCTTTAAAGACGGTATCAGATAGCAGGCCAAGATCATTTGACATTAAAACAGCACTTAATGCCGTTTTTTGGCACGGTTCAGAAGTGGTAAATAGCACCTTTACAAATTGATAGAAGACAGGTAGCCACCGAACGAGTAAGATAGAGTTTGCACACAAAATCTATTCGGACGAGAGGCTACCTGCCATGACAGTTTATACGACTTCTTCACTTTCCGCCAGAGTCATCTGGCCCGAACCAATTGAACCGATCTGGCAAATATTACCTGGATATACTCAAAGTTTGCCGGGGTGGAAACGTACCGATATTGGGCTGGCTGAGCGGCTATTTATTGGAGCAGTGCTCAACATTCCCCAAGAACAACGACCCTGGGGCATTGTTAGCTGGCTGGCAGATGTATTGGGCACCAGCCGCCCAACCTTATACGCTATCGGGGAGTGGGCCAAAGAAGGTCTATTATCAGCGCCAAGCCTGCCGAAAACCACCTCGAAAGACACTTCAGTCTCCAGTTCTTCGGATAGCAAGAAGGCAATTCTGGTTACGCCAAACCGAATGAAACGAACGGCTTTGGCGCTGATGCTACCCGGAGGAGTTTCAGGTCGATCGGCAGAAATCTGTTTGCAAACCGCCTTTGACGAAGGCCGCTCTCCAGCATTTCTATCCGCACTTGTTCACGAGGCAGGTCAGCGAGCAGGAGAAGTCCTGGCAAAGGTAAATCACGCGGTGATGGGTGCAATCAGTCAAGCCCGGGATGAGATATTTGTCGGGCGCGATCCAATCCTGCTAATGGTTGACCCGCGCAGCTTGGTGATTACCGGTTTATATGCTGCCGCTGATCGGGATGCTGAAACTTGGGGCTGC
>CAINXK010000417.1 GCA_903854805.1 uncultured Anaerolineae bacterium
GATGCAAAAAGCATCCAATTCGAGATGACGGTAATGTTTGGGCAAATCGAACCAAGCGGATTGAACAATTTGTCCATACTGCTCAATTTCATTTCCCCGTTATCCACTTCGCCAAACAAACATTCCCGCGCTTGCGCAACAGTGGTGACATAATATGCCCCCGCCTGTGAATAATCGTATCCGGGCAGGCGAATCGAATGGCGGTGATAAATTTTTGGGTCGAATTTGGTCATATTTTGCCTGAAGTAGGGGCGGGTCTTTCTTGCGGGCAAAGATCACGTGTCTGACCAGGCTTAGTCAGGCAATGGTCCCCAGTCAACTTATGAGACCGCCCCTACGGTTGTATGTCATGGCGATTTTTCGCCAACCAGGCGTCATTTTGCTCGGCGGCGGCCAGCAGGGCATTTGCCAAAGTACGCGCCTCGGTGCTGGTCAGGCTAAAACCAATTTCATCGGCTACAAATAAATTCATTTCCTTTGGGCTATTTTCACTCAGGGAAATCTGCACATTGTCGTCATAATCTTCTTCAGGCGGCTCGAAATTGACATCAAGCTGCATATGGCCGTCACAGACGGTCAATAAGGGTTGGTGAGGTTCGTTCGGTAAAATCGCCAACATTTTTCATCCGTTTTTGGGAAATGGGTTACCTGTTCCAATTCATCCTGCATACCCCGCCATTCCAGCAAGTCGGTATAAAGACTATGGTCATCGGCTGAGACGCCCTGCGCCACTTGCGTTTCCAACTTTTTCAGGCTGCCGTACCGCTCTTTATAGTGCGCCGTGCGCTGGCTCAATTCAAGGACCCGAGCATCGATCAAGGTCACAGGCTATTCCTTTCGACATGCCACCCATAAAAAATGTGATTATCAACGTAGGTACGGTTGGATCAGCTTCAATCCGCCCAAGACACTGTAGTGTTTGACGTTAAAAGTCGCTAGATCGGCGCCCAGACCAATGGCCGTTTCGCCAATAAGCGCATCCAGAATACCCAATTGGTGGCTCAGATAAAAGGCTGAAAAATCTGCCAGAGCCCGGTCGCAATCCTGGGCACTTGCCCAGAACATTCCCAAGCCCTTGATGCGCTTTTGCAAGGCTTTTTGCTGCCGTAAATTCTGACAACCTTGTAAAAGTTCCATTGCCACCAACCCTGGCAGGCCAACTTCCTGTATCCCAGACTCTTTCAGCCAGGCCAAAGCCGGTTCGTGGCCGCGCAGCACATCCACCATCACATCGGTATCCAGCAAAATCACGAACCACGCTCCCGGTGTTCAGCGTTCTGGCGTAATTGGCGGGCAAACTCCAGACTGTCGCCCAAATCTTTGCGTTTGGCCCACAAGCCAACCACGCCTGAAGCCAACAAGTCACTGCCGGTCATGTGCCTGTGCTGGCGCGCGTTCTCTTCCACCAGCACAATCACTTCAGCTTTTGAGCCGGGTTTCAAGTCGGGCAGGTAAATTTTTATATTTCCGTCAGCCGGAACGGTCATGGTTTGTCTGAGCGCAGTTAGCATGGTTCACACTCCTTTTTCATTCGTTATCCAATCATACAATAAAAACAGTTAGGCTGCAAATATCCTCGTTGTGGAATAAAAACATCCACCTTGAACATGCTTTCGCGGTGGATGATGTTGAAGCTGGAGTTGCGTTGGATGGATTCGGCTATCATTTCATCGTCGCTGTAAAACTCGCTTTCAAGTACAGCAATAAAGGGCTGGATATCCTTTGAGTGCATTTCGGTGATAATGTCGGAACCCTGGGCTGTCATAGTTTCAGTATAGCATTCTCTCGATGGGTAGAGTCAGGTCTCTTTTGCAAGCAGGAAACCTTTGCCTGGCTTGGCAATTATCAGACAGATACCCACGTTGTTCAGGCGAGACCTGCCCCTACGGTTACGGCAAAGATTCATCATCCTTTTCCCAATTCAAGGGATTGTCTTGAATATAACCGCATTTTGCCAGGTAATCTGGGTTGTTGCGAATGCTGTGCTCGTAATAATTGCGCTGCCAGACCGGTACGCCCGGCATTTTGCGTAATTCATTGATGCGCCGCGCAGAAAACGATTTAAAAGCCCGCACAATTTCTGACAATGGATGCCGTTTGTAAGGACGGGTGTCTGGACGATTTTGCAGGGGCGCACTGCCGGCAGGCATGGCAGATTGCAGGTTGCCATTATCCGAAATAAACCCGCCCCTGCCAAATTCAACCAAAACCAGAATGGCATGGATATGGTCGGGCATGATGCAAAAAGCATCCAATTCGAGATGGCGGTAATGTTTGGGCAAATCGAACCAAGCGGATTGAATAATTTGTCCATACTGGCTCAATTTCATTTCCCCGTTATCCACTTCGCCAAACAAACATTCCCGCGCTTGCGCAACAGTGGTGACATAATATGCCCCCGCCTGTGAATAATCGTATCCGGGCAGGCGAATCGAATGGCGGTGATGAATTTTTGGGTCGAATTTGGTCATGTTTTGCCTGTAGGGGCGGGTCTTTCTTGCGGGCATTGGTTCTTTGCCTGACGGGGTATTGGCAGGCAAAATATCCTTGCTGATGTGGGAGACCCGCCCCCTACTAACATCATCCAAGCGTTGGAACAGTTTTTGATGCGCTTCGCTACGCATATGTTAGCCTGCGAGGCAGCTGGCCCCAATATCCCCCTCACCCATTATTCTGGTTACATTTAAATTAGTGCCTCAGGCCGGTCTATAAGCCGCATTCTGTCCTCCCCATTGGGGATGGACGGCCATCTCTCTAGGCGGTCTACCCGGGACTCACTGAGACGAGCAGTCTCTCATCCCTGCTTGACCTTGCTCCCGGCGGGGGTTACCAGGCCGCCTGCATTGCTGCAGACGCCGGTGGTCTCTTACACCACCTTTTCACCATGACCCCAAAAGGGGCTGTTTGTTTTCTGTGGCCCTATCCGGCAGATTGCTCCGCCCCGGGGTTTCCCCGGCACCGTGCTCTATGGAGTGCGGACTTTCCTCGACCCTGGCTTGCAGAGCCGCGACCGTCCAACCAACCTGAGGCGGCTTTCATCATACCTTTTCCCTGCTCACCGGTCAATACGCCCGGGGGCCAATCGCCCAAACCGGGGGAAAAAAGCCTGTTCCCGCCCACCCAGCGCCCTGCTTTAGCGCCTGGGACCCTAAAGCGCCTTTCCAAAGCCGTTGATCTTTGCGCATTTGCAGAATTGCTAACCGTACCCTTTGACATTCTTGGGACGTAAGACTAAAATGATATACGCGGCGTGATGTGCCGTTTTATTGCGTATCTCCAACAGGAGCCGGATTTGAAGAGTAAATGGCCTCAAAAATATGTGATCGGTCTGACCGGGAACATCGCCACCGGAAAAAGCGTTGTGCGCAAGATGCTCGAGCACCTCGGTGCTTACGGTATCGATGCTGACGCACTCTCTCACCGCGCCATCGCAAAAGGCGCACCCGGCTACCAACCCACCATCGACGCATTCGGAAAATGGCTGATCAAGCCGGATGGAGAAATCGACCGCGCCAAACTGGGCCGGATGGTCTTCAACGACCCCGATGCCATGTTCCGGCTGGAAGAGATCATTCACCCGCTGGTCTCACAGGCGATTGATATCATGGTCAGGCGCTCCGGCCAACGGACGATCGTGATCGAAGCCATCAAACTACTCGAAAGCGACCTGCGCAACTCGTGCAACTCCATCTGGGTGGTGAATGTCCCCCAGGACTTGCAGGTGCAGCGCCTGATGGAAAAACGCGGACTGAGCCGCGAAGAAGCCATGACGCGCATTACCTTTCAGAGCGGCCAGCAACAAAAAATTAGCGCCGCCCAGGTGGTCATCCAGAATACTGGTTCTTATGAAGAAACCTGGAAAAATGTGGTCAACGCCTGGAAAAAGACCGCCCAGGTATCTGATACCACCCAGGTGGTTGTCAGACCGATCCAGGGCGAATTTGTCGTTGCCCGCGGGCGACCGCGCGATTCGGCTACGATTGCCGACCTGGTCACCCGGCTCAGCGCTGGTGCTCACCCTATGTCACAAAACGACGTGATGGCCGCCTTCGGCGAAAAAGCCTTCATGCTCTTGCAAATTGGCACTAAAAATGTCGGTATCGCCGGCTGGCAGGTCGAAAACCTGGTCGCCCGCACCACCGAATTTTATATCGACCCGGCCGTAGAAACCGAGCGGGCCCTCAAAACCCTGTTGAGCGAGGTCGAACGTGCATCACTCGACCTGCAGTGCGAAGCCTCGATCCTGTTCCTGCCCAAATCCCTGGCAGCCCTGCAATCCACCTGGAAACAACTGGGCTACGAACAGCGTGACGCTCACAGCCTGGGCGTCCAGGCCTGGACAGACGCAGCCCTGGAATCATCTCACCCCAATACCCTGCTATTCTTCAAGCAGCTACGTCAAGACCGTGTCCTACGCCCCATTTAAGGCGCCAGGGAACAGGTAATCAGGGTCGAGGGCTGATTACGATTACCCCAACCTGGTTGCCAACTCTCTGATATGACCGAGCTTCTTAACGATCTTTTCTTCATCTTCCAGCGCATAAACTGGCTCAGTGTCATCGACATTGTGCTGGTAACATTGGTATTCTTCAGCCTGTTATATATCGTCAGAGATACCCAGGCGATGGTGCTCTTGCGCGGAGCCATCTCGCTGATGGTCCTGCTGGCCCTGTTGACCGCACTGGTAGACCTGCCAGCCTTCTCCTGGCTGGTGCGCACCACCCTGCCAGCACTCCTGCTGGCCATCCCGGTCATCTTCGCCCCCGAAATCCGGCGGGCACTGGAACGCATCGGTCGTGCCGGCACCTTCATCCGCGGCAACAGCCAGACCGAAGACCTTAAAATCCAGGCAGCCATTCAGGCCATCGTCAGCGCCTCAGCCCGGTTGTCTTCGCGCCAGCACGGCGCCCTGATCATCATCCAACGCCTGGACAGCCTGGACGAATACGTCAACACCGGCGTGATCATGGATGCGCGCCTGACCCCCGAACTGCTCTTGCAGGTCTTTTACCCCAACACGCCCCTGCACGATGGGGCCGTCATCATCGATAAAATGCGAGTACTGGCCGGGGCCTGCGTCATGCCACTTTCGGCCAGCGGCATCCTGGTACGTTCACCCGAACGCCAGATGGGCCTGCGTCACCGCGCCGCACTGGGCATCTCTGAAGCCTCAGATGCCATCGCGGTGGTCGTCTCAGAAGAGACTGGCTCCATCTCCATCGCCCACGCCGGGCGCTTGATCCGCAGGTTGGACCCGGAACGCCTGGAAAATATTCTCAGCGCTTTTTACCGTCCCGAGCAGCGCAGCAAAGGCTTCTTCCAGCGCCACTTCCCTTACCTGTTCAAATTGGAAGAATAACTTTTCAACATGGACTGGTTTTTCCGCAACTTACGCTTGTTTCTTCTGGCCTTGCTCCTGGCGCTGGCCGTCTGGGTCTCCGCGGTCACTTCCGCCGATCCGGATGAAGTCCGCGATTACCCACAACCTGTGCAGCTCGAGATCATCGGCCAGGACCCGGGATTGGTGATCGTCGGCAGTGTGCCGGCCCAGGTCACCATTAGCCTGCGCGCCCCACATTCAGTCTGGGCCCAGCTAACCGCCAGCCCGAACCAGGTACGCGCCATCCTGGATCTCTCCGGGATGCAATCCGGAATACATGCTCTGGAGATCCAACCCCAGGTATTGGTGCGGCCGGTGCGCGTAGTCTCCGTCACCCCGAAAAACCTGCAGATCAGCCTGGAACGCCTGGCTACGGCCTCCCTGCCGATCCAACTCGCTTTGCGCGGCGAACCTGCCGTAGGGTATGAGGCCGGCACATCCAGCCTTGAGCCGCTGGATGCCGTACTCTCCGGGCCACAATCACAGATCCAACGAGTCGCCCAGGTCCAGGTCGATTTGAGCATTGCCGGCTTACGCCAGGATGTTCAGAGCACCCTGCCGCTGCGTGTTCTGGATGTCAACGGAAATATCGTCAGCGGGCTGACGATTAACCCCGAAACCGTTCAGGTTAACCTGCCAATCACCCAGCAAGGCGGCTATCGTGATATCGCCGTCAAGGTGACGGTTCGCGGGCAGCAGGCCGGTGGTTACCGGGTTACTAATATTTCGGTCTTTCCACCCGTTCTGACGGTTTATTCCAAAAACCCGTCGATCGTCAATGACCTGCCGGGTTATATCGAAACAGAACCGCTTAACTTAAATGGAGAATCACAAAACGTTGATATTCGTCTTAAACTCAATCTCCCGCAGGGTATCACCATCGTTGGAGATCAGACCGTCCAGGTGCAAGTTGGGATTGCCGCCATTGAAGGCAGCCTGAGCCTGAACGGCATCCCCGTCGAAGTGACCGGGCTGGCACCCGGCCTGGAAGCGCACATCTCGCCCGGCCTGGTGGATGTGATCCTGACCGGCCCCCTGCCCATTCTGGATAAACTGACCCCCGGCGAGGTGAAATTTGTAGTCGATCTGACCGGCCTGGAAAGCGGCACCCACCAGGCAACACCCCAGGCACAGATCCTGATCAAAGATATTCGAGTACAATCCATCAACCCTGGGACGATCGAAGTGATCATTAGCCCAGGTAAAGCGGAAACTCCCACGCCAACTCCGACCCCCACGCGGACGCCAGTTCCATAATCAGCGTCCCTGCTTTCTCAGTACGAACCACAGGAAACTTTTGAATGCCCAAACCAGTCGTAGCACTTGTAGGACGCCCCAATGTGGGCAAAAGCACGCTCTTCAACCGGCTTGCCGGAGAACGTCTCGCCATTGTGGACAATACCCCTGGCACTACTCGCGACCGCATTTTTGCCGACGCTGAATGGAACGGGATCCAATTCACCATCGTAGATACCGGCGGCATCGACCCCAGCCACGGCGGCAAGACGCCCCTATCGATTGGCTCATCCGACTTCATCGAAGAGATCCGTAACCAGGCCGGCGTTGCCATTCATGAAGCTGATGTGGTCCTGCTGCTGACCGACGGTCAGACCGGCCCCACGCCCGCCGACCATGAGGTTGCCGAGATTCTGCGCCGCCGGCAGAAGATTGTCGATGGACAGCCTTACCCGCCCGTTCTGCTGGTGGTCAACAAATGCGAAGGCCTGGCCGAACGGGATGCCGCACCGCAGTTCTACGAGCTCGGGCTGGGTGATCCCTATCCCATTTCAGCCGTACACGGCACCGATACCGGCGATTTGCTGGATGTGCTGGTCAAGACCTTCCCCACTGCAAGCGAGGCCACCGAAGACGACTCGGTCAAAATCGCCATCGTCGGCAAACCTAACGCTGGAAAATCCAGCCTGCTGAACCGGCTGGTCGGACGTGAGCGCGCCATCGTCAGCCCCATCGCCGGCACCACCCGCGATGCGATCGATACCCGCCTCGAATTTAATGGCATGCCAGTTACCCTGATCGATACTGCCGGCATCCGGCGGCGCGGGCGAATTGACCCCGGCGTGGAAAAATACAGCGTGCTGCGGGCTTTCAAAGCCATCGAGCGCTCCGATGTGGCTCTGCTGATGATCGATGCCGTCGAAGGCATCACCTCGCAGGATGCCCATATCGCCGGCTATATCCTGGATGAGTGGAAAAGCTGCGTGGTGCTCGTGAATAAATGGGATGCGCTTGAAAAAGATAACTACACCATGGAAAACTTCACCCGCACCATCCGCATCGACCTGAACTTTATGGACTACGTGCCGATCCTGTTCATCTCTGCCAAAACCGGGCAGCGTGTCGAGCAGGTCATGCCGCTGGCTCTGCAGGTTCAAGAGGAGCGTCTGGCGCGCCTGTCTACATCCAAGATCAACGATATCTTGCAAAAAGCCATGGATTATCAGCCGCCGCCTGCTCATGCTGGCGTGCAGCTCAAAATCTATTACGGCACCCAGGTGCGCTCAGATCCGCCTACCTTTGTGCTGTTCGTCAATAATCCCAAGCTGATGCACTTTTCTTACATGCGCTACCTGGAAAATAGTATCCGCAAGGAATACGGTTTCCTGGGTACCCCCATCAAACTGGCTGCCAAGGGTCATAACGATAAATCATAGCTGGCAGAGCGCGCAGCATGCAGGTTTTTGCTGGGCGGCGTGAGTAAGTACGGCTGTTGGATGGATGGAACACTCCCAGATAGATGAAATTTTTTGTGGTGATTTGGCGGATAGACTTCCGCCAAATCACCACTTGCGGGGCAGCCCACCGATTTTCGCACATTTGGATGCAAGCGGTATGATGGCGTTAAGTGGAACCTGCGGTGCCGGGGAGCAAATCAGCAGGCTGGTTTTTGCTGGGCGGTGAATGTTGATCAACGGTTTGCCCGGCCGCGCGAGTAGGTACGACTGTTGGCTGGATGGAACACTCCCAGATAGATAAAATTATTTTTGTGGTGATTTGGCGGATAGACTTCCGCCAAATCACCACTTGCGGGGCAGCCCACCGATTTTCGCACATTTGGATGCAATCGGTGTGATGGCCTTGAGTGGAACCTGCTGTGCC
>CAINXK010000418.1 GCA_903854805.1 uncultured Anaerolineae bacterium
AGTTATTTTTCAGGCATTCCTAAGCAAACACGTGAGATACGTTTTGCACACGCGTAGATTAAAGTTTCCCGTCCCGTAATTCCATGGATGGAATATTGACCCGCCCCCCACTTGTAATACCCAGAGTCAACCCACAAACCCTCTGAATAGCGGGGGTTTTGTGGGATAAGCTGATGAGAATGGGGGTTTATTTATCCGCTCCCACCAGGCACTGAGATCTGCTATGCGCCAATTACCGCTCCACAGACTATCTTGATCTTCAACGCAGGCGTTTTATTAATCAACACATCCCGCGCACAGAGAATGCTCATCTCTGCGCGGGATTAACTTTTATTGGTAATCAAACCCAGTTGTCTTCTTAAGGAAGCGCAGCCTTAGCAACCGGCAGCCACCCGATTCAGCCAGGTAAGCGCTTATTTTTTCCCACTTTGGCATTTTTCGGGCGCTTTCTGTTGGCTTTGGATAGCGAGCAGCCTCGGATGGGCTGTCAACCGGGCGGATTGTACAAATTCCACCCAACCAAGCGGACAAACCACACCCGAAAGAGTATAATTTCAACATCACAACGCTTCGCAAGCAAGCTTGGGCAAGTCCAATCCTACCTGGAAAAATGGAGCAATCTGATATGTCAAACCTCAAATTCCTAAAAATACTCGCCCTGACCCTGCTGACCATCGCCCTGCTCGCCAATCCATCCAGCGCCCGCGCCGACGTAGCCCCACCCGTCAACCCGCCCGGCTCAAACCTGCAGCCCGGCCCAGATAACACCCAGGTGCGCATGGTGGCTGAAACCGTCCAGATCGATGTCAAAGCCAGTGAGGCGCTCGGCAGTGCCCGCATCACCGCCGATTTCACCATGCGCAACCTGGGATCTGCCTCCGAAAACATCGCCGTGCGCTTCCCAATCTCTGCCAACGATGGCAGAGGCCAATATCCCGAGATCAAAGACCTGGTCATCCAGGTCGATGGAAAACCGGTTTCGTACCAACGCACCAATTACCCCGATATCCGCTTCCGGGATAGCGAGGTGCCCTGGGCCGAATTTAACATCAGCTTCCCGCCTGGGCAAGACATCCCAATCCAGGTGGCCTACAACCTGAACGGCTCCGGCTACATGCCCTTCACAGCCTTCTACTACATTCTCGAATCCGGCGCCGGTTGGAAAGACACCATCGGCAGCGCCGATATCATCCTGCGCCTGCCATACCCTGCCAGCCAGCAAAATGTGATCATGAACATGCAAATCGGTTGGGGCGAAACCACCCCCGGCGGCGTCATCCAGGGCAACGAAGTGCGTTGGCACTTTGAAAATTTTGAACCGGAACCCTACGCCCAAGTCCAGAACATGGAGTTCGTACTGGTGGCGCCCAGCGCCTGGCAAAACATTCTCAAAGCACGTGAAGTTGCCAATCAAAACCCTGGCGACAGCGAAGCCTGGGGCCAGCTGGCAAAATTGTATAAGGGTATCTTTTTGATGGGCCGGGGCTACCGCAGCGACCCCGGTGGTGATGAACTCTATGCCTTGAGCATCGAAGCCTATGAAAAATGTCTGAGCATCAACCCCAAAGACGCTGAATGGCACGCCGGATTTGCTGATCTGCTCGCAAACCGCACCATATATACCGGCGCATACGAACAATCCCCAGATACCTACCGCGCCCTGGATGAAATTCACACAGCCCTAGCGCTGGCACCCAATAACACCAAGGTTCAGGAAATTGCCCAAAATATTAGCTACATGTTCCCGGATGGCATCAAACAAAACGGCAGCCGCTACGACTTTCCCTGGCTGACCCAAACCCCGACTGCCCCAGCCCCAACCGCCACAATTGTGCCAGTCCTTGACCCTGCCGCGCTGGGCGGCATCTACCAGAGTGAAATGCTGACCCTGGCCAACAACAAAAAAGCCCAATTGATCCTGACCCTCAGCCCCGATCACAACGCAGTTCTGGAAACCCGCTACGAAAGCGGCCCGCCCGAAACCGCCAGCGGCTCCTGGACCGATAACGGCGATGGCAGCCTCAACCTGCTGGTCACCGCAAGCAACCAGCAGACCACCGAGATCAAATTCATCGTAAAACAGGACCTGCTGCAAGGCAACACTTACCCGTCCTTCTTTGGCGAAGCCGGTCTAAACCTGCAGCGCCTCAACCCGGCCAGCCCCCTGCCGGCCTCACCCAAAGCGACTACACAGCCGCCAGCCACGGACGAGCCGCTTCTTCCAGCCACCCAGGCCGCCCAACCCAGCCCGCTGCCCGCCTCCAAACCTGGCCTGCCCTTCTGCGGCGGATCCGCTGCGCTGGTCGGCGTTGTTGTACTGGCGGCACGCAAACGCAAATAGTTATTTTTGGATACAATAATTACAAAACGCAGCGATTAACACGAGCATGCCAAATTCTTCTGATATCTGACCTAAAAATAGATTTTCATTTTTCGCAGTGATTATTAAATTTCAGGTTAGATACTTATTCTCAGGCTTCACGCTCATTAGAGACAGACTCGGGAGGTTTTGATGGCACAAGCTGGAATGCACGGATTGGTTGGAATGGCGGTCCGCAAGTTGGCCAGTCGCAAGGAATGGCTCTTACTCGGCATCCTGCTCGGCAGTTTCTTCCCTGATATGGATAACCTGGGCGTGGCAGTCGCGACTCTCGCGAAGCTGCCATCCACTGGCATCCATCGCACTCTAACACACAGCATCTTCTTCATGGCTGCGGTTATGTTAGCCTTTTATCTGCTCAGCCTGGTGAAAAAAGAACCACGCTGGCTCAACCTGGGCCTAGGCCTCGGCCTTGGCATGCTGCTGCACTCCCTGCTGGATCTCTTGATCTGGTTCAATGGCGTTGCGCTGTTCTGGCCGCTGCCGATCTGGATCAACCTGTGGGCCAACACCAACCCGCCGGCATGGTGGCTGAAGTTCATGGACCCGGCCGAGTTTCTTTTCTTTGCGCTCTACCTGTGGACACTCGCAACCTGGGCCCGCAAAGCCGGCACCGATTCCGATTTCCAACGCAGCCTGCGCATCTGGCTGCTGCTGGAAGCCGCGCTCTTCATCATCTTCACGCCCCTGGCCTACATACTCACCAAAGGCTTCCTGACGATCTTTGGCGCCTTCTACTTGTTCTCAATCATCATGAGCTTTTTTGTGACCATTCGCATGCGCGCCAGCGTGGAAGCCGCAGCCGCCTGAGCAACCTAACTTCCCCGTCAAAAAATAACCTGCTGCCATCCCCTGACCACCCAACCCGCTCCGCGAGGGTATGCGGACTAATGGAGAAACGTATGTCCACTTTGAGCCCCGAAAATATTTCCATGATCAATGAGTTTGGCGAATCTGAAGCATGGGCGAATTATTATCTGTGCGCGCCGCAGGAATTTATTCAGAAAAACAGGTTGGAAGCCAAACGCATTGGTTCGGCCTGGGTCACCCTGATCCCTGAATATGATTGGAGTTTCTTTAATCGTATTGTTGGTCTGGGGGTTGGAGAGCTGGCAACAGAATCTATCTTAGATGAAGCGATTGAGGTTTTTCAAGGCGCGGGCTGCCAGAATTACATGGCCCAAATCAGCCCTTTTGCACAGCCAGTTCATTTACCAGAGTGGCTTGCGGCTCGTGGCTTTACAAAAGGTCGAAATTGGGCAAAAGTGATGCGTGGGAATGAACCTGCCAAACCGGTTCCAACTGACTTGCGTATCGAAGCGATCGGTGCTGAATATGCCGATACTTTTGCAGATGTTGCGCTTGCCGCCTTTGAAATGCCAGTAGAATTACGCCCTTTGATGACTGGCAATCTTGGAAAGCCAGGCTGGCATCATTACCTGGCCTTTGACGGAGAACAGCCCGTCTCGGCGGCAGCATCCTACATTAAGGCTGAGGTTGGCTGGCTCGGTTTTGGATGCACGCTCGAATCGCATCGAAAACGTGGCGGGCAGGGCGCATTGTTTTCACGACGCATCGCGGATGGCCTGGCGCTGGGCTGCAAGTGGTTTGTTACAGAAACCGGTGAAGATACGCCAGAATCGCCAAACCCTTCGTACCACAACATGCTTCGCGCAGGCTTCAAACTGGCTTACCTGCGCCGCAATTACGTACATCAACTGCCAGACAGTTAATCAGAGCCCCAGACACAAGCTCGCAAAGCGAGAGTAAATGTGAATTACTGCAGCCAGGTAAAACTCTGGGCGCGTACAATTCTGGATGAGATGAAACCATTGCTGCCCAATGCCATAATATAAAGTTATTTTGTTATTGTGTGACATTTGACACATGTAATGTGTATGGTTTTTTGCTAGACTTTTTTCATAAGCACATAATATGGAAATTAATAATTTCTACCAGCGTCTTTAACGCAATCGTTATGCGTTCATCGTACCCAGAATGACATATCCGGAAAGTTTCCGCCTAATTTATTCATTGACCCACAATAGGCAGGGAAGATAAAGCCTGATGCCACAAATTAGCAATCATGGTGTAAAAACTTGCTATAAAGTTGAGGGTGATGATCTCCTCATGCGTTCTGACTTGACCATCCCAATCTCAGCAAATTGGCACCTGACACCGCAGGCTATCTGCTGATAAATCACATGCTACTTGCGCTGTACTCACGGGATGCCAGTTTGGGCTTGCCCCGATAACCCATCCCCCCCGGCCCCCTTCCCAAAAACGGGAAGGGGGTGAATGAGCCTTTTTTTTTGGAGTTTTGCGCCAGGAACAGGCGCAAAAACTCCACTGGCGGGGCAAACCGGCGATTATTATTCGCCGAGCAGCAGAACCAGGTTGGCTAAGTGCTAGAACGAGGGGCTCGTGAGTAAATACCTTGCGCGTGGTACCCTGGTCTCATTGTTCTGTAATTCTTGAAAAGACTGCACGAGCACCTGGATGACAGGCAAGGCCTGAGAGATAGATGTCAGACCGCGATGACTTTGCCAATACTACCTATTTACAAGTAGAGAGTAAAAATGAAAATCAAGCATATTTTCAAAATATTTACGGCTTTATTCATTACATTGATCATGTACGGATGTTCACCAAAGCCATTTATTGATAGTCAAAATAACTTTAATCCAGATGACGCCATTCTGGATACATTTAATAGCCAGAATCCATCGGTTGACTGTCCGGCGTATCGAGACCTAAAGATAGCGGAATACTTTGGGCATTGTATATACTATGACAATGCAAGTATTCAAGTAAGCC
>CAINXK010000419.1 GCA_903854805.1 uncultured Anaerolineae bacterium
CTGCTTCGATTCTGGTGTCCAGGCCCACAGTTGATGGCGCGGTACCGTTTCCACCGGAATCAGCATGATGCGGCCATCGTCCATAATTTCAAGATCAAGGACATCGCCCGCCTTGATCCCGATTGCAGGGGGCAAAGTTATGCGGCGTCTGGTATCGGTTTGTAGCAACATGGTTTTGTCCTCCCAAGCGCAAACATATCACAATGCGGGGAAAGTGGGCAATACCCATTGTAATCAATGTTGATTAGAGTAAACAGGAAATATGCAGGAGACACAGAAAATGTCACATTCACCGCTGATACAACAAATCACAAATCGTGTAAATCCAGGTTCAGACAAAAGAATCTTATCACCCGACAAGAAACTCTTTTGCTGTAACAATCCGCAGAGGAAAGGGGAGTTGCGACATTGACAGCAGATCTTTGTCGCCGCTAATAAGCAGATCGGCTTGTGCGGCGCGGCAGCAGTCAAGTACCATGTCATCCTTGGGGTCGCGACAGAGATGAATCAGTTGGGGGGCAACAACCGGAATGGATTTGGCAACAAAAGCTGCGATACCGGCTATTAACGCTTGATATTGGTCGTGGGATATCTTACCAGATTGGTAGATTGCTACCGGGACGGAGCGATATTCGATGAGAAGCGGTTGAGAAACATAAATAGTGGAATCGCGGAAAGCTTTGGAAACCGCTCGGGCAGGGACGCCGCCAAATGCAAATGCAGATATGAGTACACCCGTATCAATTACTATTTTTGTTCGAAGCTTCATGTGCATTTTCACGAATGCGGCTGACAGCCTGTTCGATGTCGCTCATGGTGAGTGCTGATTTTTTGAATGCCTGACTGGCTACCTTGAAAGCAGCGTCAAGACGTTCCTCCGGAGAAAACACAGAGAGGATAAATTCTTCCGGTTTTATTTTTTTTGCGGATGTTCCCATAAAGTCCTGCCTTTTGTAGCGTGATGTGAGTGAATTAAAGCAGCTCCGGTAGGTAAAGTCAAACAAATGGTCCTACCCCCGATACGCCTTACGAGCGCAAACATATCACAAAGCGGGGAAAGTGGGCAATACCCATAGTAATCAATGTTGATTAGTGTAAGCAGGAAATATGCAGGAGGCACAGGCCATGTCACATTCACCGCTGATGCAACAAATCCGGGATGAACGTCGGGAAGAGGAAAAAAACTGACTCCGGGAGAGCGTATTCTTTTGGCGTGCGAACTTTCTGACGCCTGCGTTCTTCTTAATCAGTCTGCCAGAAAGGCTTTGGAGAAAAAACGTGCTAATACGGAAACTTAACCAGTCGCTTGACCTTTTGACTGCCCTTCGGCTCTACTGCTTTTTTTCCTTCGTCCATTGTATTTTGACAAACTTACCAGTTGCCATAGAGTTAAAGAAACCATCGATAAAATCACTTGAAGACCCAGCGAAATAATTTATTTGAGTAAATAGTGGACGGTCAGCAAGACATCGTTTATATTCTTCAATCTTTGGCAACAAACCTTTTGAGATGGCTAAGTTTGATTACGTATAAAATGCGATAAACAGCACAACTGTGTAACATAAAAAGGAAATAAATATTGTGGATAGTTTCTTTCTAAAACTTTCAGTAATGCTTGTCCCGGGAATGCTGGCGATTGTCTGTCATGAAGTCTCCCACGGCTATGTTGCATGGCGTTTTGGTGATCCAACCGCTCGTATGCTGGGACGGTTGACGCTTAATCCCTTAAAGCATATCGATATTGTTGGCACACTGATGATTTTTTTCGTTGGCATTGGGTGGGCAAAGCCGGTTCCCGTTGTGTATGAGAATCTCCGTAATCCCAAACGCGATATGATCTGGGTTGCCGCTGCCGGCCCAATCACCAACATCATTCTGGCTGCTATTTCAGCTCTTTTGCTCAGGATGATGGTAGCGTTCGGTAATCCAGCAGCTTCAGGATCTCCACTTGCCATGTTTATGGAGCCTGTCGTGCTGATGCTGGCTTTTTCAGTTTACATAAATCTCCTGCTGGCCATATTCAACATGATTCCGATGCCTCCGCTTGATGGCGGTCGGGTGCTGGTCGGTCTGTTACCACACAAGCAGGCGGTCGCCTTGTCCCGTATTGAGCCTTACGGGATGGTGATCATAATTGTTCTTGTGTTCTTTACCAATATGTTTTCATACATTATTTCAC
>CAINXK010000420.1 GCA_903854805.1 uncultured Anaerolineae bacterium
CCATCCCCACTGCATCGCCGCATCAGTCTGGGTCTTCAACTGCGCTCCCAACTCAGTATTTATGCCAGAAATTCCCGGATTCAAGCCTGGATAAGCGGAATACAAAAATTCTCTCTGATGGCGTATGGCCGGCTCACGCATTCCAAAAGAGGCATGATTCTTCAGTCTGGCGGGGCTGTCATCGCCTTTGTCGGCCCAGAGGCAACCGGGAAATCCACACTTCTCACCGCGACCAGGCACTGGCTGGGCGAACATTTTGTTATCGAGCAAATCCATTCAGGCAAGCCTAAATCGACTCTGTTGACCATGCTGCCCAATATGTTTTTACCATTATTGCGCAACACTCTGCCAACCTATCGACCGAGCAAGATCAATACCCACCAGACCTCAGCTGAGAAAAATCAAAAATCTCCTCAAGTCTACCCGCTTATTTCTGCGATTCGGTCAGTTTTTCTGGCCTACGACCGTCGGGTCTTGCTGAGTTGGGCTTTTGCCCGGGCTGCCAATGGAAATATTGTCTTGTGTGACCGGTATCCATCCATGTCGAAAGGGGCTCCAGATGGGCCGCAACTGCAACAATTTGTGATCGACCCCAAACGCTATCCAATTCAAGCCTGGCTTGCTCGTACTGAGAAACGTTTATACCAGGAGATACCCGCACCGGACATGGTCATCTCTTTACATGTTCCCGTTGAAGTTGCGCTGCTTCGAAATAAGAATCGTGGCAAAGAAGAGCCTGAAGATTATGTACGCTTTCGACACTCGCTGGCTTCCAATCTGGAATATAGGAATGCCCCAGTCAATAAAATCAACACTGATCAACCTCTTGATAGGACTGTACTCGAAGTTAAAAAAAATATTTGGAGGAATTTATAACCATGACAACCCTTCAACAGCCTTCGATTGAGTTAATCCCGGCCCTGGATCGGGATACGCCAGGCAATACCCTGTCCAGCCCGGTTGCTGCCCGTATGCCGGTTGTAGAACGCAACCAGCAATCGGATTCTTTTGCTGGCTTATCAAAACTAAACAGAAAAATTCGAGTGTTATTGGTGGCTACTCGTTTGACAATTGGTGGCGACACGAATGTAATCCTGGATATTGCCAGCTATTTGAAAAGTAACCCGCTTTTTGAGGTGCATTTGGCTGCAGGTCCTGTTCCAGCTCAGGAAGTTGATTTGACTTATCTGGCACACGAGCGAGGTATTCCCTTCGTGAAAATTCCGCGTATGGTGACCTATATAAGTCCGTGGCGCAACTTGCAATCAAGCGCAGAACTTTATGCCCATATCCGGCAGGAAAAATACGATATTGTTCATACGAACAACGCGATAGCAGGTGCAGTTGGACGATTGGCAGCTATCTTTGCTCGAGTGCCGGTGATCATCCACCATGTGCATGGATGGGGATTGCAGGATGATATGTCAAAAATGATGAAAATGCTATACGTCGGTGTGGAGCGATTTTTTGCAACATTTTCGAATCGTTTGATTGCCGTATCCAGGCCAAATATAGAAAAGGGCCTGGCTTATAAGATCTGCCGAGAAGACAAATTTGCGTTGATCTATAACGGGATCCCATTAGAAAAATTTCAGCAACAAGTTGATAAACGGGCGGTTTGTTTGGAATTAGGATTGGACCCAGAATGCAAGCTGGTTGGCATGATTGGGCGTCTGGATAAGCAAAAAAACCCTTTGGATTTTATTCGGGCAGCGGCAATTGTGGCAGCAAACTATCCCAAAGTTCAATTCGTAATTGCTGGCGACGGTCCATTGCGCCAAGAATGTGAAAGTTTGATAAAAGAACTTAATCTTTCTGGGAAATTCTTCCTCTTAGGTTATCGGAATGATATTAACAAAATTTATCCAATCCTTGCCCTGACTGCATTGAGCTCTTTATGGGAGGGTTTGCCTGTTGTGTTTCAAGAGTCCATGACTGCCGGCAAACCAATCGTAGCAAACAATGTTGATGGTGCCCGCGATGTGATTACCGATGGGAAAACAGGTTATTTGGTGACACTTCGCCAACCCCAGGAAATGGCTGATCGAATTCTATCTTTACTAAATAATGAAGAATTATGCTTCCAGATGGGCGTTTCCGCAAAGTTGATTTCTGAGCAGTTTTCAAGCGAAGGAATGATTAAACAAATTGAATCTCTTTATTTTGACCTATTGAAAGAATATTACGGATGAATTTTTAGTCAGGCACAATTAACATCGTTACCCAATTTATGGCATGCTTCACATTGATACTTTGGTCATTTACCCTTAATAATAGTTTAGAGAAAGTCACGAGATATGAAAAACATGCAGAGCAATCAAGATACTGTTCACCAATCAGAAGATTTGACCGCGGAGCGAGTAGGCGGATACCCATTGTGTGCATTTACTGTTGATGTCGAAGATTGGTACCAATCCAGTGTTGATTTTGATGCACCAATTACAGAACGTGTTGTCAGAAATACAGAAAGAATATTGGCAATCCTCGATCGCCGTAATGTCAAGGCAACATTTTTCGTGCAAGGGCGGGTTGCTGAAACTTTCCCGCATTTATTACAACTTCTTGTCGCTGAGGGCCATGAAATACAATCCCACGGCTACAGCCACCGTCCTATAAATAAAATGAATCGGAAAGAGTTAAAGGTTGAATTGGAGCTGGCGCGAAAAACAGTTAATGATGCTTGCGGTGTGCAGGTAACAGCATTCCGGGCTCCTGACTTCACGATAGACCGTGAAAATATTTGGGCATTGGAAGTATTGGTTGAAACAGGTTTCAAAGTTGATTCGTCAATCTTTCCAATGCGAACGCATCGTTATGGTATTTCTGGGTATCCCACGGTTCCCCACTGGGTTCAATTGCCGAGTGGCGCAAGCATCATGGAGGTTCCTGTTGCAATTTGGTCATCGGGCAATATTCGGCTTCCCGTGGCGGGTGGAGGCTATTTTCGCCTGATCCCGGGCATTATCCTGGAACGGTTTTTTACTTCAATGATGACCAGGCAACCTGTAATCATATATTGCCATCCCTATGAGTTTAACGCCGACGATTTGGATGAATACTACCGAATGAATGTATCAAAAGCCTTTTTGTTCATGCAAGGACTTGGACGACCATTATACGGAAAGAAAATAGACGGTTTATTAGAAAGAATACCCTTTGGACGTTTTGATCAAGTATTGGAGACTTGGAGGATAAAATGAAAATCGCATTTCTTACAACCGACGATCCTATCTACCTGCCTGCTTTTTATGATAATGTGCTGGGAAAATATGGCAAAGAGACGCTAGCAGTGTATAGTGTGCCACCACTCTATAAGAATCAAACTGCTTTGCAAGCCGCGTTACGCTATTATAAAACTTTCGGACTGGCAGATTCTTTTGGCCTTGGGGCACGAATTGGCATGCTCACAGCGCGCGGGCAGTCCATTGCTTCTGTATGTAAAAAACATGGGGTAATGTATGAGTTAGTGACGGATGTCAACGCAGAGTCGTTTAGACAGCGCCTCAGCGAGGCTGGTACTGACTTGCTAATATCTGTCAGCTGTCCACAAATCTTTAAAAAACCCTTAATTGATCTACCCCAATTAGGATGTTTGAATATTCATGGTGCGATTCTTCCTCATTACCGAGGAGTCTTACCGAGCTTCTGGATGATCGCAAATAATGAGAAAAATGCGGGTGTCTCAATCTACTATGTCAATGAAAAGATTGATGCGGGTGAACTGTGCGCCCAACATATTTTCGAGATTTTACCTGGTGAATCGCTCGATAATTTTATTTCGCGCTCGAAAGCAATTGCAGCAGACTTATTGATTGAAGTTCTTGGGAAAATTAAAGACGGAACGATTACACGTTCCCATTTGAATCTGGCTGATGGCTCTTATTATTCCTGGCCTGATAAAGAAGCAGTTAAGCGTTTTCGAGCCAACGGACACAGCTTATGGTAAATAATGAGCTGGATGATTTTTGGCGCCTTTGGTGTTGTTTGTTTGATTTTCTAAGATAAAAAGAGGAGTATAGATGAGCTTTTTACAAAACCCATCAGCATCAGCGACCGTTTTGCCCGGTCTGGTAGTAAGTTTTCTGCCACTGTGATTATTGGCAAAAATGGTCGATCGAATTGAGGTGTGTATTCAACGAAAGCATCAATGGCGTTTTTTCGTCATTCATAGCTCATATGCATAAAATCAGGGCAATTCGTGAACAGAAGCGATTGCTCCATCAGAGGGAGTTTGCAGTAGTAGCTGCAAGCGGATGAAAGGGATATCATGGAACTCAAAAATTATCTTCAGATCATGTTTCGTTGGTTTTGGCTTTTGGTCTTATGTGCGCTCTTGGGAATAGGCAGCGGTTACTTAGCCAGCCGGCTTCAACAACCAACGTACCAGGCAAGCACTAAAATTTTAATCAGTAAAGACATATTAGACCAGAATTCGCAGTTCGCTGCCATGAATAATCAGCAGCTTATCGACGCGTATGTACAATTGCTGACCTCATCCAGTGTGATCGACGAAGCCTCACGCCGGCTAAACTACGAGATTAATTTGAAAGAATTGGGTTCGGTCCAACAAGTGCGGTCGACAAATGTGATTGAAGTAATGATGGAAGATAGTGACCCTCAACGAGTCGCGGCAATCGCAAATATGTTGGTCGAAGTCCTGATGGATCAAAATGTGCAGGCGAGTGGCTATGTTGCGACCGAAGAAAATATTAAAAATAAGATTACCCAGCTTGAAGGCCAAATTACCGCTCTTCAAACCCAGTATATACAGATTTCTGATGAGAAACTTCAAAGCCAATTGAAGCAAATAAATGATCAGATTACAATCGCGCAGGCCGGGATTGTAAAACTTACTTCAGAGATCGGACCACTTGCTTCTTTGATTAGAATGAGCGCTGAACAAAGCAGCCTGCTTGCTGAAAAACAGGCCCACCTGGCGCAATTACAGTCTCAGCTTTCTCAATATCAACAAATTCGCCTTAGCCTGGATCTTGTCGGAAAACCTGCTTTGAATTCCAATGACCAGGGAAGCGATTTTCGCCTGCAACAATTGCAATCAACGCTGGATCGCTTTCAGAAAACATATCTTTCTCTATTAGAAAACTTACAAGTAGTTCAACTTGCGCATTTTCGGAATACACCTACTATCGATCAAATTGAAAAGGCGATACCAGCGGCACAACCTGTTCGCCCCCAGCCAACCATATATATTATTTTGGGAGGCATCGTGGGCTTGATTTTCGCACTTGGTATGATTTTTATCATTGAATATCTGGATGATACTTTGAAAACCCCCCAGGATGTTCAAAAGACGCTGGGCACCCCCGTTCTTGGCTTTATTACAAATATGAAGCCTGCCTCAAAAACTGAAAAAGGGCTACCCGTTGAAGGGCAGTTATATTCCCAGCCTTCTGATGCGCTTTATGCGCTGCGTACAAATCTGGAATTGGCGGCTACCCATTCTCCACTGAAAACCTTGCTATTACTTAACCTTGCCGAGCCTGGTAAAGGTAAGACAAATATGGCAGCTGATCTTGCCGTCAGCTTTGCTCAATCGGGCAGCAGGGTGGTTCTCCTGGATGCTGATTTGCGGAATCCTGGCGTCCATAGCTATTTTGGATTGGCCAATGAAAATGGCTTTAGCGATATTTTAGCGGATAGCTCGAAGATTTTGGCTGCCGGCCAAAAAATCGAAGACCTGAATGGGATGACTGTGATTACTGGTGGAAATGCGTCTCCGGTAACGAATGGCTTGCTTAGACCCGACAAAATCGGTCCGATCTTTGAAATATTGAAACCGCAGGCAGATCTGATTATCATCGATGCTCCTTCGAGCAGTGATGCAGCTTCGTGGGTGCTGGCATCCAAAGTGGATGGGGTCTTGTTAGCTATTCACTCCAATAGCACTCACAAGGCTTCTGCGATTAATTCGATGGAACAACTTAATCTGGCCGGCGCAAATATAATGGGCGTTGTGCTCTATCGAATTCCGCACGATTTAGTCTACTATTACCGGAGTATTCGTTATCAGCGCTGGCATTCCAAGAATTTCGAGTCCTTTCGTCTAAATTTTGTTCGGTAATGGCAGCAGCCATGGTACGGAAATTGTTTTCAAGCAAGATCAGGCTGGCGGTTTATTTTGCCAAGAACTTTACCGTTTTCCACCACCACACCGATATTGGCTCCTGGACTGATCCATTGGATTTCCGCAATGACTAAACAATTGAAGTGCGTTTTTCTTAAAAACAACAAGCTGCGTGAAAAAGATGTCATTTTGTAAGGATTCGCTTTATTTTATACAGAAAGCGGATCCTTACAAACCTGTGATATACAAAATAGGATTTGTACAGCACCATTGAAAGCAGGTTAGATTTTTAATATATAAATGGAAAAATTTAATTTGTACTTGTTTTTGAGTGAAGTGTATGCTACATTAAAAATAAAGTGGTTTGAGCGATTGCTTTAGCGGCAATCAGTGACAATTGAATATTGGTAATAATTGGAAGCAATGACCCAGGGATATTTTGGTCGCTACGCCTTCTTGAATTTCTGAACGAGGCGTTTTCTCTGGATAGCGAATAGCGAAACCGGCCACAATTCGGTTTCGCTATTTTTAATCGTTTGAAATGAGATCTTTAGATACAAATTCTATGTTGATTGAATTTTTTCTCAAACAATATCTATTCTGAAATTTTGAAACGAATATTGATCTAATTTCTTCGAGCATGTTTTGCTTTGCAGTCATGATAGGCAACATTATTAACTCTACTATTTTATCTTGGTTGACCGTAGCCAATATTATCAGAAGTATCTTTGTCGTTTCTATATCGAAAGCCAGGGAGCAACATTATGCAGATCAAAATTAATTCTAAAATTGTCCTGAATTATTATTTACGGATTAAGAGTTCTATTTTAATTTTGGTCTTACTGTTTTCCCTGGTGGGATTTAAGTCGGCCAATGCGGCAGGTTCGATCTTCTATGTCGATAACTTGAACACATCAGGACCATGTTCTGATTCAGGAACTGGCATATCACCTGATGCACCGTTCTGCACGATTGGCAAAGCCGCCGGTCTGGCAGCGGCAGGCGATACTGTGCAGATACTGGCAGGCAACTACGCCGAGACCGTCAACGGTGTGAATTCCGGCCAGGCCGGCCTACCCATCACTTATACCGCCGCGCCAGGCGTCAGCGTGTCTGGTAACGGCTTGGCAACCGGCGGCAGCGCCTTCCGCATGACCTCCAAAAGCTACATCGTGGTCAACGGTTTCACGATCACTGGCACCGCAGACTATGGTATTTACGTCTCCGGCTCGAACAACATCACGATCTCGAACAACCATGTCAGCAATTCCGGCAGCCCTGTATCTGGCTCTACGCGTGCAGGCGTCTACATCAACAGCTCCTCCAGTTCAACGATCAGCGGGAACACCATCGATCACAACAGCTCGCACGGTATTCTGCTGACCAATGGTGCCAACAATAACCTGGTCAGCAACAACCTCGCATTTGCTAACGCTGAACAGTGGCAGCGCAATGCGAACGGTATCCAGGTGAATGGCGCTGCCAGTGTCAACAACAACATCATCCAAAACAGCACGTACGCCAATGAAGACACTGGCATACAATTCCTTAACAACGCCAATAAAAATAATGTGGTTGGTAACCTGAGTTATGGAAACGGCGATCACGGCATTGATTTCAGCACCGCGCCGAATAACATAGTCGTTGGTAATACTGTGCAGGGCAACGTCACATCAGGGATCAATTTTGAAGGGATCGCAACCCCTGGTTCAGGCGGCGCAACGGTCGCCAACAATATCATGGTCGATAACGGGTTACGTCTGCAGGTTGGCGGCGGAACGGCAAGTGGTAATGCAGGCAATCTGCGTTTTGATGCCTTTTCGTTAGCAAACACCAGCATCGACTACAACATCTTTTATCTGAATAGCGGGTCCATCCAGATCACCTGGGGCAGCACAAGCTATACAACGCTGACGGCATTCAAGGCAGCCGTGTCTGGTCAGGAAGTGCACGGTTTGCAAGCCAATCCACTCTTCATAGCGCCGGCCCCGGTCGCTCAAAGACCGTCTGGCGCCCCTTATAATGTGGCGGTAAATAGCGGAGACTACCATCTGAACAATGGCTCTCCAGCCATTGACAGCGCCAACTCCGATGCGCCCAACGAGCCAACCCAGGATATAGAGGGAAATGCCCGGGTGGATGATCCAGTCACTACGGACACGGGTGCTGGCACTCGCAGCTATGATGATCGCGGCTCGTATGAATTTCAACCTGTGGCTGGATCATCATTACCAACCGTGACCACCCAGGCAGTTACCAATATTACAGATTCGGCAGCCACAGGAAATGGAAACCTTGCTGATCTCGGCGTACCTAATCCGACCCAGTATGGTGTTGCCTGGGACACCGCAGCCAATCCTACCATTGCGTTAGCTACCAAGACTACACAGGGCGATCTTGCAGCCACAGGTGCATTTACCAGCAATATCGCAGGTCTTGCTGCGGCAACACTCTACCATGTTCGTGCTTATGCCACAAATTCTGCAGGTACGGCTTATGGCCAGGATGTCACCTTCACGACTCTCTCGACACCTATCGCACCTACTGTTACCACCCAAGCTGTTACAAATATTACCCAAACCTCAGCAACCGGGAATGGCAATATCACCGTTCTCGGCGTACCCAATCCAACTGATCACGGTCTTGTCTGGAGTACGCTGGCCAATCCCACCCTGGTAGATAACAAAACCACAGATGGACCGGTCAGCGCCACAGGCGCCTTCACCAGCAATATCACTGGGCTTACCGCCGGAACGCTCTATCATGTCAGGGCGTATGCTACGAATTCTGTCGACACTTCTTACGGCACTGATGTCACTTTCACCAGTGCTCTGCCAGTTAACATCACTTATTACGTCGACAAGACGAACGCTGCCTGTTCTGATTCAGGAACTGGCATATCACCTGATGCACCGTTCTGCACGATCGGCAAAGCCGCCAGTCTGGCCGTCGCCGGTAACACCGTGCAGGTGCTGGCAGGCATCTACGCCGAGACCGTCAACGGTGTGAATTCCGGCTCGACCGGCCTGCCCATCACTTATTCGGCAGCGCCAGGCGTCAGGGTGACCGGTAACGGCTCGGCTACTGGTAATGCCTTCCGCCTGACCTCCAAAAGTTACATTGTGGTCAACGGTTTCACAATCACCGGCACCGCAGACTATGGCATTTACGTTTCCGGCTC
>CAINXK010000421.1 GCA_903854805.1 uncultured Anaerolineae bacterium
ATATTTTCAGTTAATTTTTCTGTGCCGTGCTCACTGGTTAAATATAGTTCGTCACCCTTTAATCCAGGCGCCACGAATATAATACTTTTACCATCGGCTGACCAGTTTGGGCATTTGCCATTAATCTGCATTTGCGTGATCGTTTCGCCGGCAATGTCATATATGCGAATCACATTATTGACATCATTAAAAATGATGCTCTTGCTATCTGGCGACCAACTGACCCGATTCTGGAATGTGTCAAAGCCGGATTGCCTGGCATACAGAATTTTTGAGATTCCATCCCGCCCGATCAGCAATATCGCGCTCTCCGTCATCGCAGCAAGGTAACTGCTGTTTGGTGACCAGGCCAGATTATACGTTTCGCCGCCATCATTCCTGGCCCACTTGTTTAGGGTGCTTATATTCCGCAAATTTGAACCATCCGGATTGATAAAATAGAGGTTGAGGGTATCGCCGGCCTTCTCCCAGGCTGATAGAGCAATTAAGCGATTATCCGCAGACCAGGCAATCGAGTCTGTCACACCACTGACCTCCAGAACCAGGCTGGCTAAAAGCTGGTAATTTTTTGTATCTATATCGATCAGGTAGACACCTTTATCATTACCAAATGCTACTGCCGAGCCGCTGGGTGCCCATGTAAAGCCAAAGTACAAATCAGATTCTGAAACCAGGTTGGTCTGATTACGATTAATGTCCAGAACAGACAGACCGCTATCATTTGAATAAAGTATTTTGGTTCCATCTGGTGACCAGACAAATCTTCCCATTATTCCAGTAAAATTAATTTTCAAGGGAAGGATGCTTTTACTTTTCGGTTCCAATAAATTCAATTCAAGGATCTTGTTATTATTGGAAACAAATGCGATTTTTCCGCTTGATAGTGGTTCAATTTCTTGAGGCTGGGCTAAAGTTGGGGTTGGAAATTGATCATTCGGGGTACTGATCGCAGCTGGTGCAATTGGGACTCTGGTTGGCGTTGTGCTGATGGCTGTTATCACCTGGGTGGTCTGGGGAATAACCTCAGCCTGGCGGGCAAATAATTGGAATTTTTGGGTAGTAACCAGCCAAATTCCGCCCAACACCACGAACCCAATTGTAACTACAACCGGCCAGAAACGAGCCAGGAATGGTCTTTCATCAGCGACGGTTTCCCCAGCCTTGTTTTCCCGAATATCTTTAAATACCCGATCCTTGTGTGGCACTTCCCGCTGGGATTCAATCTGCCGTTGAAGAGCTTGCTCGGCCGCCTCGGCTCGAGACAATGCCTGAGAAATCTGAAGTGCCTGCGAATCAGCCTGCCCATCAGCATTCATAACCTGCCCAGCGGTATCAGCAACCGGCTTGCCGGCCTTCTTTTCCAGCATTTTCAGGTCATCAACAAAGCGAAGCACATTCTGGTAGCGCCGGGTTGGATCCTTCTCCAGCGCATGTTTCAGCACATCATTTAACCCTGCCGGAACATCTGTAGGCCAACGCTCTGGCAGCGGCGGGGCAGCCTGGGTATGTTTTGTAATAACTTCTGGCGTACTTTGCCCATCAAACAATACCAGGCCCGTCAGCATTTCATAGAGCACACAGGCCAGGCTGTAAATATCCGTCGCCGGGCTGGCCGGTTTGCCGCTCCAGATCTCGGGCGCAATGTAAAACGGTGTACCCAGAAATGCTCCACTGGTGCTGGCGCCACTGGCTTCGGCCGCCTTTACCAACCCAAAATCGGTCAGCACCGCACCTGCTTTTTCGCCCAATAAAATATTTGCGGGTTTGACATCGCGATGCACAAACCCTTGCTGGTGGGCG
>CAINXK010000422.1 GCA_903854805.1 uncultured Anaerolineae bacterium
ATTGTTATTACTTTGGGGGAAAGTGGTTGCAACTCGTTTTGCAAGTTCCTCCCGGCTATATTTTGAAACATCTCCCAACTCTTCCCAGCCAATCGATATCAGATTATTTTCAAGATCAAATTGCCAGACTTTAATAAATAATTCCAACGGTTGAGCGTCTACCGGGGCGATGAGCCAATAACGTGTCATAAAGCCTTCTCCTCAAAAAACATATCCAAGATCGCGTGAATTTTAATTCAAAATTCAGGTTTTGAACCACGAACAGCACTCCCAAAACGAAGCCACAACAGGCTATCTGGATATTAATTGTCTTGGTAGCTTCTGATGATCAATGGCTGGCCCGTTCTAAATCGTCGTCAGATAAAAGGGCATTTCCCAATCACCGGTTCCATAGATGCAATGCTACTTTATGTTGTATCTCTTCAGGATTAACTTATATTACTGCCTTCAAAATTGACAATAATCTAATACCTTAACTTGATAAAAATGTAGGGTGCGAGTAAGATGGCGATATGGACAAACATGAAGTCGCCCTACGCCCGCAAGAGAAAAAGAAACTGAAAGCAATAGTTTATTTGGACTATATAAGGCAACAGTAATTCGACGTGCCCATATTTTGCTCAAAGCCAATGCTGAAATCAGCCAAATATTGTATGTAAGCGAACAAATCTCCACCGAACTCGCCTAAGCTATAAAAGCGAAGGTTTGCAGACAGCCTTGGAAGATAAGCCACATCCAGCGCCGAGATGCTTGCAACTTAGAGAAAATCCAGATCCACTGGAAGTTCACAACCAATGAAGCCCGCAAGGTCTTCAAACAATACTACCCTATATCTTTAAAAAATAAGGTACAAGAAATAGGATTTCTAATTGATTTGTGCCCAACCTACAGTCATCTATTAATTTTGGGGTTTTCGTGATATTTCAAAATAGACACCATAAGTTCGGTGTCCTAGTGGTTCGATAATCATTAAATGGGGTTGAAAATACAGTGAAGGGTTGCTTCCCTCTCTAATAAGGAAATATATCCAAAAATCCCCTTCCAGTGGAGGGTATCCCTCGGCAATATTATTTAATTCACCAGTCCATGTGTCATCACCTCCATCAGTGTACCTTAAAGTTAAACTCCAATCCGGATAGATGTCTGCAACCTTATTTGTGTCGTTTTGATTGTCAAATTTTAAGTGACCTTTAATAGCGACATATTCTTGCCCAGATATCGGATTTTGGAAACCATAACCGAGACTATTCCTGGCTAATACTAATGCTTCATTTCCGAATTTAACATCCTGAAATGTAAATTCCAATTTACCTTGATAAGCTACACCTTGATTAAAGAATTTTTCTGGGATTACAGGTAATTCTATGTTATCGCCAATTTTAAGTTTGTTTTTAAAGGTGCCACGAATTGGTGTTGCCGATGGAAATGGCGTGGACGTTGGGCTCTTCGTTTGAGTAGGTGCTGGGGTCTCGGTAGGCGTTTTTGTCCAGGATGCCTTGGTCAGTAGTTCTGCTACCATGGTTTCCATCACAATTTGCTGATTTACCGGAGGCGTTTTTGTATTATTCCCTTGCTGTGCCGCTTGACAAGCACCAAGCGAAAAAATAATAACGCAAATAATTAATAGCTTGGTACTATTCATTTTACTGTTCCTCATTTAACAAGTGTAATTTTTGTAGATATGGTCGGATTTCTTTGCCTGCATTATTTAGATATCTGACAATATTGATCATATTTTCTTGAGATGCTGAGATTTTTCCGGGATCCATGTAGTCGATACCAACTTCGAGATTGCTTACCAATTCATGAGTTTCTGTTTTGACCATTTTGTACCAATTATCTGCAATATTCAATTCATCTGGAACATTACCAAAACTCCCTAATTCATCTGCTGTAAGTTGAAGTTTTACGAGATTAGCAGCAAGATTTAATTTCCATGTATCATTCATGATCTGTACAGGATCATCCCTTAATTTATTAATAGAGATTTGAATATCGTTTGTCGCGTCTTCATATTTCCTTTTGATCTTTTCCGTAGCTTGAAGATATGTTTTTGTTTCATCGGATATGGAGGGAGTGCTAGTCGAAATTGTTTCACTTGCAGTTTGCGTAGAAGCTATCGCAGTTTGCACCATTTCTGGAGATACTCTTGCAGCCGAACATGAGAATAATCCAACAAGGAATATCATCCAAAAGATTAATAACCTTTTTTTCATTAATAATCTCCTTATTATTTTAGATATTGAGGAAAGAAATATTTGGCATTTAACTTTTATTTACATTTCTTCAGGATTAACTTGTATTACTGCCTTCAAAATTGACAATAATCTAGTTGGAGTTATTTGGGTTGAAAATCTCCGAGAAATTCACCATCTGAGCTATCTGTCAGTTTAATGGTTTCGGTTCCATCCTTGCGGATCATGTATAGATCGTCATTCCCGCCCCGATCGGATTGAAAAATAATCCATTGTCCGTCGGGTGAGTACCTGGCAGTAGCATCTGATGCTGGATTGGATGTTATTTGGGTTAGATTTGTGCCGTTTGGGAAAACCGAAAATATTTCAAGATTACCAGTTCGATCCGAGTGAAAAATAATATTTGTTCCATCCGGTGACCATCTTGGAAATCGGTCAGCTGCGAAGTTTTTTGTCACCTGTGTCAAATTTGTTCCATCGATATTTATTGTCCAGATATCGAAATTTCCGCTTTGGTCTGTCATGAAGGCAATCGTTTTACCGTCTGGAGAAAAGGCAGGAGTTTCGCTGTTACCATAAATATCAGTAACCTTTTTAATTTCATATGTTGACAGATCCATCATGAAAATATCAGAATGATTGGGGGATGAAAGTAAAGTAGCTCTATTAGATGCAAAAACGATATTTTTCCCATCCGGTGCCCAGGCGGGCTGCATATCAAACAGAATATTTTCCACTGAGATATTTCCTTGAAGCATCGGAACCGTGGATATTTTCTGAAGGTTTTCGCCGTTTTCATCCATTAGAAACAATTCGCTTCTTATTATCGTAGGTGAGATAGTTTGGACCTTTTGAAAAACTATACTTTTTCCATCTGGAGACCAGGCTGGGTAAAAGTAACCTGCGTTTTCAACATCGGTATTGGTTAAATTTTTGGGTGGAGCCTTGGGATCCAGTAAATTAAGTTTGAAAATATTATTAATCGATGTGTTACTTGAACTGGATGCAATTTTTGAATTAACATAGATGACTGAAGCGCCGCCACCTCCGAGAGGGGTAGGCGTGGGCGTAGGTGTTAATGTTGGCAAGGCAGTAGGCGTGGAAGTTACAGTCGGCGTCAGTGTCCATAGAGCGGCTGTCTCCGTAGATGAGACTGACGTTAGGGTTGCTTTTGCAGCTTCAGAAGGGCCACATCCAACAACAAAAAACATCAAAATAATAGTCAATAGAATAAAGTTTTTCATAAATCCCTCCCAATCTTCTTAACGTAAAAAGTGCACAACTTTCCCAGAAAACCTACCAAGGAATAAACTTGGCAAAAACTGATGTCAAATTGGTTGTATGACTTCTAAAAGTATAAGATATTTTTCCCGGGTATACAGTGATCAATGGCAGGAGATAATAAACAAAATGTCATAATCCCGATTAGAAAGAAATTTATTAAATATTCATATTTCTAATAAATATTATCTACTACGGGATTATCGATGATCAGATCACATCCACGAATGGATCAAGGTGTTTTCAAATACATTAAAACCGGAATAGATTTGCTCTCGACTTACCTGCATCTTCGGTAAATCAATGGATGTAACGATGTTTCCGTTGATTTGGAAGAGTTTAATAGCGCTCATAGCTTTTCCTTGTTTGTCATTGGCCGGCCCGGTATCAAGTTCAAGTATTTCCTACGCAGGATATCTCAGCTCAATACTCCCAATCCTCGTGCGCCAGGGGCGACTGGTTCAACTGGTCACGCAGATGACGCCAGTTGGGCATGAATTTGTCCATGGTTGCCACGAAGACGGCGTTGTGGCTTGGTTCGAGCAGGTGTGTCAGCTCGTGGACGATGACATATTCCAGGCAGGGCAACGGTTTTTTGGCCAGCTCCGTGTTCAGGCGAATGCTGCCAGTCTCCGGTTTGCAGCTGCCCCAATGGGTTTTCATGCGCTGGATAAAAATATGACCGGCTTTGACGCCCATGACCGGCTCCCATTTGGCGAAGATGGGCGCGGCTGCGCTGCGCAATTGCTCACGATACCAGGCCGAAAGAAGTTGCTCGCGTTTATCCTGATTTGTTCCGGGCCGGACGTACAACACAAGCTGGGTGTGATTGATTTCCACCTGTGGCGGCAGGTTGCCTTCCACCAGGTGCAGCAGGTAGCGCCGTCCCCAATGGTAATGGCTTTCACGCTCAATATACTCTCGCGGCGCCTCACGTTCCTGGGCCAGAAGAATTTTCTGCTGTTTCTTGATCCAATCCAGCCTGGAGATGGCATATAGCCGGATGGTTTCAAGGTTCATGTGCGCCGGTGCCGCGATCCGCACCCGGCCATTTGGCGGATAAACGCTCAGGTGCACGTTCTTGATTTCCTTGAAAACCACCTCAATCTCAATTTCGCCAATCATAAGTGGCTGCGACATCAATATTCCTTTTGCGCCTCAACGATGCGGTACACCCGATCAACCTTTGACAGGTCATTCCCGAGCAGGGGGTAGATCGCTTTCTTGATAATATTCTCCTTAACCTGCACTCCACGGAAGTCATCCGGTTTGACCCGCCGGACTGCCTCATCAATCTGCAGTGCCAGCATCTCGTCCTGATCCAGGTTGCTCCACAGGGCGCGTTTGGCCGGCGTATCCAGGCTGGATGGGGTTTCCTGCGTGTGGCCGGCTTGAACCTGGCTGGCCAGCCCAGCAATCCGCTGCAGAAACTCTTCATACTTGATGGCGTTGGCGCGCAAATCGGCGATGATCTGATCCAGCAGGCTGGACATTTTGTCGTAAAAAGCCGGGTCGTTCAGGTGTTCTTTAATTATCTTGCGTCGTACATTGTTCTGGATGGTTTCGGCAATGGCACCCTTGTTGCCTTTCATCTCGCCCAGCCGGGTTGAGATCGCTTCGGCGATGCCAATCTTGGTGATCAATTCCAGCAAACCAATGTTATCAAAGGGTGAGATCTTGCGCGGCTCGTCGGCCTCGATATAGGTGTCGATCAGGTGCCGCATATCGGCCTCGTAGGCCTTCAGGTCGAGGGTCTCGCCGCTGGCTTTGCGAATGATTTCGCGCAGGTTGGTGTAATGCTCCAGCTTGGTCTTGATGCGGTAGACATCCCCGCTGGAATACCCAGCCTTATCCAGTTCATCAGAAATGTTGGCGTAGGCGCGCAGCAGGCTCACCGCGGACTTGTAGAGCTGCACCCGCTGGGGTTCGTGTTCCTGCAGATCGCTGGCGATCTCGGTGTTGCCGCAGAAATAGTGGATGTGTTCCAACTCGCCCCTGGGATGTTCGACCGGCTCACACAGCAGGTCGAGCGCTTCCAGTGCAGTGTCGAGTTGCTCCTTCCCTTTTTTCAGACGGTCCAGCAGCAGCACATCCGGATCGGCGCCCCCGGTACTGTGATCCAACTCAGAAGTATAAACTTCAATCGCTTCTTCAACATTCGAGAAGAGGTCCTTGTAGTCCACAATATAACCAAAATCTTTGTCTTCGCCATCCAGACGGTTGACGCGGCAGATAGCCTGAAAGAGGCCGTGATCCTGCATGGGTTTGTCAATGTAGAGATAGGTGCAGGGCGGCGCATCAAAACCGGTCAGGAGCTTGTCTACTACGATCAACAGCTTCATGCTGGCAGGTTCCCGGGTAAAGAGCGCTTTGGCGCGTTCCTCGTAGGTTTCGGTTTCGGTCATACCGGGACGGGCTTCGACCCCTTCCAGCAGCTTCTTGTAAGTGGAATAGATAAACTGTTTCCGGGTTTCGGAGTGTTCCCCGGTTTCCTCGAGCGTGACATCGCCAATGTAGGGGTTGTAAGAGGTTACAACCGCGCAGCGATCCTTGAAGGGCGTCTTCTGGAACAGCTCAAAATACTTGCAAGCCTCATAGATACTGGACGCCACCAGGATGGCATTCCCGCGTTCGCTCGAAAGCCGCGGCTTGGTGCTGAAATCAAAAATGATGTCACTGACCACGCGCTCAATGCGAGATTTGGAGCTGAGCACATTCTGCAGGGTACTCCACTGCTTCTTAAGTTCGGCTTTTTGCCAGTCGTTCAGTCCCCTGGTTTTGGCTTCAAACCAGGCGTCGATCTTATTTTTTGAACCAAGGCGCTGATCAATATTCCGGGCCTCGTAAACCAGGTCGAGAATGATGCCGTCATCAACCCCCTCGCTGAACTTGTAGGTATGGATGTAGCCGCCAAAGACTTCCAGGCTGGTCTGTTTATCCTTCATCAGGAGCGGCGTGCCCGTGAAGCCGATGAAAACCGCGTTTGGCATGATGGCTTTCATGGCGCGGTGTAATTTTCCGCTTTGGCTGCGGTGACACTCATCCACAAAGACAAAAACTTCTCCGACCGTCTGGCTGGGCAGGTTTCCGAGTTCCTTGATGTAAGCCTCAAAGTCGTCCACGCCCTGCTTGCCAAACTTGTGAACCAGTGAGCACAGCAGGCGCGGGTGGGCCTGACCGAGCTGCTGCATCAGATCACGCCCACTGTTCGTGCGCTTGATCTGCTCTCCAGCTTCGCTGAAGACACGTTCGATCTGTTTGTCCAGTTCGTCCCGGTCTGTGATGATCGCGACCCGGGCCTGTGGATTGTTCTCCAGGATCCATTTGGCCAGCAGCACCATCACAATGCTCTTGCCGCTGCCCTGTGTATGCCAGATGATGCCGCCGCGCTTCTCGCGAACGTGCTTTTGGGCGGCCTTGATGCCGAAATACTGGTGTGTGCGCGGCAGTTTCTTGATGCCATTATCGAACAGCACAAAGTCATGGATCAATTCCAGCAGGCGCGGCTTGTTGCACAGCTTGAGCAGGTATTTATCCAGCTTGTAGCGGTTGTTATCTTGCTCATCCTCTTTCCATTTAAGAAAGTATTTTTCTGGGGTCAGGATCGATCCATACTGCAAGCCTTCGCTGTCATTTCCGGCAAAGACAATCTGGACCGTGCTGAAGAACCAGGCGTTGAACTCGGGCTGCTGATTTGACAGGTTCTGCCGGATGCCGTCCCCTATGCTGACTGAGCTTTTTTTTAGTTCAAGCACACCGATGGCCAGCCCGTTCAGATACAGCACCAGGTCAGGCCGGCGTTCATAATTGCCCTTCAGCGTGACTTCTTCCGCAATGGCAAAGTCGTTCTTTTCCGGCTCGTCCCAGTTGACCAACCTGACAGTCTCGGTGACCTTGCCGGCCTCGGTCATGACCGGTACGCCATAGCGCAGCAGGCTGTAGACGGCCTGATTGTTGCCATACAGTTTGCGGTTATGGTTATCCGCCTCACGATGCAGCTTGTTCAATGCCGCGCTAACCTGCGCCGGGTTGTACCCGGATTTCATCAGCCAGGCGGAAAGCTGATCTTCCCAAATATTGCTATTATCGTAATCGCTGCGGTCACCCAGATAGCGATACCCCAATTCCTCGCGGAAGAGCTTGATAACGCGGTTCTGTGTCTGGCGTTCAGGTTGGCCGATGGGTGTCATGCTTGTCCTCTTAAATATTGTACAACGCCTGGTACCACGCAACCCACTGTTCAAGCGCGGGATCATGCAGCCCAGATGCGGCGGCAAGGACATCTGCGGATGTAAAGGTTGTAAACCCCGGGTTGTTATTGATCAACTCGCGGTATTGCTGCAGCGTTCCTTCAAGCTGTGTATTTGCGGGGTGCTTGACCACTGAAAACGTGACATGCTTGTATGGCTGTTGCTCATCATGTTCAATACTGAGCGCCATCAACTGGTTGCGCCACAATTGGTTCATGCCTTCCTTGAAGGGGCAATGCTGGTGGAGTGCATGATTTGCAAAAAACTCCTGGTTGGCTTCAGTGATCTTCCAATAATTATATTTGTTCACGTGATGGTAAAAGCAATAATCTTTATTTTGTAAAATTTCTATAAATGATCTGCTGCAATCATGGCCTGGTTTTTTGCTGTGGCTTTTGGCACCACCGCACAGTGTAAATTCTTTTTCTGTCAGTTTGTGCTCAATCATCCACAGGCACAGCTCGTTTTGGTGATTATGGTAAGCGATGGCTATATCCGTATCGGTTCCGGTCATTTTGTTTTTGTCGTTCAGACTACCATAAGGCTCATCCCAAAATTCGATGCGATAACCATTGTCAAGCTGGGAGGTAGCCAGGCTGGCAAAATCAGGTTTTAGTTTGGAAAATACCTGGCTGGCTTCCGGGCTTTGCAGGATCGGAAGGAATAAATTAATATTTGCAGCCTGAGAACTGGCAACATGGTTGAAGTACTTGTGAATATGGAATGGAAATTTTTGCAGGTGTTCCATAGCCATTGCAACAATGCCAGGGTAAAGCATCGGGAAAGTTTCCTTGTACTCAGCCGGAAACATGGTGTCATAAACAACATCACCCACGCACCCAGGCTCAAGGCTTATATTTTCCCACTTCCATTCGATCAGATGCACATACATATCAAACTGGAAGGGATTAAGCATCCCCGGCAGCTTATACTCTTTCCCGTTAATCGTATGTATTGCCATTCATCACCACGCCTTCACAATGAATTACCTGATTTATTGTCTTAACCGGGATTTGCTTGATTATCCTGATTTACCTGATTTTTGTCTTAACCGCGATTTGCTTGATTATCTTGATTGACCTGATTTTAAAATCAAGCTAATCCTGTAATCCTTCCAATCAAGGTTAAGACATCATGGTCAGATCTTATTATTATGCACTCTCTTAAATTGTAAACTCTTTGCTCCAAAATTGATCAACAAACCAATCTTCATCTTGTAAGCCTCGAGATAATTGATTGCCTGCGCCAGATGCACATCTTCCAATTGAATGACAGCCTTCAATTCCACCATGATGACATTCTCGACAAAGAAATCCACCCGGCGCGTACCAATCTGTTGGCCTCGATAAAAGATTTCCATTTCCTTCTCGCGCTCAAACGCAAGATTGTGGAACGGCATTTCAATTTCCATGGCACGCTGGTAAATCACTTCTTGAAAGCCATTACCCAGCCCCGTATGGACCTTCATAGCCGCTGCGATGATACGACTGGTCAATTCTTCATGTTCCATCACACCACCATAACCTTGATTTACCTGATTTTTTGTCTTAACCGGGATTTGCTTGATTATCTTGATTGACCTGATTTTCTGTCTTAACCGCGATTTGCTTGATTATCCTGATTTACCTGATTTTAAAATCAAGGTAATCCTGTAATCTTTAAAATCAAGGTTAAGACACCAACCTCACCTTCCCCGTCAACAACTCCTGCATCATCCCGGCCTTTACCGCTCGCGCCTTGGACAGTTTGCCCTCCAGCGCCGCGATCTCTTTATCCATGTCACTCAGGATTTCCGCGATGGCGGTTTGTTCGGCAATTGTCGCCGGTGTCTTATATACAAAATTCACGAAATCTTTTTGGTAAAGATGATTGATGGTTGAACCTGCGCTTAACTGACCAAGAAACTCGATAAA
>CAINXK010000423.1 GCA_903854805.1 uncultured Anaerolineae bacterium
ATCGATGCCTTGTACGCCGAACTGGGTGTGAGCGACCCATACGGCGCCTACGCAGACCTCGGACAGGATGCGGTCTTGATGCCGTCCCAATCCCCGGCTGAGAGCAATGCCTGGAAGAATGGTGTCGATGAATTGGGCCGAGGCTGGAAAGATGGGATGTATGCGGGCGGATTCCTGGACAACGCCGAGGACCTTGCACATTTTTCTCCGCCGCTCGCGCTTGCGCAGCGATTTTTTGACCCGCAGCGAGTAGCCGTACTTCGCCAGCGTTTCCCAGAGCATTGCCTATTCTTTGGCACGCACATCGGCCCATTTATGAATTCGTATATGGCCATGGGGCTGGAGCGCTTCTGCCTACGAATTGCCGACGATCCGGTGTTCATCCATGCGCTGATGGAAGCGCGCACGGAATGGTGCCTGGCAGTGTTTCAACGCGCGGTGGAATTGGGGGCCGAAGTGATCGTGATAGGCGACGATTCCGCGCATCACGCCAGCCCGATGATCTCTCCCAGGATGTGGCGCGAATTTGTACTACCCTACCATCGTCGGATCGTCGAGCGTCTGGCGGTTCCGGTCATCTGGCACAGCGATGGAAACATTGCCAAGCTGCTACCCATGGCAGTCGAGGCAGGCTTCGCGGGAATTCATGGGCTGGAACCCTGGTCCATGTCACTTAGCGCGATCAAAGCCGAATATGCCGGCAGACTGGCGTTGATCGGCAACGCGGATGTTCGCCTGTTGTGCAACCCTGATCTTGATCAGCTGCGGAAAGAAATGCGCCGCTGTGTGCAAGATGGTGGAACAGATGGCTACATGTTTTCCTCCTGTAATAGTATATTTACTGGTATGAACCCTGCTGCCGCGCGAGAATTTTTCCGCTACCAGGCAGAACTCACCGAGGCTGAAAGGAAATCGCCGTGACACCAAAAACAAGCAAACCCGACCAACCGACCTTCATTGAAGAAGCCCGTCGCAAGCAAATCATCGACGCGGCCCTGCTGACAATCGCCGACCAGGGATATACCCAGACATCCTTTGCTGAAATTGCTAAAGGATTGGGCATTACCAAAGGCCTGATCGCCTATCATTTCAACGGCAAGCACGATTTGATCACATCGGCCATCCATACCATCTTGAACCAGCAGGGCGCCTACATCAAAGTCCAGGTCGATGCGCAGGTTCAGGCAGCAGACAAACTGCGCGTCTATATTGAAGCCAGCTTTGAATACATTGAGCAGAACCGTCCGCATTTTGTGGCGTTGGTCGATCTTTGGGGCAGCTTTACCTCTGCCGAGGAAAAAAAGGCCTTCAACCAGTCGTCGTATGACCCATGCCGCGCGCACTTGCAGAAAATATTCCGGATTGGGCAGGAGCGAGCTGAATTTGGGGGCTTTAGTCCACAGACGATGTCGGCAATGATCCAGGGCGCCATTGACGGTGTCATGCTGCAATGGGTGTTTGCGCCGGATGCAGTGGATTTGAAAGCTGCTTCAAGAGAATTGACAGAAATATTTATCTGGCGCGTGACAAAAAGATAAGTACATCAAGGAGGCAGCCAATGGAGTGGCACAGTATTGGTCACTTATTAGATGAAGCTTCGCAGCGTTTTGGTACCCAACCATTATTCGTTTTTGAAGGCCAATCGCTTTCGTTTGTCCAGGTGAATCTCAAGGTTAATCAAAGCGCCAACAGCTTAAGATCGTCTGGCGTAACCAAAGGCAAGCGGGTTGCTGTCATGCTGCCAAACGGCATTGATTTCCCCATCACCTGGTTTGCTCTGGCAAAACTGGGCGCGGTGATCGTGCCAATTAATATAAATTATCACGATCGCGACCTGGCTTACACACTGAACGACTCGCAGGCTGGTTTTTTCATCATCCACAACCAATATCTGCCGCAGTGGCAGCGGGTGCGCGAACATATATCTGCAGTGCGAGAAATTTTTATCATTGGCAGCGATACGGACTTCAGCCAGAGAGCCGAGCAAGCTTCGGCTGTCTTTAACGGGCCCGATATCGGTCCAGATGATCTTGTCAACATCCAATATACTTCTGGCACAACCGGATTCCCCAAGGGCTGTATGTTGACGCACGATTATTGGTTAAGAGTCGGCCAGATCGCCGCAGAATATTTTGAGTTAGAGCCAGGCGAAGTCAACCTGACAGCCCAACCCTTCTATTATATGGATCCTCAGTGGAACGCGATTGCCTGCCTGATAGGCGGGGCGCGCTTGGTGATCCTGCCGCGTTTTTCGCCTTCACATTTCTGGCAGACGCTGATCGAACACAAGGTGACGGTGCTTTACCTGATTGGCACCATGCCTTTCTTTCTGCTTAAACAAGATGAACAACCTGCGCTCGAGCATGGGCACCACCTGCGAGTGATCCTTTGTTCGGGTATTCATCCTAAATTCCACGCAGAATTTGAACGGCGTTGGGGAGTACCCTGGCGCGAAGCCTATGGCATGACCGAAACCGGGGTAGACCTGATAGTGCCGCTTGATGATGCTGAAAGTGTGGGCAGCGGCGCGATGGGCAAACCGATCGCTTCCAAGCGAGTTCGCGTGGTGAATGCTGAAGGGCAGGATGTGTTGGATGGGCAAGTTGGAGAGCTGTTGATCAGCGGCAAGCCCATGATGCTCGGTTACTGGAATAATCCAACTGCAACCGCCGAAACCCTGATCGATGGCTGGCTGCATACCGGTGATCTGGTCTCCAGGGATGAGCGTGGTTACTATCACTGGCAGGCTCGCTTGAAGGATACCATTCGACGCGCTGGCGAAAATATTGCAGCGGTGGAAGTGGAGAGTGTCTTGCTGGAACATCCGGCTGTGCACGCTGTCGCGGTTGTACCTGTGCCGGATGAATTGCGCGGACAGGAAGTCAAGGCCTATATTGCCCTGCGCCCAGAGTATGCGCCTGATCCCGAGGCAATCCTGGATTACGCGCGCGAGCAGCTGGCCTACTTCAAAGTGCCGCGCTATGTTGAATTTGTAGACGATTTGCCACGCACAGCCTCCGAACGGGTAGAGAAGCATAAATTGATAAATAACAAACCTGATTTGCGCATCGGAAGTTATGATGCCGTGGATAAAGTCTGGAGATGATGAGGATGAACACACAACAATTAAATGAAACAATTGCCAAGACCCTGGCTGCTTGGAATATTCCTGGTGCGGCAGTGGCCGTCATTCAGGGCGACGAAGAATTCATCCAGGGTTTCGGCGCTCGCGAGGCGGGCAAGCCCGGAGACGTGGATGCTGACACCCTCTTCGCGATTGGTTCCACCACCAAAGCTTTCACCGCTGCACTGATCGGCATACTGGTGGACGAAGGCAGCTTGGGATGGGATGATCTGGTAATCAAACACATCCCCGATTTTGAACTCTACGATCCGTGGATTACACAACATGTTACAGTGCGAGACCTACTCTGTCATCGTCTCGGTCTTGAACGGGCCCAACGTCTTTATTATCATCAAGGCTACACGCAGCGCGACCTGATGCGCCGCATGAAGTACCTGCGGCCAACCGCAGGCTTCCGCACCCAGTTCCAGTACGCAAACCAACAGTTTGGCGTGGCCGGTTTGCTAATCGAAGCAGTGACAGGCCAAACCTGGGACGATTTCATTAACTTCCACCTGTTTCTGCCACTTGGCATGACTCGTTCAGTAAGCAGTTACGATCAGATCGGCGACTTTACAAATGTCGCCAGCCCGCATGCCGTTTTGGATGAGAGTTATCCGGCAGGTGTGCGCTTCCTTGGAGAGCCAGAATCGATCCCGTGGTACAAACTCAGCCATGAACCCGCCGGCTCAATTCATACCTCCGCTAATGATCTGGCCCGCTGGCTGCGTGCCCTGCTCGCTGGCGGGGCGCCTGTGCTGCAGCCGGCAGCTTTCAAAGAAATAACCACACCACAAATGCTGATGCAAGATTTGATGAATTCTGAGCTGGCCCCTCTCTATGCTCTTCAGCCCGCCACCCGCTTCTGGACATATGGTCTTGGCTGGTGGGTCATGGATTACCATGGCGAAAAGGTGCTCATGCACGGTGGTCAGATGCCGGGTTTCAACTCCGCGCTGGCCTTCTTCCCGGAGCGCAGGATGGGGCTGGCGATAACAGTCAACTTGCACCAGACTCTGGCACATGCCGCGCTTTTCTACGCAATTTCGGATATCCTGCTCGAGAAACAAGGCCGAGACTGGTCAGCCGAATTTCAGATGGTGGCGCAAAGCTACATGGCCGAAGTGAAAAGCGGAGTAGACCAGTTTTTGCTTGGACGGGAACAGCTTTCGCTTTCCACCCAAAAACTGGCAAGCTTTGCCGGAACTTTTTCCAATGAAATCTTTGGCGAAATTCTGCTAACAGTCAACGCCAGTGGGCTCAAGCTTGCCTATGGAAACCTGGTTGCAAGCCTGGAACCTTTCAAAGCGGATACCTTTATAGCCCATTGGAATTTAAAAGGCCTGCAAGATGATACGATCGTCGTTTTTAGCTCCGATGCAAAGAGTCTGACCCTGGTCAATGACCGGGCTGAGTACAGGAGAATCGCATGAATTCCACCGAACTGATCCTGAAACGCTTTGAACAAGTTTCCGCCATCCCACGCGGTACGAAAAATGAAGCCGGCATACGCGCTTGGCTTCAAGAATGGGCAGGTTCACGTGGATTGGCCACAAAGGTGGATGCTCCTGGCAACCTGGTCATTCAGGTACCAGCCAGCGCCGGAGCTGAGAACCTTCCGGTGCTGATCCTGCAAGGCCACCTGGACATGGTTTGCCAGAAGACACTCGAGTCGCCGCATGATTTTACCCGCGACCCAATCATCCTTATTCGCAATGGTGATTGGATCAAAGCAGATCAGACCACACTGGGAGCTGATAATGGCATCGCCATTGCTTTGATGATGGCGTTGGTGGAAGATGAAGCCAGTATTCACCCTGCACTGGAGTTGCTATTTACGGTCGAAGAAGAGCTGGGTGTCACCGGGGCAGATAATCTCGAGCCTTTCATGCTAACCGGGAAGACACTGCTCAATCTGGATTCGGAAGAGGAAGGCGTATTTACGGTGGGTTGCGCGGGCGGTGGCAGTGTTTTCATCACCCTGCCTGTCACCTGGGAACCTCAATCCGTGGATGAAGTCGCTTTTGAATTAAGGGTAGGCGGGTTGCAGGGTGGCCATTCTGGCGGAGACATCAACAAGCACCGCGCCAACGCAAACAAATTGATCGCGCGTGTACTCGATTCCCTTCAGTCCAAGATTCCCATCCGGCTATCCAGCCTGAACGGTGGCACCGCCCGCAACGCCATTCCTCGCGATGCGGAAGCGTTTTTTACCTGCCCGAAGGATGCAGTTGTGGCATGCCAGGAGAATTTTTCCGGCATCCTGAAAGTCATCCAGGCTGAACACGCTAACCTGGAACTTGGATTGTCAATTACGTTAACGCAAAAAAGTGCCCAGCCTATTCACGTGATTAGCCAATCTGAAACAACGGCCGCCATCCGACTGCTGGTTGCCCTTCCACAGGGTGTTGCTGCCATGTCCGCAGAAATACCCGGATTTATTGAAACATCAAACAATATCGGGATTGTGAACCTGAAAGCAGACGGGTTATTCATCGTTTCGAACCATCGCAGCTCGGTATATTCCAGGCTGGAAGAAATCACAAGCCGAGTCGAGGCGATAGCCTGGTTGGCCGGAGCCCTGACTGAACGAACGAAGATCTTTGCGCCATGGCAGCCAAACATGGATTCGCATCTGCTGAAAAAATGCACTGCTGTTTACAAATCTGTATTTGGGGTGGAGCCAATATTCCATCTTTCGCACGGTGGGCTCGAATGTGGCTTGATCAGTGACCGATGTGGCGGGCTGGACACAATTTCGCTTGGCCCAACCATCGAAAACCCACACTCACCGGACGAAAGGTTGTTTGTCCCTTCCCTATCGAACACCTGGACCTTTTTGACAGCGCTGCTCAAATATTAATTCCAACCCAGCCCGTTACCTCCCCTCTTCCAATGGAGGCATATTGCTTTCCATTCTTTTCAGCCTTGCTTCTGCGGATACTTGGGGTATCGGCGATTTTGCCGGCAGACTGATCAGCCGTCGTCTGCTAGCGTGGCTGGGTTGGGTAGTTATTTTATCCTGGTCAATCAGGGCAGTCAGACAAGTGTATTGGCATCACTACTGGCGGTGCGCACAACCGGCACATTGGCGCTCTTGATTTTCGCATTCCTGAATAAACAATTGTAGTTCCCCACGCGAACGATCTGGATAATTTTAGTCATCAGCACGGTTTTTGATATCAGCGGCAGCCTATTTTACATTCTTGCCGGGCAATCTGGACGGATGGATATTGCCGCCCTGCTCGGCTCACTTTACTGCGGGGCAACAGCTTTGCTGGCTGGGTATTTTGCGGGAAAACTTCAGCCAAATCCAGTGAATAGGAACTCTCATCATGTTTGTGGCGATACTATTGATAGCAAAATAATGCTGTAAACAAGCTGATAAACCTCATCTAAAAACTATCGAACTGCCGATGATACCACGTCAATATCAGCGCGCAATTATCATTTTTCGCAGAGCTTTATGTCCTAGACGGCTCGATCAGTGACAGAAACAACACTTGTTTTTATTCCAACAGGCTGCATGTCGTGAATGAAACATGCTTTCTTGGTATTTTTCCTGTCAACCTGTCCAATTCCTATTTCCAAGCAATACCTATCACCCCATCCAGGATACTGGATGGAATGCCATATCATGTCAGGTCATTAAATAAAGTATTTATGGGTAAATAACTTGTGATTATTTGCCCATGGCATCGCTGGCGCCGTCTTTACCGAATAATACCAACAAAACCACAAAATAAGCGAAGAAACCGATCGCCAGACCTATACAGTATGCCCCGAACAGAGGACCTTCCTTAAATAAGGCAGTGACAGCCGCCCCGCCGATTGCCGCAATAACGGCCGAAATATCAGCCAGGGTTGTAGCCTCGCTCTTACGGCGTAATGTGCGATAAGTTACCCAACCGATCACCAGTCCAAAAAAGCCCGCACCCCAAACACTGAGATCCATACAAACCTCCTTTTTCTTTGTCTAACAGATTGGTCAATCAAGCCAAAAGAAAACCAGCTCACTCCAATACCAGTTCTGCTGCGCAGTAGGCTGTGTAAACGAGCCCAAGCACATTGCCCTTATTAAGCAAATCCATACGGGCCAAGCGCAGCGCCTCGCCCGCAGGGATATTGTTCACAAAGTTTTCAAAAAAAGTTTCAGCCATTTCGCTGGCCACCCGCTGCGAAATTGTGATTTCTGTGCCTATCACACCGGCGGCAGCTGCCCGGCAGAATTCATCCACGAAACTGACAGGCGAGTCGGGTAACAAATCCAGCGTATGGCAACCATTGATGAAAATCAACGGTGATGAATTGCGCCAATGCTCAGGTTTCTTTTTCCAAGAAGATATAAACCAGGCTTTTATATCTCCAGTCTGGATTTCTTCATCATCGCCGACTAGCAGGGATGATTTGGCAAACAAATTCTCATCCATCTTTTTCCCATGAACATAGAAATACACAATTTCCGGCTCCTGGCTGTCCAGTGCTGTTTTTGTGTCTGCTTTAGAGACCACTGGGGTCCAGGCATTGCCTACCTTCTGTTTGAGAGAGTTAACATGGTCCTCCGTGATTTCCGCTTTAAGATTCTTGTTTTGAATAAATAGAAAGTTTAATTGTCCGGGTACGTGAATAACCTGCTTGATCGTATCAATATTCTGGATATCGAGGCTGGGGGGAAGTTCAATGATGTGGCGGTAGCCCCAAAAACCAAACGGGCAGAGTGTGTTTTCGCCATGGGCATTTTCATGCGGACAGCTTTTCGCGGAAGTGGGAACAAGCGTGGCATGGCCATCCCAATCCTTTAAAAGCTGGCAGGGCTGCCAATCGACCCCGCTCTCCTTGGGGATATCATAAATAAAAGCCCAGGGGAATACAAATTCGGTGGCTGCGCGAGCTATCTGGATGGTTCCAGGGTCATCAACTTCGAAGTTAACCTTATTCGTGATCATATCGAAGAGACCCCAACCAAGACCGGCCAGGATTTTCAGATCCTCAATAAATTTATCTTTAGATTTGGCATAGTTATTATTGTCATAGTTATTTTGTATCCCAATTAGCCCGGATTTACTGTAATGGATTTTATCCAACACAGCACGCAGGTCTTTGGTTGTATTCTGCATAGTATTATCGCTCAGACTCAAATGGTGCGGGTCTTCAGAATGCCCATTGAATACCAGGCGATGAGTGCCGTTTAGGTTCTGGTTGATCACGATGCTGGCGATACGTTTGGGTAAAGAATCCAGGTTATCCAGGCGGGCTGTCAAGGTGAAATCGATCTTTGCCGAATAGCCGGCGCAAGCTGCTTCATTTTGAGCTACTTCGGCGGTCAGCAAAAGTGATTGGACAGCGTTCTTGCGAAAGTAAATCGTCAGGCGCAGGGTTTTTAAACCAGTCTCCTGCGGTGTTACCAGGGGGATAAACATAAAGGGGTCATGGCTGACACAGGTGTGCGGCCCGCCAGGCTCGCAGGCACACACCCACGCAGGCCCATGCACGGGCAAAAAGAATGGGTGACGTTTTGTCTCAACCACGAAATCGTCGCTAGCCGCAATCGCTTCCAACCACCAGCCCGTAGGGCTTGGAGGAAGTTTATCATCGGGGAAATCGAAAGGATTGACAATCACACTTTGCTTTGAGAGAGGCCCTATATCTACACGTAGCAAATAAGAGGTATTCAGCGCCAGGCTGTAGTTTTGTTCGATCAATTGGTGGTTCGCAGCATCCACCAGGCAGGTGTTCAGGAAACGGGCTGTTTTTTCTACAGGAGGAGGAGGAGCTCCATCCAGTGCATACGCAATATCATAATTTTTAAAATAGAACAACGTCTCGGTTAAGACAGTAAAACCAGATTTGTCTGTTTCAGTTACCAACCCAATTGGCTCACCCTGGTCCAGGACAACCAGGCATTTACTGTAGCTTTTTAATAATTCCTGCTGGGCCGCCCCCAGCCCCATGCTTTGAATGTCGATACTTTTACATGCCATCAATAAATTTGGGACATCTACGAGTAGATTTTTTAGAATCGAAGGGCCTTTTTGCTCGACACTTTTTAGCAATTCAGCCATGGTCAGGTATTTAAAATCACCCGGCCCAAGTTCGACAACGATATACCATTGCTGATATTTCAACCCGCCAGCACGTAATAGCTCCTGCCCGGCCTTAAGAACGGTTACCATCGTGTCGAGGGTGATAAACTGCTGATTCAATTTGTCAAGCGGAATTGGACACATTTTTGTCTCCAGGCTTTTATTTCCAGCGGAAAATTTCTCCATCCGGGATGCTACAATACAGGCGTGGGATGGCCCAATAACGATACTGAACCCCAAACCGAACCGCTAGGCTTTTCCGGCCTGCCATCATAGCATAGTCCACCTGGCCATTATCCAGCAGAGCCTCGTAAAAAGCTTTGCTGAAAACGCGCGCGGCCTCATTTGGGATCGGGTATCCCATGCCAATCACAGCGGCCACCTGTGCGTCACTAATGAGCGCTTCTGCCAGGTTGCCCTGGGCCGTGGCACTGTTATAAGCGGCAGTGCTGCAAGCATTCAGGAAAACCAGGCGCGGCCGCTTGGCAGGTTCCAGGGCTTTGATCAGGCTGACCACCTGTTCCCCGGGGATGGGAACAGCATCGTGATCTTGGTCTTCGAAAAATAGAACGGCTGAGTTTGAGGCTGGGTCTAAACTGCCATGGCCTTCGAATTGCAGAATGGTGCACCCACGCTTGATTCCCTCATCAAATTGTTCCCAACGTACATGCCCGAGGGGTGGTTGCAAAACCAGGCGCTTACGCCGCAAGTGTCTGTCCAACAAGTCTTTTAAATCCTTTACAGTTTGATCCTGGGAAAAAAGCTGCGCCATGTCACGCGGATTGGACCAGGCAGTCAGAATTGAAGCCTGTTCGATTTCCTTGTTGATATTGCCGGGCGCCAGGTCATCTGAATCTGTTTTTACTTCGGCAGACAGGTCGCGTAGAATTGCGACCTGCGAGTGGACAGCCAGGAAATCTGCCTTTTGTCCGCCATACAACACTTCCCAAGGCAGGGGCTTCAACATTTGGGCCTGCCGCAAATCCAAACTGAGACGAAACTTGTAGGCACGCCGGCCGGGTGGAAAGATTATGTTGGAGATTTTAGGATCCTGGGCTGGAAATATGGCTTGCGCCAAAGCTTCGCCCAACTTTTTCAAAGGGGGTACACTTCGGTCTTCACGCAAAATTCTTTCCCATTCAAGCAACTCAGGGAGTTCCATATATGCCTGGTAGGGCAAGTTCTGGTGAAGCAGGCCGCTGTGTGTTTTCGCCTGGATGAAGTATTGAGCACCCCTTGACTCTACCGCAATGTGAACGTCGAGTGGAAATTTGTAATACCTGAAACGGCGCAACTCGTTCCAGCCTATGATACCCACTAATATTAATGCCAGGATCAACAATATCAGGATCACGGGGTGATCGAAAAGCCACTCCCAAGGGGTGGCTGCCGGGACTGTAAAAGCCAGGGAAGAGCCAGGGATAGAGGCGTTGAAATCGCGATCATACGCCTGGACAGTAAACCTGTAAGTCCAGCCTGGCGGTAAAGTGCGTGTCAAACTGGTCTGGTCGCTCCATAAACGTTCAACAGGTTCCCAGTTCGCCTTGTTTTGTCGCTCAAGTACGACCTGGTATAGCAATTTTCCTGGGGAAGCCAGATCCAGACCGCTAAAATCCATTTCAACCGAGTTGGTTCGATAGGTAATCCCGGAATCGAGACAGGCATCCATACATGATTGCTGGTTAACCTTTAATCCAAAAGCTACCATGCGAGGTCCCTGTCCGGCATCGTGATGGTAATACAGGCCGGCATTCGTCCCAACCCAGGGTGTTCCATCACCAGATTGGTCGATGCTATTAATTCCAAGCGCAGGCAACCCATCCTGGATTGTGAAGGTACTGACCTGCAGCCCATCAATTAAATTCAAACCGGTCTGCGTTCCCACCCAGATCAACCCCGGCCGTCTCACATCCTCATGGATCGCCCGGATTTGCGTGCCACCCAATGCCGGCGGACGCTGGGTGGACCAGGCATCCGGCCGGGTGGGGTCAGCGCCTTGCTGCAAACGGCTCAAACCATCGCGCGTGCCAAACCATAAATTACCAGCGCTGTCCTCCAATCCGGCCAGGACAATGTTATCAGCCAGACCTAAACCAGTTGAATCGCGATTGATGGTCATCCAATTCACGCCGTTCCAGCGGCTGGCGCCGCCATTGACTGTCCCTACCCATAGATCGCCGGAGCGGGTAGGCCAAATGGATGTGACATTATCCATTCCCAACGCGCCACTCTGATGGTTATGCAAGGAAATGCTATCTTTTTGAAGCTGGTAAACCCCGGCGGTTGTTCCAACCCACAGTCCGTCTGCCCGGGCCAGGATTGCGTTTACCTGATCGGCAGAGGGAACACGAGCATCTGGCATCCAGGTTTGTCCTTCAAGTCGCAGGAGACCTCGGTTGGTGCCAGCCCAAATATTCCCCTGGGAATCGCGGGCCAGAGTGGCGATCAACTCGCCATGTAATCCTTGCTCAAAGGCCTGCCAATTCCCGGAATCATCAAGAAAATAAATATGATCAAGACCCGCGGCATAAGCTTTTCCCGGCGGTCCGGCCAGAAAGGTCCGCAGCGGTTGACCCGCAACAGGCGGGGAGTCTTCCAGTTGCCACGCCACACCTGGCAAACGCGCCAGCCCGTTTTCCAAACAAAGCCAGAGGCCCCCCTCGTTGTCATAAAGCATGGCACGCACATTGGTACCGGGCAATCCGCTCACAGTCTGGATAACATCTGGACGTCCTTTTTGTCCCAAACGCTGCAGCCCGAGGGTTGTCCCAACCCACACACCCCCATCCGGGTGGGGAAGCACTGAAAAAACCACATCGCTGGCGAGACCATTTGCAGCAGAGAAGATTTGCGCCCTCGAAAGTCCTTCGAATTTGACCAGGCCGCTATCGGTGGCAACCCACATCGCCTGTCCCTGGCCCGTCACGATCGCTGAAATAGAAAACCTGTCAGGCAATCCAGCCGGGTTAGAGAGTATCTGGATTTTTCCCGAGTTCCTATCCAGCACCCAGACCTGGTTGCCTGTTTGGGTTTCAACTGCCAACCAGAGCTGTCCATCTTCGGCTTCGGCCATGGCAGTGATGCCTGTCAGGGGATACTCGGTTTTTGAGATGATCTGCCAGTCCTTTCCATTCCAATATGCCACGCCCTCCCGTCCACCTGCCCAGATCATCCCATCAGCAGTGCGTAAAAAGAAGAGGATGCTATTTAATTCTGGCAGGGCGGAAACCGGCAAGTATGCCTGCCAATCCCCTGTGGGCGTCAGGCGATACAAACCACCATCCAGACCAACCCACAGGCCGCCATCCGGCGTGGCAAGCAAAGATTTTACCCAACCCGTCTTTATTTTTCCAGGTGCGTCGTTAGGTGGGTCAAAACCAGACTCTGAATACAAAAGCAACCCGGCATCTGTGCCAACCCACAATCGCCCAAGCTTGTCCTGGGAAATCGCCGTCACATTGCCGACCAGCCCATCTGCCAGGCCGAAGGTCTGTATTCCAATCTGCTGGGCCCGGACATCGGGCACCTTCAGCAGGCTGAAGAGCAGGAGCTGGGATATGAACGCGAGGCTTGCGCTCCTGCGTTTCCAGTTTAGTAGAATAGGATAGCTTCGTTGTGCCATTGCAAGACAAAGGTGGGATCGGAAACGATTGTAAATAACCAATCCGTTGGAGAAATGATATCAATGCTTATTTTCACCTGAGTCCCAATGGGGAAAATGCAGCTGAGTTTTCTATCAAGGGGGGTGACATCCTGGCAAGCCTCGGGTATTCCTGATGGAATGAGAATTTCCTTCTCGTTGAAACCAACAAAACGGAAAAGACGTTCCTGTCCGGGTATTAATTCAGGAGCGCCTTGATCAAGCACCTGAAATGCAACCCCCATATCTCCCGTTAAACTCAAGACAAAATCGGAGGCAACAACGAAGTTTTGAGTGAATGGCTGGCTAGGTGGGGTGGGTGGGGGCAGTTCAACAATGGCGAAAACGGAAAAATGAGCTACGTTCCCGGTAGCGACGTTGTAGGTAATTGGGGGAATCGTGAGAGTATCTGCTTTTGCATCAGCCGCATATACCCATTTGTCCTGATTGTTTATTTTGGCTAACTGGTATATTACGTAACAATAGCTTGAGCAATTTTCCTTGGGTACAACTGTATTTTTTCCCAAATCAAAGGTCAACTTGGGCTTTTCCAAAACGGAGTTGTTGGGATCGACAAATTTCAAATCATCCGGCCCTAGATCGATAGCATTCAGGCAGCCTTTGGGGGCAGGGCAGGTAGGTAATGCGCCGAGATTTGGTTTACTAATAGTTATTTTGTTTGGCCAGCACCAAGCATTGTTGTTTTGCGTGGCATAAGTGACAGCATAAATTTCACCGCTAGAAACATCGCCGCCCTGAAGTGGATCAGTTGTGTAATTGAACCCGTATTGCGGGCAGGGCAACGGGGTAGGTGTAGGAGTTGGAGAAGGTTGAACAGCAGGTGGTTGGGTTGCTGCACCAGGGGTACATCCTATAAACAGGAGCAACCCCAGAGAAATTACCAGAAAAAAGCAATACTTTTGATTTTTCATAGTGATATCCTTACTTTCAGGAGATAAGCAATTGCGAGGATTATGTCTTGAAAATATGTTATCCTATCATCCATCGATCTTAAAATCCCAAAGCAACCAATTCAATTCCTTTTTTTCATCCAACGCAGGACATCCCCAGGGTTACCCCGCAAAATGCGCTCGATCGGCGCAAGCCTGATAGGTTTTCTCCAAATAAAGAAGCTAAATCGCACCTGGACGGCGGGTTTCATACAAGATTTAATTGTTCAATGACAACCGGCGATGTTAATCTTGGCCTGTGTCAGATTTCATTAATATTTTTTACCTTGAAAAAATTCTAGCACGAAAGGTTTGTGAAATCAACAACTAAACCTGCAGGTGTCTGACACAAAATTGGATGGCGACCTTTTTACCACAACATCTGGTAGCCAAAAGAATTGGTCAGATCCAACAGATGCTGGGTTTCTGGGTCTTTACCAAAAACCCACCAATAATGTTACAGTCACATTGGTTATTATTATTTGTATTTTTAAATAAAAGTGCTATGATAGTTACAGACAATTTATTCATATAAACACCAACAAACGGGAACACTACTTCAGGGTAATACACCGAAGCTCCTTATAACCAAACCCTGAATAACGATAAAGCGAAGCCATCCGTTCTGGATATGCTTCGTTTTTCGATTCTGGCGATTGCATTAAATTGATTCCGAATTAAAGATAGTCGCAATAATTACTTTTCAATAATTTTTTGCTGGGAAAACCAAAGGCTTCATAAACCAGGTTTGCATGAAATATTTTCCAGGAGGGCTAGCATGACCAAAATTCTGAACGAAACCCACCAGCACGGCTTCTTTTTTTCTACAGAAAGCCAGGGGAATGATTTATTAAAAATCGCTATTCCCCCGGATGAAATTTTCCATAGTTGTCGCCTGACTATTCTTGATAGCCATTTCGGGGGTTCTGCAAAATTGGTGTCTTCACCATCTTTTGGACAGGTTGGGAGTGGTGAAATCGTTGTCTCATGGTTATGCTCGGACAACGCAGAAGTTAAATACCAACTGGAAGCTTTCTCGTGCCCTAATAACGCTGAAGCAAAAGCTATCCCAGTTACCCGCCAAATGACCGATTTTTTACCAAGCCGTAATGGTTGGCCTTTCGACAATAGCTTTGAAGCAGTTCCACCTTTCAAGCTAATCGGGGAGCTCAGGTACGGAGATGCGTCAAAAGGTTTGTGTGGTGGGATGGTGTATGCAGCTTTGGATTACTTTCTGGCAGGGTTGAACCTCCCCCAGGTTGCCGATCAGGACATCTCCGTTCGTTATAAATCGCCATTACATGGTCCGATATTTGACTATCTCAGTAAACGCTTATTTAACAGCTTTGACATCCCTGCAGGTGTATGGAATTATATTGAACTAATGAATCCGAGCTTCCCGGATTTCCAAACCAGCAAGAGTCGTTTGCTGATGGCGCCGCGCAATCGAGCCTGGCGGATAGTGAGACAGGAGTGGCCGGTCATTAAGGCGAAACTGGATACCGGACAACCCTGCCCTTTAGGTTTGATCCGCATTAAATCATCCGAGCTTTCAAGATTGGGCGAAAACCACCAGGTACTGGCATATGGATACGACTTGAAAGACGATGACCTTACCCTCTTTATCTACGATCCGAACTTCCACAACAACGACAACGTCACCTTGAAACTAAATATTGGGAACCCGGAACGTAAAACCAGCATTAACTATTTCGACAACAAGCCTGTTGAATGCTTCTTCCAACCAAACTATACCTTTACCATGCCGCCAGATAGTAACATTGTGCCTGGGCGGATCATCCTTTTTGAAGATGAGAATTTTTGCGGTAAATCCATTGATGTTATGCGGGAACAATCTGATTTGAGCGTGTACAAGGCCGGTAATTTCGATAACCGCACATCCTCGTTTGTAATCCTGAGCGGTAAGTGGAGTTTCTACTTAAAGGCGAGCTACGACACCCCAGTCATGCATAAAGGGTCACCGCTCGTTTTAGTTCCCGGCTCGTATGCAAAGGTGTCTGACCTCGGCATTCTGGATAACGAGATCACATCGCTGAAGGCGGTGAATAAATAAGTCACAAAGATCAAAGACAATCTGTAGAATATTCGACCAAGGATGGGTGAAATGAAAATTGCTCTGGCGTTGTCTGGCGGCGGGTATCGCGCCACTGTATTTCACTTGGGCATGATTGCGCGCCTGGCTGTGGACGAGAATGATTTATTGTCTCAGGTCACGCATTTATCGACTGTATCGGGCGGCAGTCTGTGCGGGGGATTGGTGTACACCCTCAACGGCTTCAAGTGGCCTGATGCAAATCAATATCTAAATGAGATCGTTCCCGAAGCTCGCCGCCTGCTTACCTCATTCGATGTGCAAGGAGCGTTGATCGGGCAAGCCCTTTCACAAATCTGGACTCTTTTCCAGCCACGGACCGGCGCTCTTTCGCGCCTGATGCGCAAACAATGGGGCGTCACTGCGCGATTGGCAGATATTCCACAGGAACCCCGCTGGCTGATCAATACTTGCTGTTATGAGACGGGGAAGAATTTCCGTTTTGAGCCGCACCGGATGGGAGATTACATCACCGGTTATGCCAGGCCAAAAGATTTCCTGCTGGCAGATGCGCTGGCGGCCTCAGCCGGCTTCCCTGGTTTGATTGGCTATCTTCCCCTGAAAACATCCGATTTCAGCTGGTACAAATACAAAGATAAGATGGGTGAAAATCTTTTCCTGCCAGTCGACCACCCGCATGAGACAGTACCCATTCAGCCTGCTTTCAAAAAGCTGCACCTCTGGGATGGGGGCGCCTATGACAACCAGGGTCTCGAAGGGCTGATGGATTTTGAAACTGGCTGGCGTAGTAATATCGATTTTTTAGTGATCAGCGAAGCCACGCCAAAAGCTGACCCGGTCAATTATTCCTGGGGTGTGCCGGCGCTCTATCGCCTGGCGACCGGGATCATGATGGAACAGGTGCGCTCGCTGCGCGCCCGCGTTGTGATTGAGCAAATGCGAAAGCACGCTCAGCCTGGCAGTTACGTGCGCATTGGCAACACTTGCGAGTATGTGCTTAATGCAGCCAACCAGCAGCAGTATTCCCCCAATATTGTTGAGCAATGCCTGGATTCGGATCAAGTGGAGCTTGCTGCGCACACCCCTACCATGATCCGTAAACTAACCCAGGAAGAATTTGAGCGGCTTTTCCGCCATGGTTATGAAACCTGTGATTACACACTCTTTGCTCACCATGCTGAACCGAATGCCAAACCAGTTCAATTCAAGTTTCTTGGATATGAAGCAGTGAAACCTCGCCTTGGCAAGTAAAACGACAGAATTAATTGGCGTAACGATGAATAACTCAATCCAGATCATTTTGCACTACTAATGGCGCAAATGGTTCAAAAGGGAGCACACGGCATGATCAATATTCCTGATTCAACTTCCAAAAAACCGGTTTTTCATATGCGGGAAACTCCTCCGCCGGCGAACCGGCGGCTGCGTGCGTTTGCAATTGACCCCAGCCTGAACCTTAACATGGATGACTGGTTGGTCAACCAGGTTGTGATCCGCGTCCCGTGGGAAGAAAAAGGCTTTGGCCCTGGCCCGCTTGGCGAATATCTGGATGTGGTGGATATCGACCCGGCAAGTGGGTTATTTTACCAACCCGTTAATCTGAACGACCTTCATCTCGTTGCTCAGGATGGGCTGCCTCCGGACGAAGGCAATCCCCTATTCCACCAGCAAATGGTCTATGCGGTGGCGATGGCCACCATCAACCGCTTTGAGCGCGCTCTTGGGCGCTGCGCACTTTGGGCCCCACACATGACAGATTCTCAAGAAAACGAGCAAAGTTTTGTCAGACGTCTGCGCATTTACCCACATGCCATGCGTGAGGCGAACGCTTATTACAGCCCAAATAAAAAAGCGCTGCTTTTCGGTTATTTTCCCGCCAAGCCGGTTGAGCAGACTGGAATTTTGCCGAACGGCATCGTTTTCACCTGCCTCTCTCACGATGTGATAACCCACGAAACCACCCACGCCCTGCTGGATGGCCTGCAGCGCCTTTACGTTGAACCATCCAACCCGGATGTGCTGGCATTTCACGAAGCTTTTTCTGACATTGTCGCTCTCTTCCAACACTTTACTTATCCTGAAGTGCTGCGCAGCCAGATCTCAAAAACCCATGGAGACCTGTCTGCCGAAAGCCTGCTCAGCCAGATTGCTCTGCAGTTTGGACAAGCTACCGGCGAGCGCGGTGCCCTACGTTCAGCAATCGGAAAACCGGACTCAGCTGCTTATCAAACACAATTTGAGCCCCACAAGCGCGGAGCTTTACTGGTGGCCGCAGTGTTTGATGCATTTCTGGTTATTTATAAAGCCCGGATTGCTCCGATCTTAAGGCTGGCAACTGGTGGAACAGGGATCATTCCCACCGGCGCGCTGCCAGTAGAACTGGTCGATCGTCTGGCCGAAGAAGGCGCCAAGGTGGCCGGGCACGTATTGAATATCTGCATCCGCGCTCTCGACTATCTTTCATCGATGGATCCAACCTTTGGCGAATATCTACGCGCGCTCATCACAGCAGATGTTGATATGGTTCCAGATGATCCGCACAACTACCGGGTCGGCTTTATCGAAGCCTTCCGGCGCTATGCAATCTATCCCCGCGATGTGCGCAGCCTTTCCGTTGAAAGCCTGCTTTGGAACGAGCCTGATCCCGCAGTTCAGAAAATTCTGACTGGCATATTCCAGAAATATCGCCTTGCTAAAACGCTGACCCCTGACTGGGTCACTACATCGAATCGCCAGCAAGTCTACAACCAATGCCTTGCAAGTCGCAAAAGCTTGCAAGATTTTTTAGATAAATTACCGAACGACCTGCAGACTGAAGAAATACTGCGCAATCTGTGGCTGTGTTCTGGCCCGAACGCGCCTAAAACAATTGTACAGAGAAAACCCGGTCAGCCGAAGATAGATGTTTTGTCCATCCGCCCAACTCATCGCATTTCCAATAGTGGGGACTCGCTGACCGACCTGGTCATCTCGATCCATCAACAGCGTTACGGCTATTTCGACGAGGAAAAACAAGCTGAAGCGGACAAAAATGGCCCGAAAGATGACCACCCTGATTTCATCGTTTATGGTGGCTGTACGCTGCTTGTTGACATAAGCACTTCGAAAGTGCGATATGCAATTGGCAAACGGGTGGAGAGCGAACGGCGATTGAAAGCCCAACGAAAATACCTATTGGATCGGAACCGGGGATTGCTGTCAGGAACTTATTATGCCCAAGCCCGGGCCGCAATGGCCCCGGGTGATGATGCCTACGAACCGCTCGCTCTCATCCATGCCGGAGTATGATTACCATGACTACCCCAACCCTACCCCCTCAAGAATCAAAAACTCAAAAAGCCGTGACCATTCGCATGTATCATCCGAGTGGGATTGGAGATTGCTTTTTGCTGTCCTTTCCACGTGATGACGGTGGCATGTTCAACATGCTCATCGACTGTGGCGTTTTGCAGGGTACCGATAAATCGGATCAAGTAATGACATCCATTGTGGAGGATATCGCTCAACAGACTGGCGGATGCCTGGATGTTCTGGCGGTGACACACCAGCATTGGGATCACATCTCCGGTTTCCATTATGCTGAAGAAGTTTTCCGAAAACAGTTGCGCGTACAGCAGATCTGGTTTGGCTGGCTGGAAAACCCGAATGACCAGAAAGCCCAGGATCTGGCCGAAAAAAAGCGCAAGATCCTGAAAAGCCTGGACGAGGCAGGCACCAAATTAGTTGGAATGGCCAAGCATCCATCCAGCGAGCGCCGGGCGAAGGCTGTACTCTCCATCCTGCAACGCTTCAACGGTCAGGCCGGATTGGGTGATGGTACGCTGGCGGCAGGCAACAGGATCACCACTCAAAAGATAATGGAGATTGCCCGCAGCCTGTCCATCACCGAGCCGCAATATCTCAAGCCGGGCGGCAGCCCCATACCCCTGACCGGTGTGGCGGGCGCGCGGGTGTATGTATTCGGCCCACCCACAAAATATCCATTTTTATTCCAATCCGATCCAAAATCAGGCCAGGCCTATGAACCGGTCCAAGTGGTCAATGAATTCACCCATTTTGAGAGCGCCATGGCCATGACTACTGCGGATGTACAAAATCTTTCCACAGATGAGCGGGAAGCAATGGAGCGCAGCCTGCCGTTTGGACGTGCTGCCGGGATAAAACTATCCGCTGAGACAGATGCTTCCAGGCAAACGCTGCCAAAATTCGTTCGTCGATACCAGGATGAGAATAAATGGCAGAGAATCGACGATGACTGGATGTGGTCCGTCGAAAACTTCGCGCTTAAATTGGACGGCGACACAAATAATACCAGCCTGGTGTTGGCAATTGAAATTGGCAGCACAGGCAAGGTGCTGCTCTTTGCTGCTGACGCACAGATGGGCAACTGGTTGTCATGGAAAGATTTGGCATGGTCCGAAAAGAATGCGCAGGGCACACCGCTAAAAACAAGCGATCTTTTGAAGCGTGTTGTGCTATATAAGGTAGGGCACCATGGCAGTTTCAATGCCACCTTAAGCGAAGGTGGGCTGGAAGAGATGGAATCTGGTGAGCTGGTGGCGATGATCCCGGTTAACCGCGCCCAGGCTCAGGAAGAGGAATGGGAGATGCCCGCGCCTGCGCTGTTCAAGGCACTGCGAAATAAGACCCGTGGGCGGGTCATCCTGGCAGATCAGGGCCTACCAGATCCTCAAGAAGGCTGCCCCACTCCACCACCGGATTTTCAACCTAAAGTATTGCGGAGAAATGAAGAGATATTCTGCATCGAACATGTCATACCCTATGATTAAAAATAATGCCTAAACCCCAGCCGCGCATGCATCACGATCAACTTGAGAAAAAGGGAACTCATGGCAATCTCGTTTCAGAGTGCCTAATCTGAGTTTAAAACACACCCAACCTGGATCATTGCGATTATGGGGAAAATAATGATGGCGCTACGTTTCAGATTCATAATGTTCTCCCCGAACCACAGCCCAGGGCGTTGGCTGCGGTCTTTGTTCTGAACTTTCCTGGTCTCTTCATCAGCTAGCTGCCGGCAGCTGCCAGACAGACATTCCTGCCCACAGCAAGCTCAATCTTAATCCTACACGCAATATTCAGCCCACTCCGTAATAAATTTCTGCTGCGCTTCTGCCAATGGAAGGTGGAGAAGAAAAGGCAGCGTTTCCAACCAGAAGCTGTTCACCCTGGCAAGCGCCTGATCCGGTGATTGCCCCTGAAGAATCAA
>CAINXK010000424.1 GCA_903854805.1 uncultured Anaerolineae bacterium
CCGAATCACCACTTGCGGGGGTAGTACACCGATGTTGGCGCATCCGCGTGGATAAAACAGGAAGGTTTTGCCCACGCAAATCATCGTGTTTTTGCTGCTCAGGGGCAAGTTGGTCGATAGACTTCCCCACTGGCGGAGTTTTGGCGGATGGTTTTGAAAATGCCGATCATCGTGTTTTTGCTGCTCAAAAGAATGTTGATCGATGGGCTTTGCCGGCAACCGCTTTGCGGATCACACTTTCTTCCTAGATTTGCTGTAAATCCGCATCTCAACAGGCGGGTTGTTCTGTTATAGGTAAACTCGAACGGCCGCTCTCTTACTGAGACACCATTTATCTCAGCCGGAATACCTGATATCTCCCCATTGAACACCCGTCCCCGCGCACCACACTTACAAACCGCTTGCGCGTCGTTGCCCAAACCCCGAATGCGTTGTATAGTATAGATAGAGTTTGTTTTTTCCTATTCAGACTGCCCCGCCACCCATACAAGCAACCAATCAGCGGTCGCACCCTCCCGGAGGAACCCCATGCTCATCCACTTTCTTGGCGCAGCTCAAACCGTGACAGGCTCGATGCATCTGATCGACATCAACGGCAGCAAGATCCTGTTGGAATGCGGTCTTTTCCAGGGTATCCGGCAGGAATCCTTCGAGCATAACCGCAACTTTCCTTTTGACCCTCGCGAAATCGATGCCGTCATCCTCTCTCACGCTCACATCGATCATTCCGGCAACCTGCCGCACCTGGTCAAACACGGCTTTCAGGGCCGGATCTATGCCACCCCCGCCACGGTGCACCTGGGGCGCATCATGCTGCTGGATTCCGGTCACGTCCAGGAACGACAGGCCCAATCCACCAACATCTACCGCGCCCGGCGCGGCGAGCCCCCCGTTGACCCACTCTATACCCAGTTGGACGCCGCCGAAGTTATCCCCTTCTTCTCACCGACAAACTTGGAAACGCGCTTCTTCCCGGGCAATGGTGTCAGCGCGCGCTTCATCGAAGCCGGGCATATCCTGGGCTCGGCCGCAATCGAGCTGGAAGTACAGGAACAGAACCGCAAACTGCGCTTGTGGTTTTCCGGTGATATCGGACGACGCGATTTGCCTCTGCTGATGGATCCGGTCCTGCCGACCGAGACCGATATTCTGGTGATGGAAAGCACGTATGGCGATAAGCCGCACCGCGACCCCGAGGCAGCCTACCAGGAAATGCGCACGGTCATCCTGCGGACTCTGAAGCGCGGCGGCAAGGTCATCATCCCGGCTTTTGCAGTGGGCCGCACCCAGGAACTGGTCTACAATCTCAACCGCATGCATGCCGAAGGCAGCCTGCCAAGTGTGCCCGTTTATGTCGACAGTCCGCTGGCAGTCAACGCCACCGATATCTTTAAAAAACATGCCGAATGTTTCGATGCTGAAACCAATGCCCAAATCAACAGCGGGCATCCCGCGCTTGAATTCCACAACCTGACCTACGTTCACAGCCTGGAAGAATCCAAGGCCCTCAACCAACGCAAGGACCCGATGATCATCATTTCAGCCTCGGGTATGGCCGAAGTTGGACGGATTGTCTATCATATCCGCTGGAATATCGAGAACCCCAAGAATACCATCATGATCGTTTCCTGGCAGGCACCCAATACCCTCGGACGCCGGCTGGCCGACCGCGAAGATCGTGTCAGGATCTTTGGCGAGACCTATGAAGTTCGCGCCGAAATAGCCACCATTGGCGGGCTTTCAGCCCACGCCGGGCAAGACCTGCTCTCAGAATATGCGCTGGGGGTCAAGAAAAGTGCTCAAAAGGTCTTCCTTGTGCATGGCGAGCCGCGCGGAGCCCTGCCGCTCAAGGCCAAAATTGAGGCTGGCGGCATGCAGAATGTGATCTACCCCCACCAGGGTTACACAGCCGAGATTTAAACATCCCGAATCTCCAAAAAAGCGGTATAATCCGCCCGCCACACTGTTTTATTGGAGAGGTGCCAGAGTGGTTGAATGGGACGGTCTCGAACACCGTTGTGGTCCCCTGGGCCACCGTGGGTTCAAATCCCACCCTCTCCGCCATGGATAACAAATCGGGACGCAGATTATGCGTCCCGATTTGTTTTAAAGACTCGCTTGTTGGCACTCCGCAAAAGGGTCTTTGCTCACGGCTTTCTCAGTTTTGCTTTTCGCCATGCAGATTTTTGCTGCGCGGTGAATGTTAATCAAAGCTTTGCCTCAAAAACCGCTTTGTCCCGGTACAAGGCAGTGCCAAAGCGCAGAGCCTGTGAGTAAATTTAACGTGAGAGCCCGCGCACCCAGGCTGGGTAGGCCTAGCAGCCGACCACATCTGCCTGGTACTTTTCGGCAAACAACGCCGGCTGACCACCCGTATTCCAAAACAAAACCGTCTCATTCTTCTGAAAGACGCCGCGGTGGATCAGATCGATCATGCCTGCCGCCGCCCGGCCCGTATAAACCGGATCCAGTAAAATGCCCTCTTTGCCCGCAAAAAGGCAGACCGCCTCGCGTTCCTGATCACCAAAAACGCCGTAGCCGGCCTGGCAATAATCATCATTCGCCAGCACATCCTCGCCGCTGAATTCGATACGCGCGCCGAATTTCTCGCTGGCCGCACTCGCCAGGGCCGACACATTCGCCTTCAATACCTGCACCGGCTCATCAATACTGATTCCGAGGATTTTGGCCTGGCAATTAAACAAGCGTGCTCCCAGGGTCAAGCCGGCGTGCGTGCCCCCTGAAGAAGTCCCAAAAATGATCCAATCTGGTTTCAGTCCCTGCTGCATCAACTCTTCCACCGCGAAAGCATAGCCCAGGGCCCCGGTTGGGCTGGAGCCGCCGTATGGCACCAGGTAAGGTTGGTTTCCACCTGCCAGGGCGGTTTCATAAGTATGCTGCAAGACAGCATCGCGATCCTTGCGATCTTCCACCCAAACAATATCCGCGTTGAATAAATAATCCAACAACAGGTTGGCTGAGGGCTGCTCGGGGTGTTGACCATTTAACACCAGGATGCACTCCATCCCAAATTTGGCAGCTGCTGCCGCGGTCTGCCGGCAGTGATTCGACTGCATCGCTCCGGCTGAGATCAACATCCTGGCCCCCTGCTCCTGCGCTTCAGCCACCAGGAACTCCAGCTTGCGGGTCTTGTTACCGCCAAAAGCCAACCCGGTCTGGTCATCACGTTTAATGAACAGGCGCGGCCCGCCCAGCGCAGCCGAAAGCCTCGGCATTTCTTCTAACGGTGTCGGTAAATGTGCAAAGCGTAAACGCGGAATCGAATTCATCTGATCGCTCCTATTCTGGCCTCAGCCAGCTAAAAAATCTGAACTCTGATCAACTCGGTGGAGAACCTTGATCACCACCTGATAGGTTGTAGAACGGCAATAAAACAGATCCTGCCCAATTTTCTCAGCTCACAAATTATAAACCGTGCTTCGGCAAGCGGGGCCAAACTTCCTGGTAACTCTGGCAGCGGCCCTGCCATAAGCGCGCCTCATTTCCGCATCAAGCTGAGGCCTCAGCAGCTGTGGGCCAGCTTAAGTATCCAGGTTTTGCTGTGTGCGCTGCCTGCCGCGTGAACGCATGAAATTCAGGACCCTGGGCATCAACTGCGTATAAACCAGGTACCACAGGCGGTTGGGCGCGTAATCCCAGGCTCCCATCGTCCGGCGCACCTGGCCGCCCAACCCTTCTTTGAAGCGAAAAACGCCCCAGAGTGAATCGCTTTCGTCGAAGACTTCCGGCGCACCCCACAGATCATAGACCTGGCAGCCGCGTTCCCTGGCCCAGCGCATAGCCTCGAACTGCAGCATGTAATTCGGCATCTTTTCACGCTGCGCCTCGCGAGACATCCCGTAAATATAGTAAGCCCGCCCGGCAAAATGGAACAGATACACTGCCGCCACCGCCTCGCCTTCGGCTTCCGCGATCAACGCCGCCGAGCATCGCTCGAAAATCTTCCAGACCGCCTGGTAATAGGCCTGGTCGCGGATCACAAAACCATCCCGCACAGAGGTCTCGGCATACATGCGATACAGCATGGGCCAATCTTGCTCTTCGGCGAAGCGCAGCGTAAGACCTTTTTTGGGTCCCAAGCGCACGTTGTAGCGTGTCTTTTGTTTCATGCGCCCCAACAGGTCTTCATCCGAAACCGACACATCCACCAATACCGTATTCTGAAATTGGATCTGCTCCTGCGAATAGCGCCAGCCGCGTGCCGAAAGCTCGCCTTCGATGGCCTTGCCAGCCGGGTCCGGCTGATCACTTTCCGTGCCAGGCACACCGCGTCCCAGCACCACATCCGGGTCAAATTTCAAGAAAATCGCAGCCTGCCGGCGCGCAAATACCTGCAGATCATCCAGCACCCTGGCGCGCAGTGAGGCATCTTCCCAATCCAGCAAAGGACCCTTTGGACAGTACAGGATGCACAAGCGTGCCGTAAAGCCCCGGCTCAGGACCTTCTTCCTTAAGACCAGGGCTGCCGCCAGCAGCTCGCCCGGGTCCAAGCCAGCTAACGCGCCCGCATCTTCCACCACGCGCACAGCCTGGGCCCCACGCATCCAGACCAGGTACAACGGCTGCCAACCAAAGCGTGCCTTCACCTGGCTCCATTCAAAAGACTGCAGCAAATGCGCCTCGGGCAGCCCCGCGATCAAATCATTCCAGATACTCTCACTCATAAGAGTATTTTATCCTGAGATTACCAATCCTGCCCACTCTCCTCGTTATGCACTGCCTGCAGCCTGCCCGCAGCGCTAAATAATTAGGTTCTTCCCAGGTTAGCGGGGAAAATAAACCCATCCAGGCTTCCGTCCCGGTGGCTTATGCGTAACAAGCGCAGTAATTTGAGGGGTTCTTGCGGGTGTTTTTATCACGCATAAGCGCCGAATGGACGAATGATACGCAGTTTCTTTGAAAAGCAGCGCGAAATGCGCCCTGCCAATAACTCGCGTGGTGCAGTTTTATTTTTCGCTATTTTGACTGTCCCATTTTCATTTTTCTGCTGGGATAGCACTGCAGATAACAACATTTCTGCCAACATGAACGCTGTTTCGTTTATTACTTCGGTGTTATCGTCCATTTGAAACCTCCGGTAGATTTGGTTTTCGCAGTCCTTATCCTGGCGGGGTTCCACTTATTTGACATCATTTGCGTGCAGCACCCTGAACTGACCGACCGTAATGCAGGAACCAATCAATGGTAAAATTATTTTTTAATAATGAAAATAAAATCCCTATACCTCAATTGCGTATGGCTATCTGGCTTTGACAGTCACTGTTCCATCCCAAAAAATCCAAAATGCGAACACATTTTAAATTTCGCCAAACCCATTCAATCAGTGATTTAGCGATTAAGATGTCAAATAAAACCATACCATTATTATTGCTCACAGACAGTATTATTGGTGCTTTTTTCGTAATTTTTGCTCCGCTGATGGGTCTTGACCCAAACAATTCTTGGGGGAAATTCCGCGTAATTGCGTTGTGTGTTGTTATCAGCATTTTTTTGCTTTCAATCTCGACTTTTCTGATGAGCAGAACCGATTTCAGAAATTGAACCCGAATTTTTTTGAAAAAATCGATCTTGTTGTAGACCAGCTGCTCAAATAATGATGCGTATTCAAGACAGGAACTCTATGAAATGATGTCAAAACCAATCTTCCAAAAATTGCAAAATAATAAATTTACACTTCCTGGCATAATTCTCACCCTGGTTTTGTTGGCCTATGGCTTACTAGCCCCGTGGCAAGGTTTTTATTGGGATGATTGGCCGTTTGCCTGGTTACTCCGCTCTTTCGGTCCTTATGAATTTATCGAAGCTTTTCGTCCTTTTCGCCCATTTCTGGGCTATATTTTTTCACTAACCACATTTTTATTCGGTGGTACCCCTTTTGCATGGCAGTTAGTTGGGCTGGTTATTCGTTTTCTTTTGTCTTGTTCTCTCTGGACTGTATTCAAGCTGGTCTGGCCATCTCAAAAATGGAATTCGATTTGGATTGTATTGTTATTTACTGTCTTCCCAGGTTATCAACAACAGTGGGTTTCCCTGACCCACGTCAATCAAGAACTAATTCCATTGCTCTGGTTGGTTTCATCTTTTGCCGCTGCTGCTTACGCTGTTCGCAATCCTCAAAAAAAAATCCCCTTCACATTACTGGCACTGTTTTTACAAGCCATCGGACTTTTCTCGACCGAATATTTTTTTGGGATCGAGATATTGCGGCCTTTTTTTCTCATTGTAATTCTATCGGAAACAGCAGCGATTTCGAAGGAACTAATTCGAAAAATCTTCTTCAATTGGTTGCCTTATCTGCTCATCTGGGTGGGTAATGCTGTTTGGCTTTATTCTTATCATCATTCTACAGCGTACCAATCCTATGATATTGATATATTTTCAAGGCTTTCGATATCCCCTCTTTCGTTAGTTAATGAGGCCCTGGCAACCATATCAATTTCTGGATTTATGTCCTGGTTAAACACATTCCAAATCATTTCAAGCATTGACGGCTCAGCAACCCAGGCCTTTTCGCTGCTGATTTTATTGTTTTCGGGCGCGCTGGTTTTTTTCTACATGCAGCCAGCTGATGGAAAAAACACTGTTCAAGACACCTCAAAAAATGATAAATGGGGACTCCAGGTGACTTTTATAGGTCTGGTTGCGATTTTTGCGGGTCGCCTGCCTTCATGGGCCGCCGGGTTGCCCTTAAAACTTGAGTTTGATTACGATCGTTTCATGCTTTCAATCATGCTTGGAGCAAGCATGTTTATTGTCGGGTTGGCTTCATTAATTTTCCAGCATGGAAAACGGAAAATCTTGATTCTAAGTTTGGTAATTGCCTTTTCAACTGCATACCAGTTCACCGTATCAAATTCTTTCCGCCGCGACTGGAATAATCAAAGAACTTTCTTCTGGCAGCTGGCCTGGCGTATACCTGCGCTCGAAAAAAAGACAGCACTCTTAACGTATGAATTACCAATAAAATATGCCTCAGATTTTCAAATCACCGCACCAATCAATTGGATGTATTCATCATCGATAGCCAATCGAGAACTCCCCTATTTGTTACTGTATATTAAAAGTAGAATTAATTCACCAGCCCTGCCTTCTCTAAAACCTGATTCCCCGATTGAACTGCAGTATCGAACTACAAAATTTTCAGGCAATACATCCAACACTGTTGTGCTTTATAAGGAAGCGGATGGCTGTTTGCGAGTGCTTGATTCCGTTTATGGAAATTCTGAAACAGTCCCAGGCGCAAATTATTATTTGACCGATGCCATACCGCTTTCTAATCCAAATCAGATCCTGGCAGGCAGCCCTCAACCGGTTTTAGATGAAACTCTTTTTGGCAAAGAGCCTGCTCACGACTGGTGCTACTATTATGAGAAGGCCGAGCTGGCTCGCCAACAATCTGATTGGAAAACAATTGTAAAGTTACACAAACAAGCCCAAAAAGCTGGCCTGACAGTCTCCCTGCCCGTTGAAAATTTTCCCTTTATTGAAGCTTATGCCAATGCTGGTGACCTGAAAACCGCTCTGGAATTGACTCAGCAGACCGTCAAACAACAAAAAGAACTGTGCCCTGCCATCAACTCACTTTGGGATCGCATATTCCAAAGCTTGCCACCTCAAACCTTCAATCTGGATGAAATTAAAAAGCAGTTTCGCCTGGATGGCTGTAAACTTTAGCTCTGGCTCTTCAATGCCAAAAATAACCTGATTTACATTATGTCCAGATGGGATCATCAGCGTTCATTTCATCTACACAAAAAAACAATTCATTTCTGTTTTTACTCTTAATAGCGGCTCCCTTGCCTTATGCGTAACAAGCGCAGTAATTTGAGGGGTTCTTGAGGGTGTTTTTATCACGCATAAGTGCCGAATGGACGAATGACACCCAGTTTCTTTGAAAAGCAGCGCGAAAAAGCGCTGTTAAAAACTCGCGTGGTGCAGCAGGCAGAGTTAAAGTCGATGCGGCAGAGAATCGCCCTGATTGATTGTCTCCCACTAATCTGATCCGTCAAAAATAAGGGTTAAATGGCGCATGCTTAAAATTCTAATCCGTGGCAGTGGTGATATCGGCTCGGCCGTCGCCTGGCATCTGTTCCAAACCGGATACAGCCCCGTCCTGCACGACGAGCCCCATCCCAGCGCCACCCGCCGCAAAATGGCCTTCAGCGACGCTATCTTTGATGGCCGTGCTGAGCTGGAAGGACTGAGTGCCCAACGTCTGGACGACATGCAGAAATTGGAACCACTCCTGGCCACCCGCACCTGTGTTCCGGTATTGACCTGTGACTTCATCAGCCTGCTGCAAAGTTACCAACCCCAGGTGCTGATCGACGCCCGGATGCGCAAGCATGTCCAACCAGAAAACCAGCTCCAGCTTGCCGCACTCACCATCGGGCTGGGCCCCAACTTCAACGCCGGGGAAAACGTCCAGATCGCGATCGAAACCGGGCGCGGCGAAAACCTCGGGCAGGTCATCCGCCAGGGCAGCACCCAGGCCCTGCAGGGTGAACCGATCGAACTCGGCGGACACGCCCGCGAACGCTATCTCTACGCCCCCGCCAGCGGTCTGTTCCAAAGCGACTGCCAGATCGGGGAAAACGTCACCCAGGGCCAGATCATCGCCCACCTGAACGGGAGCCCCCTGCCCGCCCCACTGACCGGCGTCCTGCGCGGCCTGACTCGCAGCGGGATCCAGGTTAGCGCCCGGACCAAGATCATCGAAATCGACCCGCGCGGCCCGGCAGCCCAGATCAGCGGCATCGCCATGCGCCCGGCTCGCATCGCCCAGGGCGTACTCAACGCCATCGCCACCAGCACCAACATCCCCCAAAAACCGTAAATATTTGCGCTTATCCGCGTGAAACGTACTTTCATCCAAGCTCCCCAACGGCCTGAGCTGGTACAAGACAGCTGCTTTGCGCGCCAATTGGCAGGATTTTACAATCATTTTACAACCACCACACACGCACATAACCCCCAGGGTCTAGAATAGTCTTTGTAAGCTCAATTTCACAAACAGGAGAAAAAAATGAGCACAAACCTACGCAAGATCGTTCTTGGTACCCTGATCGCCGCACTGACCATCGCCGCCATCGCTACCGCCATGCCCCTCACCAGCGCTTCCGCCGCCGGGTCTGCTGAAACTGCCACCCCGCCCGCAGCGCGCCCAACCCGTAACCCCGCCCTGGCAAACACACACATCGAGCTGGCCTTCGCCCGCCAGCAATATAACCTGCAGCGCATCGGGCTGGAACTGAGCGGATCATCCGAACGGATCAGCCAGGGTCAGAGCCTGCTCGATAGCGCCAAAGCCAAAGGCAAAGATGCCTCTGCCGTGCAAACTGCCTTCGATGCCTTCAAAGCCGCACTCGTGACCGGCCAACCGCTGTACAATCAGGCCAAAGCCCTCGCCACCACCCACGCTGGTTTCGACACCAGCGGCAAGGTCACGGACGCAGAACAAGCTAAAGCGACCCTCAAAGGCATCAATGAGGCCATCAAACAATACCGCGAAACAGTAGGCAGCGCCTTCAAGACCCTGCGCGAAGCCACAGACGCCTTCCGCAAAGCCAACCCGCGCCCCACCAAGACCCCGGTCAGCCCCACCAGCGGCGGATAAGTTTCAACCAAAATCAAGTCTCAATCCTGGTGCAGGGGCGCAGTGTGCGCCCCTGCACCAGCCATTCCAGCCATTCAGAGCATGCATCCAATTCGTGATATTCAGAAACTCCATGCCAGCCTCGATCGCCACCCGGCCAACAATCAACCTTTCCGCTATCAGCCAACCAGCAGCGGACACCTTTACCAACCGCCCGCCCAAATGATGTAAAATCAAGCCACCATTCAAATCAAAGGCGCCCCATGGATACCATCCTGCTTGTCGATGATGAACCCTCAATCGTCTCCCTCGCCAAAATGTACCTTGAGCGCGACGGTTTTCGGACCGAATCCGCAGAAAACGGCTTGCTCGCGTTGGAAAAAGTCGAAAAGATGAAACCCGACCTGATCGTGCTGGATATCATGCTGCCAGGCGTGGATGGTTTCGAAGTCTGCCGGCGCCTGCGCGGAGCTGGCAACCAGACTCCCATCATCATGCTGACCGCCCGCGATGAAGACATCGATAAAATCATCGGGCTCGAACTCGGCGCCGATGACTACCTGACCAAACCATTCAACCCGCGCGAATTAGTGGCGCGGGTCAAGGCCATCTTGCGCCGCATCGACCGGCCTGCCTCAGCGGGCAGCAGCCCACTGCACTTCGCCGGGCTGACGATCGACCTGGAACGCCGCGAGGTCAGCCTGAACAGCCAGCCCATCAGCCTGCGTACCCAGGAATTTGACCTGCTGCTCAGCCTGGCAGAACAGCCCGGGCGCGTCTTCACCCGTGAGCAACTGCTCGAAAAAGCCTGGGGCTTTGATTTTTACGGACAGACCCGCACCGTCGATGTGCACATCGCCCAACTGCGCAAACGCCTGGCGGGCAGCCCGCTCAAAATCGAGACCGTCACCGGTGTGGGCTACAAATTGATCGCTGAAAATAACTGAGCAGACCATGTTCGCATCCCTGCGCTCCCGCCTCTGGCTGACCTACGCCCTCTCCATACTGACCGCCCTGCTGGTGGTGGCGGTCATTTTTCTCATCTACCTGCTTGACAATCCGCTCGTTTACCGCCAGACCAAAATACGCCTGAGCTCTGCCCAGGGCGTTTTGCTGGCAAAACAATCCACCTGGGCCAACCTGCCAGCCGCTCAACTGCAGTCCACGCTGATCGCCCAGGCCCAGGAACTGGATGTGCGCCTGCTGCTGGTCAACCCTCAGCGAAAAGTATTCTTTGATACACAGGATGAATCCGGAAACTCGCTCGAAATCCGGCCTCTCTACCGGCTATTTCGCCTGAACCAGGTGCTGACAGACTCGAAGGGCCGGCCCTGGCTGTACGTGTCCCGCCGGCTCGACAACGGCAATACCCTGGTTCTGGCCGCACTGCGCCCCAAGGTTTCTTTCTGGACGATCTTCACCGATGAGCTGGTGCCGCCATTATTTTGGGGCGGCGCACTGGGGCTGATCCTGGCCCTGATGCTGGCCTACTGGATGGCGCGTTGGGTGGCAGACCCACTGCAGCAAGTCGTCAACGCCACGCGCCAATTTTCCGGTGATCAGGCTAAACCCCTGGCAATTAAGGGCCCGCAGGAAGTGCAGGCCCTGGTGGATGCCTTCAACCAGATGACGGCCCGCGTCCAGAGCAGTCAGCAGGCCCAACGTGAATTCGTCGCCAACGTCTCTCACGAACTCAAGACCCCGCTCACCTCCATCCAGGGCTTTTCGCAAGCCATTCTGGATGGCACCGCAGCCTCCGCAGAAGACCAGAAACAATCCGCCCAGGTTATCTATGACGAAGCCGCGCGCATGCACCGCCTGGTGCTGGATCTGCTCGACCTGGCCCGCCTGGACGCTGGCATCGCCAACCTCAAGCAGACCCCGGTCGATTTGCCCGCCCTGCTCAACAGCGTCGGCGAACGCTTCGCACTGCAAGCCCGCCAGAACAATATCAGCCTGGAAATTCACGCCAGCGCCTTGCCGGCCATCACTGGCGATGGCGACCGCTTGGCCCAGGTCTTTACCAACCTGGTCGATAATGCCCTCAAATTTACACCCGCCGGTGGGCGCGTTGCGGTGGAAGCCAGCCAGACCGGCAGCAGCATCGAAATCTGCATCACCGATAGCGGCGCCGGTATCCCGCCCTCAGCCATTCCGCACGTTTTCGAGCGCTTCTACCAGGTGGATACTTCGCGCCAGGGCGGCAAACAGCATGGCGCCGGCCTGGGGTTGGCCATCGTTCATGAAATCGTGCGTGCCCACCACGGCAGCCTCACCGTCCGCAGCAGCCCAGGACAGGGCAGCCAATTCACCGTCCAACTGCCGGTAGGCGCAGGGGATAAGTACAGCTGATGGGTGATGGGGAAGAGCGGATAAACCATATATAAACCCGATGGATTCCCAGCCCCAACCCCACCCGCCACTGAAACCCGAGAGCCGGTAGACCAAATAAACGAGTATAATGAAATTAGACGAAACAAACCGCTACCCTCGGGGAGTTAGTTCAGGCAGCGCTTGTTGCTCTAACAGCAGGCGCTGCTGCTTATTTAATACCCAGGTGTTTACAATCCCCCCCGCGGTTTGGAGGCGCTCTCGGCTGAGACGGGGCGGCTGGAAGAGATATATCGTCAGAAAGTCGCGGCGCCGGATGAACTCAAAAAATCTGTTTTGGCAAAGGCGTTTGATGGCGAGATGTAGAGCGCCCCATCCGCCCTGCGGGCACCTTCCCCAAATGCGACTGGGGAACGTCGAATTTGGGGAAGGAAGCAGCGTAGAGTATTGCTGAAAATAAAAATTTTACAGCCAGCGGTCTGGTTCTTGTCCCTCCCCCGATTTCGTCCCGCGCACTTTGCGGGGCGCAATCGGGGGAGGTTAGGAGGGGGCCTGCCATTGAACTGCAGAGCCAGAATGGTTAGGTGCAAACCCCTCA
>CAINXK010000425.1 GCA_903854805.1 uncultured Anaerolineae bacterium
GACGAGATTTCTTAAAGTTATCCGGGGGTACGTTCGGCAGCCTCGCCCTATCTCCGCTATTACCGCCGCTGGATCAATTCGCCAATGGGGCGCTCATCCGCATAACCAGCAGCGGAATTGAAGATAAAGGCATTCCTGTTTATAGCGAGCCCACCGATCAGAGCAATATTGTAAGAATGGTATTTCAAGACAATTTGCTAAATGTATACGAAGAAGTTAACTCGGGCACACCCGGGTACAACCCGATCTGGTACCGGGTCTGGGGGGGCTACGTCCACCGCGCCCGCACCCAAAAAGTACAATACATTTTTAACCCAACCGAACAATCCATCCGGGAAAATGGACAGCTGGCCGAGGTGACGGTTCCGTTCACCCAGGCTTTCCGCCTGGTAGGTAAAGATTGGCAGCCGCTCAACAGCTTATATTACAGCAGTGTCCACTGGGTCAAAGGCGTTGACACCGGACCCAATGGGCTGCCCTGGTATCGCGTATTGGATGAACTGACCGATATCACTTACAACGTTCCCGCCAGCCACCTGCGCCTGATCCCGGATATCGAAATCGAACCAATCTCTCCCAATGTGCCTCCTGAAAAAAAGCGCATCGAGGTTTCGCTGAGCACCCAAAGATTGACTTGCTTCGAATATGACAATACAGTTTTCAGCACCCTGATTTCATCTGGTCGTCTGAACAGCAACCCGGGGCTCAACGGCATCCCAACCCGCACCCCGGCTGGAAAATTTTACGTCAGTGTCAAAATGCCATCCAAGCACATGGGCAGTGGTGACCTGGCTCAGGCTGCTGATATCCACGCATACCAGTTACCCGGTGTTCCCTGGACATCCTTCATCCAGTTCCAGGGAAGAGCCTTCCAGGGGCATGCCTTTCATGGCACCTATTGGCATGATAATTTTGGCGTGCCAATGAGCAGCGGGTGTCTCAACATGCGCACCGAAGAAGCCAAATGGTTATTCCGTTGGTGTTCGCCACTCTCCCCTGCTGACCAGATCGATCCATTAACCCTTGATAAAAAAGGTTACGGAACATCTGGCGTTATCACTGCATAACATGCCTTTTCTACACTGGACAGGCAAAACCTTACTGCCCCCAAAGCCTACTTCGCTGACCCTTGACTCAGTAATTTATCCAAACGCGATAGGCTGGCCAGGCACTCTTCCTGAAAATCAATTAATTCTTGGCGACAATCTTGCCATTATGGCCGCGCTCCTGCCCGAATACGAGGAGCGTGTCAATTTAATCTACGTTGATCCGCCATTTTTTACCAACCGGCATTTCACCGCCCGCATCGGACGCGGTGAAGATTCGCGTAAACCACGCGAATGGCAGCTGGCAATTGGCTATGCTGACCGCTGGGACAATCTGGATGCATACATCGACTTTTTGTATCAACGGCTGGCACTCATGACACGCTTGCTGGCAGATGGGGGCACGCTTTACCTGCATCTGGACTGGCATGCCGACGCCTACGCGCGTTTACTCCTGGATGAATTGCTCGGCGCTGATAATTTTCTCAATGAAATCATTTGGACTTACCATGGCCCATCCCCCATCCGGTCAGCCTTCAATCGCAAACACGATACCATTTTGGTTTACACAAAAGGCAATCATCATACCTTTAATGCCGACGCAGTCAGGGTACCTTATAACGATGCCACCGTTAAAACCTTTGCATCATCCACCAAAGCCGGGTTCGGCAAAGTTCCCAACCTGCAGCGCGGAAAGGTGCCCGAAGACTGGTGGTACTTTCCTGTTGTAGCGCGCCTGCACAACGAAAGGACCGGTTATCCCACCCAAAAACCAGAGGTTCTGCTTGAGCGCATTATCCTGGCTTCTTCAAACCCTGGTGACCTGGTGGCTGATTTCTTCTGCGGATCTGGGACCACTCCGCTGGTAGCTGCCCGCCACGGGCGCAGATTTCTGGTGACAGACGCCACATTTCGAGCGCTCCACACCACCCGTGAGCGGCTGGTTAGAGCCGGCAGTCCACCATTCGCCATCTACTCGACCCCCACAGAACCACCCAAAGCAGCAGCACCATCATTTTCCTTTGAAGTCTCAGCCAAAGAAATCCGCCTTACCAGTCCCGAAGTCCCGGATTACTGGGAAGTAGATCCAAACTGGGATGGGCAAGTATTTCGGAGTGCATCCCAGGCAGTCTTGCCGCTTCGATCAGGCGAAATAATCAAAATCCTGCCGCTGCCTGCAGCCGCCCCCGAAAGCAGAATTTGCATTCGGGCTGTAAATGGAAGCGGAGAACAAGTTCAAAGCTGTATAAAATAACCGGAATAACGAATGACGGACAACCGGTGCGCTTTGCCTGGCTGCAAAGATTATGATCTGATCTGCAGAACCGATGAAACGTGAGTAAATACCCTGTTACAGGGATTGGGGAACTCATTATTGATGCTTAAACGAAAAATCTGGCGGAATTGCTCCGCCAGATTTTTGTTTTGAAATATTATTTTTTTCCAGAAAAGTGTGTTTTCAGCTGTGCTGATCAAACATCCAGGCGGTAACCCACACCCCGGACGGTATGCAAAAAGCGAGGATGATTGGGATCCATTTCGATAGCGCGCCTTAGCCAGGAGATATGCACATCCAACGTGCGCGTATCACCGGTGTAATTCGTCTCCCAAACCTGCTTAAAAAGTTCTTCGCGCCCAATTACTTCACCGCGATGCTGGAGCAAAATATGCAATAAATTAGCCAGGCGCGGTGTCAGCCTCGAATTTTTGCTCAAACATTTTACCCGGCGATGCTCGGTGTCCAACCGGATTGGTCCAGCATGAATTATGTTGGCACCATCTCCGGGAAGCAGAGGCTTGATTCGGTTTACTAATTTTTGAACAGTAAAAGGCAAATTAAGCACAACATCAGCTGCAGATTTATCGACCAGCTTATCCGCTTCGAGAATAAGCACGATTGGCAAATGCTCGTCTTGTTTTTCACGCAAAGATTGGCAAATACGCACGCCGGTAGAACCAATCGAGGCGGCATTAACGACCACCAAGTCCGGTCCAATTTCGATTAAGCGCGCCAATGCCTCACTGCCATTACCGACAGACGTAACAATAAAATCCTTCTTCTGCAAAAGAGATGCAAAAGCGGGTCGGTCGGCTTTTTTTCCTTCGACGATTAAAATACTGGCGTTAGTCATTTTCCTCAATGTCTACAATGGCCGGCTGAACAATACATACCCCTATACGGGAACAAAACATCCTCCAGCCTGATAAAGCGATTATACACCAATCTTAAAATAGCACACCACCAGAAAGTACTATTTTACCGAGAAATGTTAAAGACACTATTTAACATTTCAACCTGTATACAGATTTTTTATCACCGTTGGCGATAAAGAAAACACAAACGCTGATTGACTCAAGCCCAAGCCTCTGGTAAAATCAATCCCCAGGAGCGTTGTACCCTTCGCTCCAATTCATACTGCGCTGAACGCAGTAATATTTACGCCAGAAAGGGCTTAAAGCACCATGAAAGTACTCCTTCTTAAAGATGTTTACAAACTCGGTCGCGCAGGTGAAGTCAAAAAAGTAGCCGATGGCTACGGTCGCAACTTTCTGCTTCCACAAGGTATGGCTCTGCTCGCCACACCAGGTGCGCTGAAACAATCAGAAAAGATCCGCACAGACGCCACAAAGAAACGCGCCACGCTTAACAATGAGATGGGCGCAGTTGCCGAAGTAATTACCGGCCTGGCACTTGGTTTTGGATCGAAAGCGGGCGAAACCGGAAAGCTTTATGGTTCCATCACTGCTCAAGATGTCGCTACTGCCATCAAAAACAAAACTGGTGTTGAGATTAAACGCCAGCAGATCGACCTGCAGCCTATCCGCACCCTGGGCGAACACAAAGCACACATCCGTCTGACGATGGACCTTATCCCAGACATTCGGATCGTAGTCTACCGTGAAGGCGAGACCAACCCGGTTGAAGAAGTCAAACCCGCCCCCAAGGCAGTCGAAGTCGCTCCAGCTGTACCTGAAGCCTAATTTTTAGCAAAGCAGCAGATACATCACCGATTTATGCCCATACGGGGGTGAATCGGTGATTTTTCTTAACCTACGCGCCTCCTACACATGAGGAGGAGAAATAGCATGTCCACAACCGGCGAACAATTAAAACTGGCCCGCGAAACCCGAAAACTGACCATTAAACAAGTTGTGCAGGTCATTCGTGTCCGTGCCCATTACCTGCTTGCCATGGAAGCTGATGACTTTTCAGCCATGCCTTCCGCGGCCCAGGCGCGTGGTTTTTTACGCATCTATGCCGAATTCCTTGGGTTGGATGCAGACATGCTGACAGATCGCCTTAGAACGGAAATACCCAGCACCAATCATGCTGAAGAAGCACCAATCCGGGTTGAAACCAGCGCAGCAGAACCAGAAGCCAAACCGGCGCCAGCTGCCATCCCAGAGCCAGCCAAAGTTATCATTGCTGAACCACCTCAACAAGAATTTGCTCCAGCGGCACCATCAATTGAGATCTTTGCTGAAATCGGCAGCATGCTGCGAAGCCGGCGAGAGCTCATCAGCCTGACCCTTGACGAGGTTGAACGCCATACACATGTAAGAAAACATAACCTCGAATTGATCGAGACGGGTGACTTTGATATGCTGGCATCACCCGTTCAATTGCGCGGCACGCTTGGCACCTACGCCAGCTTCCTTGATCTGGACGTAGACGCTTTACTATTGCGCTACGCAGATGCAATTCAGTCACGCCGCATTGAACGCCAGGCAACCGATATCCCCAAATCGGCCAGTCAGAAGGTGGGCAGCGGTCTACCCATCTGGCTGCGGCGCTTCATCAGCCCGGATCTGATCTTTGGCGGCAGTATGATTCTTATCCTGATGACTTTAACCATTTGGGGCGCGGGCCGTATTTTTGCTGGAAGTGTGGATACACAAAATGTCCCCACACAGGGGCCATCCATCTCAGACGTATTGTTGGCATCCCCGATAGCCAGCTCAACTTCACAGAATGGCATACCCACCAATATTTTTGATGAAGGCACCGTTTTCCCAACTCTGGACTCTGCCCAAATCAATCCAACCGAATCACCACCGGCTGCCACAATTTCATCGGCAGTTCAAATTACTGTGGCAGTCGTGGAACGTACCTTTTTACGCGTAACCGTGGACGGTGTAGTCAAGCAGGATGGTCGCGTCTCACCAGGCGCTGCATTAACTTTCGATGGAAGTAACCAAATTGAAGTACTGACTGGGTCTGGAACCGCAGTCCAAATTATTTTCAATCAAAATAACCTGGGCCTCATGGGTAACTTTGGCGAAGTTGTCGATCGCATTTACACGACCAACGGAGTTGAAACTCCTACACTTACCCCCAGCCCGACCGCTTCCATTACCCCAGTGCCGTCCCGAACTCCGAGACCATCTCCCACTTCCAGGCCTTCCCCAACCAAAAAACCAACCAGTACTTCGCGCCCAAGCTCCACAATCGTGCCATAAGATAAGTTCAATCATGGTGTAAGCTTTTTTTTTGTGGGACAATCCAACCGCGACCCTGATTCATTTTTCGGGTTAATATAGTTACTGTGGAATGATTCACAAAATATTGCGTCTTTTTCAAAACCGGCTTCTACTAATCACCAAGTTGAGCACACATCCAAGTGCCAAAAAGGAAAATATACTGGTATGACAAAAAAAACATTTCACCTGGTTTCGCTTGGCTGTGCCAAGAACACGGTTGATTCAGACTCCATGGCACAGCTTCTCCTCGAAGGCGGTTATGAGCTGGTCGAGAACCCCAAAAAGGCCGGGGTACTGATCGTCAATACTTGCGGATTTATCGGGCCAGCAAAAGAAGAATCGATCAATACACTTAGAGAACTGGCATCCCACAAACGCGGCGACCAGCTGCTCATCGCGGCTGGATGCCTCACCCAGCGCTATGGTGTGGAAGTCGCCAGGCAAGTCCCCGGGATTGACGGCATCATCGGAACCCGCCGCTGGATGGATATATTGCAGGTAGTTGACCAACTGCGTGCCGGACCGCATCCCGAACCACTTTACCATCTCCCGGATGTCGCCACGATGGGCACGGATGAACAAGGTGCCATCCGCGCCAGTGTGGCCGGAGGCAGCGCATATCTAAAAATAGCCGATGGCTGTCGGCGTCCATGCGCCTTTTGCGCCATCCCACTAATCAAAGGAACCGCCGTCAGCCGGCCTCTGGCTACAATAGTAGCCGAAGCACGTGAGCTGCACAATTTGGGCGTCCGCGAATTGATCTTGATTGCGCAGGATACGACCGATTATGGGCATGATCTGGGCATGAAGGAAGGCCTGGCCACACTGCTTGAAACCCTGACAGACGAAGTCGCAGAAATGGATTGGATCCGTGTAATGTATTCCTACCCAGGGTATGTGACCGACCGGATGATTGATGTAATGGCCAGCCGCAAACAGATCTTACCCTATCTCGATATCCCCCTGCAGCATGCTCATCCTCAAACACTTGCTCGCATGAAACGCCCGGCAAACATTGAATGGGTCCATAAGACCGTGGCCAAGATGCGCACCAATATCCCGGATCTTGCCATCCGCACGACTTTTATCGTTGGTTACCCCGGTGAAACCGAGCAAGAGTTCCAGGCGCTGATGGATTTCATCCAGGAGACACGCTTCGACCGCGTGGGCGCGTTTAAGTTTTCATTTGAACCCGGTACCAGTAGTGAGGTTCTGGGAGATTCTGTACCGAGTGAAATC
>CAINXK010000426.1 GCA_903854805.1 uncultured Anaerolineae bacterium
CACCAAAGTTTCAAAAGCATCCGGTAGAAACTTTTACCAAAGAAGAACTCGAGAAAATCATGAAAGCCTGTGTGTATATGCGGGAAGCGCAAACCGAGACCAGGAAGAAATTCACGATGCGCCGCCCAAGCGCTCATCGAGGGCAGGTCGGCTTTGAGAAGTGCCAGCCTGAACCCATCTGTTGCCACCATGGTGATGGAGTTTCCATCCAGGTTGACCAGAGCTCCATTTAAAACCGGGCGGGCTTCATCCTGCGATGCAGCAAAAGAGACTGCCTGGATCATGTTTTTGAAAACCTTGGCATCCAGGGACAGACCATTACTGACATCCACATCCGGGATCAATGGGAACTCACTTCCTTCCATTCCCTTGACCGTTCCTTTGAAAGCCCCAAATTTCAAATCTGCTTCTGGTTTTCCATTGGCTGAAAAAACAATTTCGGGTTCGCTCAAGGCATTGACCATGTCAGTCAGGACGCGGGCTGGCAAGGCCAGATTGAAGCCGCCGTCCATGTTTGCATCCATCCAGACTGAAACTCCCAATGTGAGATCGGTTGTTGTCAGACGCAACTGGCTTTCGTCTTTGCTGAGCAAGACAGTGGTCAGGATAGGCAATTGCATCCGATTCCCAACCGCGCGGCCTACCAGCGCCAGGCTTTCAGCGAAACTATTTTTTTGTACAGTCACTTTGCTTGTCATAATGTTTCTCCTGTGTTTGAGTTTCAATATCTTTCAAGTTGTCGAGCCACTGCTCAAGGGCCGCAATGTGTTTCTCGTCTTCTGCGATCTGGGCCATCAATTCTGAATGGCTGGGAAATTGGGTGAGCTGCTCTTGAAGATCAGCCAGCCAGGTTTGTAAATCATCCACAGAAATTGACAGTGGGACAGACTGGCTTGCACGACCAGGCCATTGCGAAATCAGAAGCTTTTCTGATTCTGCGGGGCTGGCAATCAATGCCTGTCGATTGGTGAGGTCGATTACCAGGTGGAAATCGGCGGGACAATCGGATCCACCCAGATTGAAGGGTTCCAACTGGGGTCGTATCCTTGGATGGCGGATATAAGCCAGGTAACCGGCCCAGAGCCCAGTGAAGGTGGTCAGGCCATCAGATACCATCACTTCATCACCGCAAAGTTCCCACCATACTGCCAGAAAACGAGCGCCGCGGTAGTTTCTGTAGCCCACTGCCTACTCCAGAAGTGGAGCGGGTGGCACAGGTATGTTGAGTTGAACTGTTTTTGTTTCCATAAGTCTCCTTGTGAATTGAATAGCCAACGTTTGTGGAAATAAAAAAACCGACGTTTTGTGTCTGTAAATATTGATACAGACCTTCAAATGCAACGGTCAAAAAGGCTTTTGGGATTTGAATTTGAAGGTCTGGGAAAATACGTCATATTGACTTAGTGTATCCCGCAGGATACAATGCTTGTATGACTGGAATGAAAAATAATGGGATTACCACCAGCTTGTGGGACGCATCTGACCATCTGGAAACAGAAGATGATATGGTTCAATACTTAGGGGCAGCGTTTGAAGATGGCGATCCTGCGCTAATTTGTGCAGTTCTTGGGGATATCGCAAGAGCCAAAAGGATGTCCAAAATCGCAGAACAGGCTGGTCTTGGACGTACCAGCCTTTACAAAGCCTTATCTCCTGAAGGTCATCCAGATTTCGCGACGATCCTGAAAGTGATCAATGCACTTGGCATGAAGTTACAGGCAACATCTGCAAAGGGATGAAATTCTCACTTGTAAACAAATGGAATTGAATTTGATGGTCTGGCTAATGGGGTTGACATTAACAAATCCGTTTATTACCTGAAATGAATTGTTTGATTTATCGCGATCGAAACGAGATATAATTGCAATAGCAGGATAATGCAATTGATAAGGAGATTTTATGAACACAAAAGTGAGTATTGGCCAGGTAAAGCGCGATATTTCTGAGTTGGTAAATCGCGTAAACTATGCTGGGGAACGGATTGTTCTGACATCTCGAGGCAAACCGAAGGCTGCATTGATTAGTATGGATGATTACGATCGCCTTTTGAAAAGCGAAAATCGTCTCGCTGATGTCCAGAATTGGCTGGCAGAAACACGAAGGTTCTCCAGCGAGATTGAGGCCCGGAAAGGACAGATTGATGTTGACACGGTCTTGAATGCAGATCGGGATGACTTGGAGCAAAGATGACCGATAATTATCTTGTGCTGGATGCCAGTGTCGCATTGAAGGCAATTCTCCCCAATCCCATTCAGAAACATTGCCAGGCGTTGATAAAAACTTTGGTCGATATACAGCCAGTGGCGCCGGCGTTATGGGCGCACGAAACTACTTCTGTGATTGCAAAATCAGTTCATTTTGGGCAAATAACAGAAGTTGAAGGAAGGCATGCCCTCGAGTTGATCCAGGAATTGGGGGTGCAGTTGTTTCTACCTGAAGCTGCCAGTAATAAAGCTGCGTTTGAGTGGGCTGTTCGGATGAAGCGTGCTTCTGCGTATGATTGCTATTATCTGGTGCTTGCCCAGGACCTCGAATGTGATTTCTGGACTGCGGATCATCGACTGTACAATTGGCTTAAAAATGAAAATTTAAAATGGCTGAAATGGATTGAAGATATAAAAGCAATTGAGTAAACCTTTATCATTTTGCCTGACTGTCTTTTGATGACCCTCGGTTGATTTTTCTTGCCGAGGGTCATCTTTTGGATTCATAAAATCCAATTGTTGCAGAGACTGTCTAATACTCCGTAGGCAGCATGATCACGCGTCCACCCAGGTAATCCGATTGCTCGGCATACAGGGTAATTTCGGGCAATGGAAAATCGGTGTACTCGATCTCCATCTTGCTCAGATGAATGAAATTTCCATCGGTGCATGTAAAGGTTGCTTTCCTGCCATCGTTTACGACCAGTTTCCTTACCTGAAAAGGCTCTGTGGATACCTTGGGGTAGATTTGATAAGATGCGATCGCATCCATCAACCAGTAGGCTTTGGCGGTATCTGCCAGGTATTTCGCCCCATCAGTCATCAGTAGTACCGTTTTCATAAATGGATAGCGCAAACGGGTGTAGCTTTCCGTGCCAGTAAAGCCCGGCAGGCTGTTCAAGAGTTCCTGTGTCAGTTGTTCCTGTTGTGTGTCCATGGTTTTCTCCAGTGAAATAGAAAAAAACAGGAAACCTGGGAATTTCGGTCTCTTGTTTTAGAAGTGATTTTGCTAAATTGTTTTTGTGTGGGTTAGATTGCCGTGCAATGATCTTTAAACAAGGTGTGTTGTCTCGTCAATTTCCAGCTGGTTTGTGGTTGCGTAATCCTTCAGGCCAACTCTCCCGTCGGTTTCAGCGGTCAAACGAGAATGACTGAAAACACTTGCAGAGAGGTTCTTGCTTTCATCAGCGAGCGAGCGCTTCCAGCGCAGGTCTGTAGTCCTGGATAAATTCAGATACTTGCCCCGCAAATTCTTCATCAACGCCGGCGATATTGACTTCCAGGGGGCGAATGGTGATTTGTCTGGCAGCAGTATCTAATTCGATCCTTACATCAGAGCCAGCACTTACACCCAGGCTTTTGAGCATTTCTCGAGGGAGTGAAACGACTTCGCTGTTTCCTGTTCTGAAGATTTTTCTGATCATGGCATCTCCTTGCGTAATTACGCCATAAGTATATCAACAAACAGTTTCTTGGAATTCAGGGCAGGCAGGGAGATCATCCCTACCTGCCCTTTGTCTAAAAGTCGTCAAAAAGATCTGCTGAAGCACCACCGTCCACCCAATAAGCCTCATCGTCACCCAGACGGGTAGCGTTTTCATAAAGTTCAGTGAGTGGGCCTTCGTCATATTCCATATCCTGTGGCGCGGACAGCTCCGTTACAACTGGATTGGATCTGAACTGAATGCGCAGGATTTCACGCCAGGGGTGAATTTCATCATTGCCAAGCGCTTGTACGGCAGCATCTGCCATTTCGAGCAGCAGGTCTTCTTCTATGCGGTCAGGGGTCAGACCGTGATCAGCCAGGGTTTGCGCCAGGATTTCAGCGACTTGTCCCCAGGTGACCTGAAATACAGGTGTTTCCATCCGGTGACCGGCCTTCGCCAGGATTTTTGAGACTTCGAAACCGGTCTCAAGGTATTCAAGTTGTTGTAAATTGGAAATCTGATTCATGGAATCCTCCTGTTGAGTTAAAGGTTGAGGAAAGCCGGTTGAAAGGCTTCCAGTGCTGGCAGGTAAACACCAGACATACGTTTGTAAAGCTCCATTACCAGGTCAACATCGTTGCCTGCATATTTGCGAAGTGTCTCGCGGTCCATGTTGGCTACTTGAGAACCATCCAACTCAGGTAACGGGTTGGGAATTCCGTAGCGTTTACAAACCCATTTCAGTCCTTTGGCTGGGCCCCAGTTGTATAGGATCGCCATCAGATCAATAGTGGGCTCAGTGCGGAACTTGGCCAGCTGAGGCTGCCTTGGAACCTGGATGCCCAGTGCGAAAGATCGTTTGAGCAGGTAGGGCAGGTCGAAACCCAGGATGTTGTAGCCGCAGGAGCGGCCATCCGTTTTTGCATATGCCTTCCAGAACCAGCGGATCAGATCAGATTCGGTATGGGTTTCAGGATCATCAACCAGATGAACTTCCACCTGGCTGCCGAGTCCAAATTGCATCGAGATCGCGATGACCTGACCGAGATCGGCGTCCAGGGGAGCCTGGGAGACCTGCTCAGCCTTTTTCTCCAGAATATATTGTGCGATTTTGTCGCTATCTTTGTAGTTGGCAGGGGCGCTCGGCTCCGGTAGAAATACCAACGCTTCAGGATTGGTGCTGGTCTCGATGTCGAAAAACAGGATCGGTTTCATGTCATTCTCCTTGTGTTGCTTATGAAAAGCCTAAACCGCGTTCTTTAAGCGAGACCCAACGGGAGAGGCCGATTACAAGATGGTCCAGAACAGACACATCGAGGAGTTTTCCGGCTTGAACTGTGGCCCGGGTAACTGCCACATCGTCAGGACTGGGTGTCGGATCGGTAGATGGGTGATTGTGGGCGACCAGGATGGCTGCGGCATTGCGCTGCAGTGCAGGTTTGAAGAGTTCACCGATGCGCACCTGGGATGAATTGAGACTGCCGTGATACACCTCGACTACATCAAGAACATGATTGCGGGTATCAAGTACCATCACCATCAGGTATTCTTGTTCACGGTGAGCCAGGATAGGCATCAGGATCTGGGCTGCGTCAGCCGGAGACTGAATCGTTGGCCGTTCATCCTCAGGTTGTAACAATTTGCGACCGAGAGCCAGTGCAACTTTGAGCCGTAAGGCGGTCAGGTTGCTGATCCCATCGGTTTTTGCAATCTCATTGACGTGTGCCTGAGCAATTTTCTGGATCGTGCCATATTGCGCCAAAAGCCTTTCAGCGGTCTCGATCTGACTCTGGCCGCCGATGATGACGGCCAAAAGCTCAGCCAGGCTGCAGGCATCCGAATCTTTCGCCACGCGAAAGGCGGGTTGTTCGCGGATGGGTAGAAGCTGCAGGCGCGAATGGTTGTATGTGGAACCGTCGGGGTTGTCGATCAGGTAAGGCTGGATGTCGTTCATGTCTGTCTCCTGTGAATAAAAAGGGGGCAGACTCCCTTGAAGGGGGCTGCCCCCCAAGGGGAATGTTGTGAGTATTTAGATGTCCCAGGTCAGGCCCTCAGACTTGGGGGATTGTGAGATTTGGATTTGACGCCGGCGTTCATTTTCGGCCAGTTGGTTTTTGATCCGTTCGGCCTTTGCATCCAAAAAGTGACGCAGACCGCCTTGTGAACAGCGCCAGCCAAGGGTATGGGTATATTTCCCATCCCAGACTGGATCGCGAAAAGCTCTGCTTCCGCAGATGGGGCAGGGTGGCATCCCTTCAGGGTCAGGCGCGCGAAGCCCTCCGCTTTGCAGATACAAGCGGACCGCTTCGATGGCGTCGCAGTATTGGGCTCCGCAGGAGCACTCCTTGTTTTTATTGACCCGGTGATAGCGTTCCGGGCTGCCGTGGCCAAAATCAACCAGATACAGATTGCCGCTGATGGAGATCGACGGCGCAAATACCGGTGTTTCAGCAATGGCAACTCTGGCAAAGAATGTCTGCCTGCTGCTTTTCTGGAATGTCGGTTTATTCTGAACCAGTGCGGTCTTCACACCAAGCGCCCCTTTCTGG
>CAINXK010000427.1 GCA_903854805.1 uncultured Anaerolineae bacterium
ACAAATTTTCGGGAAGTGGGTGATTTTATCGATATTAATGCCATATCTGCGGTCATCATCCCAAAATATGGCCACTTTCTTGGCCTGTTGTGGGAAATATTTTCACGGGATTTTCCAGAATAGGGGTTTTTCATAGCACTCTTAGAGCCAGATTTTTAGCAGCCAGAAGGCGCTCATGCCGATGATGATGGTCAGGATGACGTTTTTTGTGCGATAGGCGACCAGGGTGGCGATCAGACCGGCCAGCAGGCGCGGATTGGTGATGGAGATTGCCAGCTGGTTGTTGGAGTAGGCCAGTTCGGGGGCGATGATGGCGCTGAGCACAGCGATGGGCACGAAGCGCAAGGCACGCTGAAAGTTGCGGGGTAAATTGATACGTTCCAGGAGGGCGATGAAGCTGAGGCGGGTGGCAAAGGTCAGCAGGCCCAGAATGATCATGATGATCCAGATATTCATTTCTTTTCACTCCACATACCGGCGGCGATGGCGACAAAGGCCGAGGCGAGCAGGCCCAATTTGAAGGGCAGGCCGAAGAAAAGCAGGGCTGCCAGGCTGGCGACACCTGCGGTGATGATGCCGGGGCGGTCTTTTAGGCTGGGGATGACCAGTGCGATGAAGGTGAGCGGCAGGGCAAAATCGAGGCCCCAGGCGGCTGGAATTTGGGCACCGAGGAAGATGCCGACGCCTGTGCTGATTTGCCAGGAGGACCAGAGCGCCAGTCCTGCCCCGAGCAGGTGCCAGTGTTTGTGGGTCAGCTCGCCTTCGCGTTGATAGTGAATGATGCTGACCGCGTAGGCTTCATCGGTCAGCAGGTAGGCCAGGGCGGCTTTCCAGGCGAGCGGCAGGTGCTTGGTGTAGGGCGCGAGGGATGCGCTGTAGAGGGCATGGCGCAGGTTGATGACGAACCCGGTCAGGATGACTACCAGGCCAGGTGTGGCGGTGCTGATCAGCTTGGCGGTCATGAATTGGGCAGAACCGGCAAAGACGACGGATGACATGGCCTGTGCGTCAAAGGGGCTCAGTCCGGCGCTGAGTGCCAATATGCCGTAGATCATTCCGAATGGAATGACCCCCAACAAGATGGGCAGTTCTTCGCGCACGCCGAGCCAGAATTCTTGGGAGGGGCTGGTGGGAGTGTTCATAAATTTTGCCAATTATAGTCACCAAGATAGTTTTTTCGATCACTTTTAAGGTTTTCTTCAGTGGTTATCTACGCTGGGCAAGTAGAAGCTCATGCGCCAGAGATGTTTTGGCGTGCACGACTTGCCGTGCGCAAAAAGTGGGCGCAAAAACTCAACTTGCGGGGACGTTTAAAGAACGCTGCGGCTGGGCGTGGCACTCAGGGTGGTTATGTTGCTGTGATTGGAGCTACAAACCTGTATCTAATCGGTTTTCTTTGGGGTTGTAATGTAAAATAAGTCATTCTTTGCAATGGAGATAGCATGAATCCCTTTTTGGCCATGGTTTTAACGTTTGTTGCGGCGCTTGGCTGGCTGCGGTTGATGGATTTCTTTGCCCACCAGGGCTGGATTGAAAGCCGTTTGAGTCGCAAGATTATTCATATTGGAACAGGGCCGATCTTTGTATTGTGCTGGTTGCTATTTCCAGATATCTGGTATGCACGCTGGTTGGCGGCGCTTGTGCCGTTTGCGATCACAATCCAGTTTATTTTGATTGGGCTGGGGGTGATCAAGGATGAAGCCTCGGTCAAGGCCATGTCGCGCAGCGGCGATCCAAAGGAGATTCTGCGCGGTCCGTTATATTATGGGATTATGTTCGTGGTGGTGACCGTGGTTTTTTGGAAGGATTCCCCGATTGGGATGACTGCGTTGATGATGCTGTGTGGTGGTGATGGGATTGCGGATTTGATTGGGCGCAGGTTTAGGTCTCCCAAGCTGTTCCACAGCCCGCAGAAGTCTGTCGCTGGTTCGTTGGGGGTGTTTTTTGGGGGCTGGGTGTTGTCGATGTTTATCCTGGGGATTTACAGCCTGGCGGGTTTCTTTCCGGGGGCTTTCAGTCATTTCTTGATGCCGGTTACGCTGATTGCGTTGGTGGCGACATTGATCGAATCGCTGCCCCAGAAGGATATTGATAATGTTACCGTGACACTTGCGGCGGCTGCGCTAGGGTATTTTTTGTTCTAATAGATCGGATTGGCTGACTGGTAAAACGTTAATGCGCCCCGGAGTGGTGTTGATCTCCGGGGCGCATTTTTATTGGTATTGGGTGAGGCCTAATGGGGGTGAGTAAATGGACGATTTCAGTCTGGGCCCTGGGTGTTTGGGTTGCAAGCTGGTTTTAGCTTTCTTGCGGTTCCTGATCCAGTAGCATGACTTTATAGGCTTCGGCGTAATTCAGCCCCTTTTCTTTGCCTTCGCCTGCGGCCCATTCGCGGATCATTTTATCTGGGTCCCAATCGCCGAGTTGGCTGGCGTGTTTTTTGAGAGCTGCGATTTTGAGATCGATGCTTTCGCTGATGTCGACCCAGGTGTCGGGTTTTTCGGGGCCGTGCAGGTAGAGTCTTTTGACATTGTGCGGTTCCAAACCTTCAGCCAGCAGATCTGCAAATACCAGGCGGGACCCGGCCGATGGGAAGACGGCATAGGTGGCAAGCTGGGCGGCTGCGCGATGATCGGGATGGTTGATGTAGCCATTGCCGTAGAAAACGGCCTGCGGATCGCCAGTTACGACCACGTCGGGTTTATGCGTGCGGATGATGCGGGTTAATTCTTTACGGAGTGAGATGGTTGGTTCGAGTTCGCCATCGGGTAGATGCAAATAGATGGTTTGCTTAACACCAATCAGCTGGTTGGCGGCGCTTTGTTCTGTCTCGCGGATGCGAGCCAGGGTTGGTTTGTAGCTGGCATCGTATGCCGGGTCGTTTGAACCACCGTCGCCGCTGGTCAGGATGACAGAAATGATCTCACAGCCTGCCTGAGCCCATTTGGAGAGGGTGCCGGCAACGCTGAACTCCTGGTCATCGGGGTGGGCGTGGATACTCATGGCTCGTTCGGGGATGTATTCTTTGTCTTCAGGCATGGTTTCGCTCCAGTTGGATTGTTTTGAATGATTCTAAGCGCAATAAAAAAACAGGTTGATGTTGATGGGTAAGGCTATAGCCTTCGGGGTTCCAGGGTGTGCTTTTGATTGTGTGGAACACCGCAATTTCTGCTCGCGGGCATTATATCAAAAGAGGCCTCAGCCCGCTGAAGTTGGGGTGAGGCCTGTGCTAATTTGTGTTGACTACTTTGCTGCGCTACGGGTCATTCCATCAAAGATCACGGCTGCAACCAGCACTGCAGCATTGGCGATGGTTTGGTAGGAAATATCGGTGCCGAGCTGGTTCAACCTGCTGTTGTATTACCTCACGGCGTGCCATTTTGGGCTTGCCCCGATAACCCCTGCCCTCTTCCCGAAAACGGGAAGGGGGTGAAAGAGCTTTTTTGTGGAGTTTTGCGCCAAAACAGGCGCAAAACCCACTGGCGGGGCAAACCAGCGATTATTAATCGCCCGAGCAGCAGAACCAGGATGGTTCAGTGCCAAAACGAAGAGCTTGTGAGTAAATACCTGCTGCTCAAGGACATCATCACCAAGGCGCCGATGATGGAGCCGGTTACCTTGCCAAGAACACTCGCGGAGTGGAAAGATTGGGGGCTGGGAAAACCTGGCTTTCAAAATTACGATGAAACGAACTGCCCGGTTCACGCCGAAGCGGTTTTCAAAGCAAGAGCCTGCAAAAACATTTTATTCGCAGGAAATTACCACGAAGTTTACGTTGTGGATGGTGGCTGGTCCATCGGCGGCGGTAAAGACAAAAGTCTTGTTGTTAATGAACCCGGCATACATGTCTTGCGGGATGGATATGGTGGCGGGCGTATCTGCTGTGATCATTTGCCACGATCCTGGCTGGCTGCCAGGATTCCAGTTTTCCGGGTTGCCTCCAAAAAGGCTGGCAGCTTGCTGCGAATACCTGGGGCAGTGGGCTGGTTTGGGACCGGTCCTTTCGACATAGGGGGCAGGTGCTTTTAGAAACCCGGGTTTTAGGGGTTCTGGCAGGTTATTTAAGATTTGCAGTGGGGTGTTTGGCTGGTTGGCAGTTGCAGAGCGGGTGCGCCCCTGGTCCAGCTGGGTGTTGATCTGGTTGTTGAAATACATCCAGCTGGATGCAAACAAGGTCAGAATTAGTACGATTGTGACCCCGCTGGTGATCCATAATTTTAGATTTTGCTGTTTCGATTCCTGTTTGGCTATTGTTTTTAACTTTTGCGAGGCGGTTTCAGCCTGTTCCTGGGTGGCACCGGCCTGGATCATCATTAATTCGATCATTTTGGGTGTGTTGCCCAGACGATAAAGTGCCAGCATGCGTTTCCAGACTTCTTCATCGCTAAGCGCCATCGCGGCTGTGCTGCGGGCTTTTTGCTGCATGATGGAAGAGCGGTTTTCCAAAAGCTTTCGTAAGACAGATGGCTTGACCCAATTGTGTTTCAGTTCATCTTCAATGAACATTAACTGCTCAGGGATGTTTTTTATACGGATGATCCCTGTGCTTTGCTCAACTTCAAAAGACAGTTCGCAGTGGGAGCATAGAAAATAATCTGGTCCATTTTGTAGATGGATCACTTTCAGGGTGAGTGTGGTGCACAATGGACATTGAGCTTTGGTCGCCCAGTCATCGTGGAGTTCCTGCCGGGGCTGAAGGTCTGTGCGTTTTCTGTTGTCATCAACAACCATGTCTGCTCCTGGTGATGTTGATATTGTACCCAGATTTGGGAATTATGGCTGTTATGCTTGGGATGGGTTCGATACGAACAAGTATTTCTGATCCTGTTGGGCTATTAAGAGAAAGTTCAGGCTACAGGTGGCAATTTGATGTGCGTACTAACCTCAAGCGCGAATCGGATAAATTCCAGCGTTTGAGTAATATCTTGTGGTTCGGATGCCAGGCCAGGAGTGTGCCGGCCGGTCCAGGTCTGGTCAATTAATGCGTGCCATTTAGGGTCGAGTGTTTGCTTTACCCAGTGGGCTGCAGCGGGTTTTGAAACAACATCTCCAAACTGGAGTGTGTAGAGTATGCGACAAATGGAAAGCACCGTATAGGATTGATAGCCACGGTGCACAATTTCATCTGGATGATTGAGAATGTACGCAGCCCAGTCGTGCAATTTTGGGAACATTGCCCGTTGAAGGTCAGCGGGTGAGAGCGGGTCAATAAGTGTTTCTGGGGCCGGGCCGATTAAGATTATTCCACGTTCGCGCAAGATGTAACGGTGGATTATCCAGGTTTCGTCGTGAAAAACAAGCTTGAGACGTTCGCCACTTCCGCGCTCAATATTTGGGTGAAGGGCATGCTGCGGATCATGACGGCGGATGGCAGATTGCGAAATGTAAGAGCCTTCCAAATTTATGGCCCAGTAGGAATCAATCTGATTGATCCGGTCGTGCATTATTTGCAAGGCCAGATAGTCAGCTTCAGAAACGTCCTGATCTGTGACAACGATAAAGTCAATATCGCTGTCCTGGTCAAACCCAGTGCTGGCTAGTGAGCCTTCCAGATACATGCCAAGCAGGTGTTTACCCAATATTTGCTGGACTTCATGGAGTAATTCGTGAAGAATGGCATTTACTTGTGGGTATGGTGTCGGGTTGTTATTTTCGGTGAACGGCAGGACCATTGAATAATTCCGTGTAACGAGCAAGCGCAGGCAGATGGGTGCAGGCAGGTTCCTGGCAGAATTGATTACAGAGCTTGAACGCCTGAGATAACGAGCCCGTCGTCGCGTAGCTGCGATATTTTTTCAGGGTTGTTGGTCATCAACGTGATCGATTGAACTTTTAAATCGCGAAGAATTTCGGCGGCACGGATGTAGCTGCGCGCATCGGCTGAATAGCCAAGCTGTATGTATGCTTCGGCTTGCGATGAGCCGGCTTCTTTCAGCTTACGGCTTTGCAGGAGGGCCAGGTGGCCATTGTTTTTGCCTTCCTGGTCCAGCCAGATGATCACGCCACTGCCTGCTTCCTGGATGAGCCGTTGGGCTGCTTCCATTTGCTCACGACAATCGCATTGAATGCTGTTAAATATATGGGCGGAGATACAGTGGGAATGTACCCGGCAGAGTATATTTTCCTGGTCGGCAACGGTGCCCATGACAATCGCAATAATTTCTTTTTGCCCATCGTAATAAAGAATCTGGTTGAATGTGCCAAAACGGGTATTCAGGGGGCCTTCGGCCAAGCGGATGATCATGGTATTTGTCCTTTTATGAATAAATATGCATTTGCGAGGTAACTTAACTGTGGAGTAATACCCTGCAATAGCTGTCGTTGAGTGAAATCTGACCCGGTTTGCTCGTTATTCGCTGATGATGAAAAATTATGCGAACAGGGCGGTTCGGTTTGCTGAGTTTAACATAATCGTTGTATCAATGCGAATCGCTGAGTGCGGACTGGATGTAAGTTGGATCAGCGGGGTTGGCGTTGTTTCTGTTTTGAAAAGTCCCCAAATCCAAGCAGGATTTGGGGACTCGGCAGTGAAAAGCAGATTGGATTTAGCGTACCAGGTTGCGCAGGACGGTATGCAGGATGCCGCCATTGCGGAAGTAATTTACTTCCACAGAAGTGTTCAAAAGGGCTTTGGCCTTGAATTCAACCACTTGCCCATCCGTCTTTGTGGCTTTGACCGTGACCAGGCTCTGCGGGGCCATCGTGTCGCTCAGGCCTTCAATATCAAAGGTTTCAGTACCGTTCAGCCCAAGCGATTCGACGTTCTGGCCTTCCATAAAGCGGAGCGGCAGCACACCCATGCCAACCAGGTTTGACCGGTGAATGCGTTCAAATGATTCGGCGATGACGGCCTTGACACCCTGCAGCATGGGGCCTTTGGCTGCCCAGTCGCGGCTGGAGCCGGTGCCATACTCTTTGCCCGCCAGCACAATCGTTGGGATGCCGGTTTCTTTATAATGCATGGCGGCATCGAAGATGGACATTTCCTGTCCGGATTCGCCCATGTTAAAGTACAAGGTCAGGTTGCCTTCTTTTGGAGAAACCAGGTTGTTTTTTAGACGGATATTTGCAAAGGTACCGCGTGCCATCACCAGGTCATTGCCACGCCGCGCGCCGTACTGGTTGAAGTCCTTGGGCTGTACACCGCGTTCCTGCAGGAATAAGCCCGCGGGACTATCGGCGGCGATATTGCCAGCAGGAGAGATGTGATCGGTGGTGATTGAATCGCCGAAAATGCCCAGGACGCGAGCCTGTCGGATATTGGCGAGGGCCGGAACATCCAGGGTCAGGCTCTGGAAGTAGGGTGGGTGATGGATGTAAGTCGATTCATCGTTCCATTGGAATAACTCACCACCTGAAACGCTGATTTCTTTCCACATTTCGGAGCCTTCAAACACGCTGGCGTATTTATCTGTAAACATTTCGGTACGCACGTGTGCGGTGATGGCCTCGGCGATCTCGGCGCTGGTTGGCCAGATATCCTTGAGGTAAACAGGGCCCTGGTTGCCTTCACCGATGGGCTCGTTGTTCAGATCGATATCGACCGTGCCAGCCAGGGCGTAAGCCACCACCAGGGGCGGCGAAGCCAGGAAGTTGGCTTTGACAAGCGGGTGGACACGTCCTTCAAAGTTACGGTTACCTGAGATTACTGCCGCTGCGACCAGGTCGGCACCGGTGACAGCTTTGGCGACCTCGCCCGGAAGTGGTCCACTGTTGCCGATGCAGGTGGTGCAGCCATAGCCGACTATGTTGAAGCCCAGCTGTGCCAGTGGTTCGATCAGGCCGGCAGATTTCAGGTATTCGTTGACGACGCGCGAACCGGGTGCCAGGCTGGTTTTGACATAGGGCTTGACCTTCAGCCCCTTTTCGATGGCTTTCTTCGCCAGCAGCCCCGCACCGATCAGGACGGACGGGTTGCTGGTGTTGGTGCAGGAAGTGATCGCCGCAATGACCACGGCGCCGTTTTTCATCCTGGTGCCATCTGGCCCAAATGCAGCTTCGCGATTGAGAGCCAGCTCAGAAAGCTCGAAGCCACGTTCCTTGATGGGAGCGGTGAGGGCTTTCTGGAAGTTTGATTTCATGTCTGCCAGGGCCACGCGGTCTTGAGGGCGCTTGGGGCCGGCCAGCGAAGGCACAACCGAATCCAGTTCAAGTTCCAGTGTAGCGGTGAATTCCGGGTCGGGAGTATTTTCGTCCCGGAAGAGTCCCTGTGCGCGGCAGTAGGCTTCGGTTCGTTCGATGACTGCGGCGGAGCGTCCGGTCAGTTTCATATAGCGCAGAGTTTCGGCATCCACCGGGAAGAAGCCCATGGTTGCACCGTATTCTGGGGCCATGTTTGCAATGGTGGCGCGGTCGGTGAGGGACATGGAAGCCAGGCCGGGGCCATAAAATTCGACGAATTTATCCACCACACCTTTTTTGCGCAGCATCTGGGTGACGGTCAGTACCAGGTCGGTGGCGGTGATGCCATCTTTTAGTTTGCCGAACAGTTTGAAACCGATCACATCTGGCAGGAGCATATCCATGGGCTGTCCGAGCATGACGGCTTCGGCTTCGATGCCACCCACGCCCCAGCCTACCACGCCCAGGCCATTGATCATGGTGGTGTGCGAGTCGGTACCGACCAATGTGTCGGGGAAGGCGTAGGTTTCACCATTTTCAGTTCGGGTGAAGACTACTTCGGAGAGATATTCGAGGTTGACCTGGTGAATGATACCGGTCATGGGTGGTACAACCCTGAAATTCTTAAAGGCTCTCTGGCCCCACTTCAGGAATTGATAGCGCTCGAGGTTGCGTTCGAATTCGATTTCGGTATTGCGGTTGATGGCATCATCGGTTGCGAAGAAATCCACCTGTATGGAGTGGTCAATGACCAGATCGACGGGCACAAGCGGGTTGATCTTTTTTGGGTCGCCACCCAGGCGGGCAACGGCAGCACGCATGGCAGCCAGGTCAACCACGGCTGGGACGCCAGTAAAATCTTGCATGACAACGCGGGCCGGCAGGAATGGTATCCCCGGTCGCTCTCCCTGGGGTTTCCAGGCTGCGATGTTGCGCACATCTGCCTGTGTGATCTCGTTATCATTGCATTGGCGCAGTGCTGCTTCGAGTACGACACGTACTGAAAAGGGCAATTTGGCTAAATTAACCAGACCCGCCTTCTCCAGCGCGTCCAGGCGGAAGATGACATAGTCGCCGTGGCCAGTTTTTAATGTTGCACGAGCATTAAAGAAATTGTTTTGCATACCAGCTCCTTTGGCTGTCGGTCAATCAGAAACACCTTTGCGTGTTTTGTGACCGTGTAGTGGATGAAATCACAACACTCCCACAAAAGACCCAAAGGTGCGCCTTTGTTGTCCTTTGTTACTCATAACGGAAATTAGGTAGCTACTCACCTGGTTGTTTTCCGATGTCAGGAAAACCAGCCCGTGATGGAACAACCGCTGTGTGAGAAGAATAAAAGGTGGTATTTACTCACGAGCTGGTGTTCATTGTTCAGTCGATATCCTTAATCAACAGAAAAAGGTTTTTGTGGTTATTCGGCGAGGAAAACTTCCCGCCAAATAACCACAAACGGGGCATTCCATGGATCTAACGACTTTTTTCAGGGTTAGCGCCATCCTGATTTTGCTGTAAAAGAAAGTGAAAATCGGATGTTTATCCACACAAAACGATATCAACTGTTTTTGGGATAATATTTCAACCCGGAGATGCTGCCGAGGGTAGATACGGAATTATATTACTTGCTGAGTTCTTGTGTGAGGGTATCGACCAAAGCCATTTTTTCATCATCAGGCAAAAAGGAGGCCCGGGCGCTGGCAAGGATCCGTTCCTTGAGAATTTCTTTTGAAATATTCAGGTTTTCCAGCGCCACCCGGTATTCATTCCCGAGTGTGATCTGGGAGATGGAGGGATCGTCGGTATTGAGTGTAACATTCAGTTTGGCGGCGATCATGCGGGTGGCGGGATGTTGTGTCAATACCTTTACCACACCGGTCTGGTAATTGCTTGTCAGGCAGACCTCAAAA
>CAINXK010000428.1 GCA_903854805.1 uncultured Anaerolineae bacterium
CACAGAAATTCCGTCAGCGTTGACGGTAATCGCCATCGGAACCGGGGTTTCAGTCGGCGGCGCAGGCGTGGCTGTAGGTGGCTGCGGGGTCGGCGAACCAAAAACAGCCGGGAAGCTGGCTGGCCCGCCAGAGGAACAGGCTGTCAGCGCGAGTAAAATCATCAAAACGAAAGCAAGTTTCAGGGTAGACATTCTCCCGATTATACCTGACAAGCCGTCCCCAATGACCCATCCACTTTGCGCGGCAGGTTTGTCAACAGTTATACCCCGTACGGTCACAAATTGAGTTTTTTTGCTTAAAGGAAAACCGCAATTTCTGACCGGGGGCATTATATAATGTCAATATCTCGAGATTGGAAAGAGAACATGAGCAAAGAACATCGCGTCGAAGTTTTCATCGTACTCTGCCTGGCAGCCTTGATCTTGATCCCCCGCCTGGTGGGATTGGACGCTTTTGTCAGCGTGGACGAGCCGGACTGGTTGAAATTTGGCGCCAATTTTTACCGCGGCATCAGCAGCGGTGATTTCGGAAGCACCGTCTACGATTATCATCCGGCTGTCACCACCATGTGGATCGTGACTGCCGGTTTCCTGTGGGGATTTCGCGCCTATCGGGCGATTGCGCCTGAATATTTTTGGAAAGGCTCGCAGTTTGACGATTTTTTGAAATCCAGCGGCCATCCGCCCCTGGATTTGGTCTGGCGGGCGCGCGTGGTGGAAGTGCTGGTGGTGTGCGTTTTGCTGCTGCTGGTTTATTTTTGCCTGCGGCAGCTTACGGGACGGAAAACGGCGCTCGTGGCTGTGCTACTGGCCTCCGTTGATCCGTTTTTTTTGGGGCACTCGCGCCTGCTCAACCATGAGGGCATGCTTTCGTTATTCAGTATTTTGAGCGTGCTGACTCTGTTGATTTGGACGTACCGCACTGGCGGAAACCGCTACCTGTTATTTTCCGCGCTGTTTGCTGCTCTTGCAAATCTGACGAAGTCCTCCGCCCTGGTGTTGTTCCCGTTGATGGGGCTGATCTTGTTGGTTAAGTTTATTACTGATTGGAAAAATGGCCCCGCAGCCCGAAAAGCCTTGTTCTGGCATCTGACTCGCAGTCTGCTGATTTGGCTGGGCGTGGCTGTGCTGGCATATGTCATTCTCTGGCCAGGCATGTGGGCCAAACCAGGCGATATGATCTACAAAGTATATGGAAATGCCTTCAGCTATGCCTTTCAAGGTGGCCGCCTAGAAGTGACTCAAGATCTGGAAACCAGCCGTTTTGCGCTGGAATCAGGCGGAATCCCTGAATACCTGGTCAGCATGCTCTGGCGCACCACGCCTTTCGCCTGGCTTGGTCTGTTGCTGGTTATGTGGATGCTATTTTCACGCACAACACAGCGAAACACGAGGCTGACTGGCGCGTATTTACTCGCGCTGGCGGCCCTGTTCCTGCTGTTATTTGGTATTGCGCGTGGACGCAACGCAGCGCATTATGTGATGACAAGTTTCGTCTGCGTAGACTTGATCGCCGGGCTGGGTTTTGTATTTGCCTTCGAGCAACTGGCAGCATGGAAAAAGACATTTCAACGCCCCGCGCTCAATTTTGCGATGCTGCTACTGGTGATAGTGCTGCACGGCGCGGGCGGGCTGTCGCAGTATCCGTATTATTACACTTATTCCAACCCTGTGATGCTGGCGCTGTTCCCCGGTCAAAACCCAAACTACGGCTATGCAGAAGTCCTGGAACAGGCTGCCCATTATCTCGCCGCCAAGCCTAATGCGCAGGAATTAAGCGTCACAGCCTGGTACGGACGCAGCTTTTCCTATTATTTCCCCGGTGAAACGGTCGTTTTCAAACCCACTACATCCCTGAATCAGGACGCGCTCGACAATTTACGCGCCACGGATTATCTCGTGGTTTATTATGCTCAACAAAACCGGCGCGACATCCCGGATGGATTTATCAAAATCATGGAACCGGCTACCCCTGAAAAGGTCATCTGGTTCAATGACATTGAATATATCCGCATCTACAAAGTGTCGGATTTGCCCGAATCAGTCTTCACGGCGCTGGGACAGTAACCAGCTACTGATTGAGCTCCCAAATAATCCGCAAACCATCCAGCGTCAGCCAGGGGGCAATGTGCTGGATGACCGGCGTCTCTTTTGCGACCACTTCGGCCAATCCGCCGGTGGCG
>CAINXK010000429.1 GCA_903854805.1 uncultured Anaerolineae bacterium
AAAACTGATAACTCTACCTGTTTGTCTGTGAAATTTGTCCAGCGTTTATTTGACAGCCTGTCGATGAATTTATGATATTCTTTTAATGATAAGGGTGCATTTCATTTGAGTTGAAAGCCAGGTCTTAATCTGGTAAAGTGAGTTTCCACAAACCACTTTCAGGAAAGAAACCATGGCTTCCAACTCACAAGAAATTATACAGGACGTTCACTCGCAATTCGAGCATTTGCTGGATTTTGTTACCGGTGAAAAAGCGCAAATAGCGACGGCTGATCACATTGAACGAGGACTATTCAAGCTTTTGGTAATTTTAGGAGCCAGTCTGTTGCGGTTATTTTTTGTAATGAGATCAAAGGCCTGCTCTCGCGGAACAATGCGCACCAAAGATGACAAAATTCTGCGGTATCACCGAGATACCGTTCGGCATTATTATTCGATCTTTGGGAAAATTACATTTGAACGTCCCTATTTTTACACCAAAGACGTCGGCAAATGTGTTCCCTTGGACGAAGCGTTGAGCCTGGGTGCTGACGGATACTCGGATTTATTGCGCGAATTGTCAGGCTATGTGGATGTCGACAGTGTGTATGGAAAAACTGCGGACATATTTAAACGTTTGCTTGGATTATCACTGTCTACCCGCGATCTTCAACAAAATGTGGCAGAAGATTCCGCGGATGTCATGGCTTACTATGATCAGAAATTGCCACCTCAGCCAGTTTTAGAAGCAAGCATTCTGGTAGCCCAAGCTGACGGAAAGGGTGTGCCTATGATCCTTGAAGAAGATGAAATCAAAGCTAAATCAGAACCGGTACGTTTGGGCAAGGGCCAAAAGCGCGGCAACAAGAAAGAAGCAATCGTTACCAGTGCTTATACTATTGCGCCTGCGGTGCGAACACCAGAAGAGGTGGTTGCAAGTTATTTTGATCTCTCAAAAGCTGAGTTTGCGAAGGAAACTCAGATCCCAGATGGTTATTCTCGGCCAAAACCGCAAAACAAATTTATTTGGGCTACTCTGGATGGCAAAGATACGGCCTTGTCACGCTTGTCCAAATTGATAAACCTGCATGAAGGCGCACATATTCAAGAACGAGTTGCCCTATGTGATGGATGTGAAGCACTGCAACTCCGTCTTGCGATTTACTTGAAGGGCTTTGTCATCGTTCTGGATTTCATCCATGCCAGCGAGTACCTCTGGAAAGTCGCGAATGTCTTGCTCGGAGAAACAAATCCGCTACGAATTGAGTGGATGGCGAAAAGGACCTTGCTCATGCTTTCCGGAAAAACAGACGAGTTGATCGCTGATTTTCTCCGCCAAGCCCAACTTGACGACACATCAGCCGCACAATCCAATCAACTCAAGATCACGGCCAATTATTTCGAGCGCAACTTATCTTACATGGATTATCCGACTTATCTGGCTAAAGGTTGGCCGATTGCTTCTGGTGTAATTGAAGGTGCCTGTCGTCATTTTGTGAAAGACCGTTGCGAACTTTCCGGGATGCGTTGGACACAAACTGGCGCAGAAAGCTTGTTGCGGTTGCGCGCAATCGCCGAAAATGGCGATTGGGATGCTTATCATGCCTATCGTAAAACCCAACGTCATATTCGGCTTTATGGCAAACCCTGGTCAGAACCAAAAACTGCCTTATTTCAGAATGTCGATCTGCCGATAATCGTTCCAGAAGTTGCTGCAATTTGTGATCAGAAAGTCTATGAAAGCCTGCCGTTGGCGGTCTGACAATGTCTCAACTAAAATGAAACACACCCAAATCATTAAATGCACTCATAACGCTGGACACACCCGCATTTACAGCCGCAGTAAATGGCGGCAGATAAATTTCATACAAAGTTTGCAAAGACATCTCTACGCTGTTATAGTCCCGACCAGCCACAGCCGCGCCATATGCGATGTAATGCTTGGCACA
>CAINXK010000430.1 GCA_903854805.1 uncultured Anaerolineae bacterium
AAATCCGCGTCCAATTGGGGTTCTCTGCGGGCTTAGCGCTAAAAGCTTTGAAACCACGTTGGTGATAAAGATATAAAAAAGCAACTTATGCGGTATTGCCTATTTTGGATTGTATATTTTTGCCTGGTGCGCTAACCCGGCCTTGAAACCGGCCAGGTCTTGCGCATGTTCCAGACCAGAATGAATATGGCGGGCGCAAAATACATTTCAGGTTGAATGCGGGTCCAACAGCTCGTTGACTGCATCACCCAGCAGGTTCCAGCTCATTCCATACAGGATCAATGCCAGCGTGACCGGGAGAAAAGTCCACCAGTATTTCAGGCTCCCGCCGCCTGGTCCAATGATCCAGTCGCGACCAACAGCGAGCATCTCACCCCAAACTGAACCACCCGAAAGCCCAATAAAAGTAAAAGAAGCCTGCAAGATCACCAGGTTGCCCATGTCGCGCGCCGCCAACACCACAGTCGGCGAGAGGGCGTTTGGGATCAAATGGCGCAGGATGATCCGGGCCGGGCTGGCACCCAGGGCACGCGTGGCCTGGATGAAGTCACTCTGTTTCAGGGTGGTGACGATGATATTGGTTATGCGGGCATACGGCATCCACGAGAACAGGATCAAAATCAGCGTTAACGGATTGATCTGCGCCAACAGCCACTGGATTGGGGTGATGGGTCCAGTGGGTTCTATCGCCATTCTTTGGTTGTAGAAGACTGCCCCCTGGTCTGCCATGACGCTGTTCCACAATTGCTCCAGCAGTACCACACCAGCGATAACCGGAAAGGCCAGGAAGGAATCCGCGATCCGGCTCATCAATCCATTCAACCAGCCGCCCGCATAGGCCGCCACAGCTCCGTACAACACGCCAAAGATGGCCGAGGTGAGCGTAATTTTCAACCCAAAAGAGAGTGCGTTCGGGATGCCCGACACCAGGGCATGGAAAATGTCGTATTGCCCGGGCATGGTTCCCAGGATGTTCTTTGGACCTGGCGGGTGCGGCGTCAGGTCAGCTGAAAACAACCCGGGTACCTTCATAAATGGCCCTGGATTCTTGGGGTCATCCGGAGAGATCAGCGGCGCCAACAGGCTGCCGGCAATGAACAGGCTTACCATCAACAGCCCGAGCCAGTTTTGCCAATGATTGAAGGTGCGAATAATTCGTTTCATGAGCGCAGGACATCCTCTCGCACCCTCGGATCGAGCGCAGCCTGGATCACATCCAGGATGAACATCAGGATCAGCACGATCAGCGAGCTGTAGACCGCGAACCCGAGCGCGGCTGGCGCGTCGGGTGTGCCCCGCATCGATTTTACGATCAGGTCCGAAACGCCCCTGTAGCTGAAAATGATCTCCACTACGAAAACCCCCGTCACCAGCGAAGCTGCAGATAAGGTCATACTGGTGAAGGCCGGCGCCATTACGTTGCGGAAGGCGTGTTTCCAGGCCAGCTGGCTTTCGCGGATACCCCTCGCCCGTCCGGCGATGATGTAATCCTTGCGTTTTTCAGCGATCGTAGTGACTCGTGTGATGCGGGCCAGGGTAGCCCAATGCAGCAGCGCCAGCGTCATCACCGGCATTGCCAGGTGACGCAGGGCATCCACGGTCACATCCGGGCGCCGGTTGAGCAGCCCGTCCAGGCTATACAGGCCGGTATAGATATGAAAGTTCTCAGGCGTGAGCTGGTAGGAAAATGCCGATGATAATCGTCCGGGAGCAAACCAACCCAGATTGGCATAGAAAAAGGCAATCATCATCAGTGCCAGTACAATCGGCGGCAGGGATGTGACGAAAAAGGCCGTGAAGCGGAAGATGTTATCAGCCAGTTTTCGCTGCTGCCAGCCGGCAAAAACGCCGCCCACCAACCCAAGCGGGACGAAAACCAGCATTGAATACAGGGTCAGTTCAGCCGTGGCCGGGGTAAGCTTGAGCAGCACTACTAGCACATCTTCATTAAAGATCGGGCTGAAGCCCCACTTTCCGCGCAGCAAACCCGCAGCCCAATAGGTATACTGCACCAGGTACGGCTCGTTCAGGTGGTATTGTTTGATGTAATTTCGCAGCACCTGCTCTGAAGCGTTTTGACCGCCTTTTTCTGGCGGTAGGTATAGGCGCGCGCGGGTATCCACCGGCGTCAGCATCACGCCTGCGTAGAGCAGCATCGTAATGATCAACATGGATACTGGGATGGTCAGGAAGCGCCGGATGGTGAAAGTCAGCAGCGGCGGCAGTTGCAAGCGCCGAGAAGCTGGCGCCTGCTCTGCTTCTGCTGCTGGAGCATCTGTGAGAATAAGTGGGGTTCGGGGTTGGGCCTGGATTTCGGCCGGCGCTGGAATGGCTTTTATACTGATGACAGCTGGCGTTTGCGTAGCCGCTGCGTGATGCGCCTGCAGGCGCGTCTCGGCCCAATGCATGCCTTTTTTGGCGCGTTCGCTGTCTGGGTTGATCTTGAGGGCTTTGTGTAAATAAGCTACACTTCCGCGCGGCGAACTCAGCGCAGCCATCAGCAGCCACACCTCTTCATATTCGGGTGCCAGCTGAGCCGCCATCGTCGCCAGCCGCCGTGCGGTCTCTTTATCCCCGCTTTGCATGGCCTGCTGTGCCTGGTCCAAGTATTCAAAAGCGCTTCGTTGGGTCTGATTCATTGGTTTGCTTTCAACGGTTGGCGTGCAGTGCCTACAGATTGTTAGTCCACGTGCTGCTTAAAATGGCTATGGAGCATAACTTGCTTATTCAAATTCTATTGGGACGCGGACGAGCGCCGACAAGCGCGGAAAAAGCAAAAATCTTTTGGTTTTTCCGCGTACATCCGCGAAAATCCGCGTCCAATTGGGGTTCCCTGCGGGCTTAGAGGTAAAAGCTTGGAAACCACGTTGGTGATAAAGATATAAAAAAGCAACTTATGCGGTATTGCTTAAAATC
>CAINXK010000431.1 GCA_903854805.1 uncultured Anaerolineae bacterium
AGCCGCAATCCCACGCCAGACGCGATCAATCACACCACCACGCGTGATCCGGCTGAACTTATCTGGATCCAAGGTATCCAGGCTGATGTTCACGCGCGTCAGCCCGGCATCGGCCAGGGGCTGCGCAAGCTTCTCCAACAGCATGGCATTCGTCGTCAGGCTCACTTCCTGAATACCAGGAATGCAGGCCAGGCGCGCGACAATTTCAACGATATCTGCCCGGACAAGCGGCTCGCCGCCCGTTAGACGCACGCGTGTCAACCCGACCTGGGCCATGCTGGTTGTAACACGGACAATTTCTTCGGCGGTAAGTTGATCTTCTTTTGCCTGCCAATGAACCCCTTCGCCCGGCAAACAATAAACGCAGCGCAGGTTGCAGCGATCGGTAACCGAGATGCGCAGGTAGTTGATGGTACGTCCGAATGTGTCAGTCAGCATAGGTTTTTTCCCAGGATTAAGTCGCTCTTAAAGTTTTCACTGCCGCGTACGCATATCCCGCGCAGGTTATCTCCAAAAAGTGAGCCAGAAGTTCGAGACAGCAAAAGACATGGCCACACCAAGCACACGCCGGAGATTCAGGTTACTGAAACGCTGTGCCCCATACCAGCTGCCTGCAAGCGCACTCAAGACACCTAATGGCACTAACGACAGGCTGAATGTATTCAAGATCAAGGTTGAGCCCAGCAGCCGTCCAAACAGTCCGCTAATCGAATTCAGGACGATAAAAGCCGCGGCAACCGTAGCTGCCTGCTTCGAGTTTCCCCAGCCCGCATAGAGAATAATGGGCGAAAGAAAAATCCCACCACCAATGCCAACCATCCCGGAAAGCAAGCCAATAACCAGGCCAATCGTGATCCCGTACCAGAATGGCACCGGATTATGAGAGCCAATCTCATCCTGCTTTTTACTGAAAAACAAAAGGCGGATGGCTACGAAAGTCAGCACGGCATATAAAACGATCAAATACACCTGGTCACTGAGTTTAAAGAAACCGCCTATAAAAGCCGCGGGTACCGATGTGCTGATAAAGGGCAGCAGCAGATCTCGACGCATGTGGCCGGCTCGAAAATATGTAATGAAGGATGTACCGGCAACCATCACATTCAAGATCAGCGCAGTGCTGGCCATGACCTGTGGCTCAACGCCAAATAGACTCATGACCGCCAAATATCCGGTTGCGCCCCCAAACCCCACGCTAGAGTAGAAAAAAGCAATTAAAGGGATGACCAAATATAAGGACATCATGCTTGTCTACCCTCCACTGACCGGTGGAAAGAGCGCGATCTCATCGTTGGCTGCGATGACCTGTTCCGAAAAAGAAAATTCCTTATTGACTGCCACAAGGACCGATTTCAAAGACGATTCCAACTCAGGTTTTTGAATACTGATTTCGACAAGCAAATCCTTCACAGTAGGCAGATCATCCTTGAGCTCAATCACTAGCTGATCAGTTTGTGCCATGGCTTTTAGCGTCGCAAAGAGCTTGACAGTTAATTTCATGCCGCAGCAACCTGTTCGACGGTGTACTGGACCAGGGCGCTTTTGGCGGCAGTGTAGTAGCCACCATGTGCGCAGGTCACACACAGTGTCAAACCATTCTCATGAATTTCGCGCTCATTCATGATTTCTTCACCACACACATCACACTCCAGGCGCTGCCCAGGGCGCGAAACAATTTGCTCGATGGAAACGTTCAAGATCACTGCCTGGGCTGTAAACATGACATCCTCGGGCATCACCTGGTAAGCCTGCATTTGGGCAAAGTAATGACGGCTTTCTCCAGGCACAAATGCGTAAGTACGTTCACGAATATCCAGGGTCGGCGCAACCCGCACAGCCTGGCCGGTTTTTGTATCCACGAAAGTTGCGGCGGTTTTACCGTAATCCTCAATCCTGAGCGTACGATGCCCAACCGTACAACCTGTGGCTGCAATGATACCGTCCACAAAACAACCATCCGTCTCGGAAATGATCAGCAGGCGCTTACTGCCGCGATTCGGCTCGAGCTGAAGCTGGCGGATACCCATCAGGCCAAGGCGAACACCCAGTATCTGGCGCGGACAAAGATGATTATGATGGCGTGAAGAATCCTCGAGAAATTGCTGCAAATCTTCCATCGTGGCTCCTTAAAAAACAGATGCTGGCTCACGGATAGGAGGCAGCATCAAGAAGACCTGATAGCAGCTCCTTTCCAAGTTCATCCCATGGCAAACAGGATGTCGGGAGGCTTTCCTGTTTCCAGAAAAACCCTTGCCATGCTCCTGATCACTTCATGTGATCTTGGAGTGGCTGCTCATTCTGCCCTGGCATATTGCTTTAGGAAGAATGAATCGGAGTTTTGTTATTTGGAATGGATCCCACTTCGTGAAATTCATTCTAACCATATCATAACCAATTTTTCCGTTCCTGACATCATGATTCTGGGTACTATTTCGCCTCATCCTAGTGGGTGAGGCGAATAGAAACGGACAGTTGCCTGGTTGAACAACATTGTAGAAACTGCTTCATCCGGTCAGTAACCGAAATTACTTCAATAAGTCCTTTTTGATCTTGTCCAAGTCATCCAGGATATCCAGCTCGGCTTTAAGTTCACCAGATAGTGAAGAAATATAGGCTTTTGTGTTGCGCACAAATTTGCCAATCTCCCGTGCCGAGCGTACCAGCCGCTCGGGACCTAGCACTATACCTGCCAACAACAAGATGACGAGCAGCTCGTTTTCACCTATGCCAAAAATATTCATATCAGCCTCGATTAACCATTGCGGCCAAAATAACACTGATCACATACAGTCCCGCTAATGGCGCCATGACCAACCCCATATTGATTGGATCGACCGTGGGGGTGACAGCCGCAGCTACAATGGCCATAATCACCACCGCATAACGCCAACCACTGGCCAGCTGTTTTGCCGTTATGAACTTAAGCTTGGCCATAAACAGGATGACCAGCGGCATTTCAAAACAGATCCCAATCCAGAACATCAGGTTTGTGATGAAGTTAAAATAATTTTCCGGTCGAACCTGTGTGGTAATGCCTAGAAAGCCAGCCAGAAAAGGCACTGCAGTCGGTAGCATCACAAACCAGGTAAATGCCACACCCGCAGCAAACAGAATGGCCGCAAAAGGCACCATGATCAGCAACCAGATCTTCTCACTACGTTTTAGACCTGGCAAGATAAAAGCCACGATCTGGTATACGATTACTGGCATTGCCAGAACAAAACCACCCAGAAGTGAAACCTTCATGAAGATGGCAATATTCTCAGTCAATTCAATCGAGACCAGTTTCGCGATCCCTCCGACTGGTTGAGCCAGGTATTCAATCAACTGCTCAGAAAAGGCAAAGCTGATCCCGGTTGTGATCATCAAGGCAAAAAATGCTTTAAAGATCCTCACCCGGAATTCATTAAGATGCTGCAGGAGCGGCACTGAGCTTTCCATCTGCACACTTGCCTTGCGGTGAGCGCGGCCAAAGGCTTGCAGAAAGCGTCCCCACCTGCTTTTACGTTTTTCGGGGTTGGTCACATTTTTTTTCACAATGAAAGCTTACCCTTTATTTTCCTTCGAGTCTTCTTTTTCATGATCCCCCTTGAATGCATTTTGAAAATCATGCACGCCCTTGCCCAACTCGCCTGCAATCTTGCTAATGCGTCCTACGCCGAAGAGCAGGATGATGATTACGAGCACAATGATTAGCTCCGTGGTGCCAAATCCAAACATGTTTTATTCTCCTTATCCTGCTCGATCTGCATTGCAAATCGCACGGATTACATCAAATGTCTTTTGAAAAACGGAAAGTCTGTGGCGTCGTTACATCCACTTTCAATTCGCGAATTACCTGTTCGTTTTCGCGCATTTCGATCACATTACTGGATATGCCGATTTCAACATCCAACTTTTTCAGACTGCTAACCTGGGTGACATGGAATTCCAGGTAATTATTTTGACTATTCACAACATAATCACGATAGTCCGCTTTGTCAAAGATTTTTTGAACAGCCCGAATATCATCACCAAATACCTTGGCGGTTTTCAGGAAATAGTCCTTCTGCGAAAAACACATCCGCTTTGGCAAATGATATCCACGATTCTGCTGGTAAACCTGTCCGGTATGCTTGTTTTCCAACGAGCAGTAATGCACGCCAAGTTTCAACCCTGATGCCAGGGCAAAATCGATTAGATCAAGGCAAACTGTCTCGCTGCCCGCGACTGGTAATCCGCCTGCATACCAATAATCGTATAGCACACGGAATGGTCGAGCTTTAATCTTGTAGTTCTTCGCCCGAAAAGCCTCGGCATTATTCAAAGGGAAACAGAATTCCAATAAATTTATTCCAAAAATACCCAACCGGTCAAGCTCAGTCAGCACTTGTTTCATTTCCTGCAGTGTATCAGGCAGAACTGGCATTTCCACCATTACATTCGGAATATATTCACGGGCCAGAGCTATTTTGTCGTAGGTATGGCGATGGCCGCTGGCAAGATCATGCATGCGAATGCTGAAACGGATTTCTTTCAATCCGGCCTTCTGCAAGGCTTCAAGTGTCTCACGATCAATATGATCACCGCTGGTGTACAAACGTGTATGTGCCGCTGGAAATAACTCACGCGTATGTTCGAAAAATTCAAAGGTCTCTGTTTTATATAGAAGAGGCTCGCCACCGGTTAATGCCACATGCCGCGTCTGTTGGGTGGATGCCCGCAAAGCATCCAATTCCGCAATTGTGTCACGAGTATGTTGGTAGTGGTGCTCGTAGTCCTCTTGGTTTGGGTTAAAACAATAGAAACAATCCCGATGGCATTTTAGAGAGATAAAAAACGTTGTACTACCAACCCCTGTCTGGCAAGCCAGGCAGGATGGTGAAAGCCGGTTGATATAAATACTCTTGCCGTCATTCCGAACGAACGGGCCATTTTCACGGAAAGCATCCATCTTTTCCGCCACTTGCTCAGTTGTGTCTTCTGTTTCCATATCAAGACCCAACTGCCCTATTTGAGTCAAAAAATCCTGGTAGATAGTGACATATTTTTCAGCGTAGCCACGCAAAACGGGGTTTTTGATTTCGGGTAAGCTAAATTCCGTAACATCCATGATCATGAACGCAACTCCTTTGCTGCTTTTACTTTTTGAGAATTAAACTCTGCTGGCAGCATGGATCCAAAAGGGTGCTTGCGGCGATACTCGCATAGTGCACACACACGCAAACCTGATCTGGCTGCCATAATTACCTTGCATCTTTCACAGCGGATCAGTTCACCAGCATTTACCACAAGCGGTTCTTTGGCGCCAAAAATATTTCCGAAAGCCGGATCATGTTCAAGCATGATCGCCGCCGGCGCACAAACATGCAAGCACAGATCACAACCGATGCAGTTTTGCGGCGAAAAAGTAAGCTTAAAAGCTGTTTCATCCTGGTTCTTTTCAAATCGCAAAGCCTCAGTTGGACAGGCTTTGGCGCAAGCGCCACAGGCAGTGCAGTCATCAGAGATGCTCAAAGCGGCGAAATCAAATCCATCCAACTTGAGAGATGAATCCGATGAATATCCGGGCAGGTGAGATACCGCAGATATTAATCTCATCCGGTCACGCCCCGGCTGGCGTTTGGATGTCGTCACACCGTTTTCCATGGCACGGGCCATGGCCACCTGGCCCTGGCGGCCCAACATGCGAAACAGATCACGACGAGAAAGCGGCGGGTTTTTCACGTCCCAAACCGGGCGTTCAACCTGCGCATCAATTTGGCTGACGCAAACCACACTATCAACTTTATTCCATACACTCAAGAAACGATTGGCCCGTTCTGCCTGGCATTCTATTTCTCCTGCCAGCTTTCCCCACTTGCAATCACCGCAGGCATCCATGCGTAGAAACACGCGTTCCTGGCCAAGCGCAGAAAGTGTTAAATATGCACCGCTGCCCAAACCAGCGAGACACCCATGGATGCGAATTCCAATGTTTTCAGAATTTTCGCTCGTCGCTGGCCGAGGGTGAAGCCCGCAAATTAATTCAATGCCCAACCCTTCCACATGCGTGGCACAATTCAACAAAGATGAAACTTCATCATCCGCCCGAAATGCGCCCACCGGGCAGGCTGGGATGCAAGCCAGGCATGCCTGGCAAGACTCAATCACCAGGACCGGCGGCTTACCAGGAGTGATCGCATTAACCGGACACACGTCAAAACATGCTGCACAGCTTGAATGTTGATCTTGCGCATACAAGCAGTGCTTGGAATTAAAAACTACCTGTGAGCGGTCAATCGAAGCAAACCGTTCTGCAGCATCAAACAGACTCATAGTGATTTTATCTCTGGGACCTGTACTCCAAAATTTCCAGCCAAAGAAATCAAACTGCCGCGAATCAGTTTTGCCAGACCGCGATAGAAATCTGTTCTGGCGTTATCTTCTACTATTTTGCACCAACCCGGCACCCATTTCAGCGGGTGTTCAGAAATAAATTGGCGTTGTGCCTGCAAAAGTTGTTCAAATCTTGTTTCATCGTTCTTTTCCAGGGCTTGCAGGCCAAGTTTGGCGAGATAGGCAAGGAAGGAAAGTTCCAAACCTACATGGTCGTCAGGTTCCTGCAGAATTTTTTCCGATTCGACCCCAAAACGGCGACACCACTCGCGAACCTCGAGAGTTTGCTGCTGGAAGATCATGCGATCTTCGTTAAAGTAAACGGATTCCCACGGGGGGGCGATTGGCTTTCCCACGCCTACAAATAGTCGCATGTAATCTGATTTTATATCTGTGAGTTGCTCTGGGGAAATACCCTTTTTGTATTCCTGAGCCCAGGCCTGTAAAAGCTGCAGGCCAGCTTCAAGATCCGGATCATTGCTTTCCAGGGGCGATTCAGAAAAAATATCTTCATCAATTAACGATTGAAACCAATCCAAATGCGGATCTGATCGTATTGTTGTGCTCAACACTCCCAGTAAGAGCATCTCTCCCACCAGGGTTACTTTCCAGTCAGTATTATTCATTTTCTTCTCCAAGGTTTTTGCGATACTTCAGCCACCATTTTAATGTGAACCAGGGTGTAATGACCAGTGATGAAAAAGCGACAACATAGGTGATAAAGGTCACCAACTGAGCCGCAGTGATCCCTAATCCTTCCAGGGTACTCCAAAATTGTTCTGCCAGGCCAGGTTTCCATACCGGTGATATTGGGGCTTCTCCTGCGGGCTGAAATGCAGGCGCCAATTCTTGTTGATACGGAAGGGCAGCCAATGGGCGATCATCAAGCAAGGCCGCCATCTCTCCGCCTTGAAGGGTTAATATTTGACCAGTTTTTTGGGAACGCAATTGAGCCTGCCCATTAAACAAATAAAACCATGCAACCTTTCCGGGAAGCTGCTCCAGTGCAAATTGGCCAGCGGATATTGTGATCTCTGTTCCGGTGGCCTCAATAACCAGTGGTTGCCCAACCTGGGTGGTTCCCCAAAGCCAGCCATTTTCTAGCTTGACATTGTTTTCTGAAATGATCGCCTGCGTTTCGCCAGGGATCAGGATCTCCCCAGCACCCCATTTCATGATTTTTAGATCCGGACGACGTTCAAGATGAATGGCAAGACCTGGATTGTCTTTTGATAATTTAATTTCCTGACTATAGTAACCCGGAGCACTCGCCACCCAATTTTTTCCATCCACCAGAAGATCATTCATCAGCCAGACACCCGATTTCAAATCCCCTGGATGTGCAGCCCCCTCCGGGGCAACCAGCCAGGCGAATGGCAGCCACCCTCCGGTACTCTCACCAAACACGCCGCTTATGCTTGATCCATTCTGTCTGGAAGCTTTTATTTCAACATCACCCATGGGCGATTGTGTCAAATCAACAAGCCGAGGGTTACCTGCCAAAGAATAAGAATCCAGGGTTTTATTATCCGGAAAGACCAGGTATTTTGATACAGGCAAATCCTTGAACGAAAACAGGCCATCCCCGGTTGTTTCTGTTTGGTAACCAGGCCCGGCAGGCAGCCTAAATGCCCATACTGGAACAGAACCCGCGAATGGATTTTGGCCATTCAGCAATTTGCCGTTGATCAGCCCACGCTGTGCATTAACCTTGATAGCAATTTGCGGAGGGTTTGCTGCGCCAGGTTCGATCACAACGGTCCTGGTCTGCTGGCTGGAATAAAACACTCCGTCCACTACCTGGTTGGGAATCCTGATCTCATAAACCGTAGCGGCCTGGGATAATGCCTCAACATTCATCGATGCCAGGCCTTGCCCGTCCATGACTGCATTCGTAACTCGCCCACGCCATAGATACAACCTTGTGAAGGCCTGTATGGTCAACCCTTCAACAGCTTCCCCTGATGATGAATCATTGACAGCGACCTCAATTTTTTTGTTTGAACTAATATCCGCTTGTACCCAGCGTTCATCTCTGGCTTGAAGACCATCCTTTGTTGTTGCTTTAACGATAAGCTGGATATCTCCTGAAGGAAGATATGCCTGAACAATAAAATCATCGTGGCAATTTGCACAACTTAAGGGAGCCGCCGGATCATTGATCCTGAGCATATTTCCCGATGGGTTTACACCCAGTAAAAATTTAAAATAACCGGTTGCAGTTGGCGATGTCGTCAGATTTGAGATCATTTTCGAACCAGCCCAAATTTCCAGATGGAGTTCCACATCCTCCAGTGGTTGAATAAGGGATTCGACTTTTCCGCTAACAGCCACAGGTGCGACATAGCCTTTTTGTGAGTAAAGTGTCTCTCCATTGGCAGGAGAAAAAATGGTCACAGCCAGTGATTCAGCACCTACCGGAACTCCAGAATTTCGAATTGATGCTTTTGGGTGTGCATCATAGCCCAATACCGTATTGGGCGAACGCAGGAAGTTGGGGCACCAATTTAAACCTGCCCCACCCGAATGACATAATTCACATCTTACCTCCACCACCGCTGGCGGTTTGGTACTTGCCATGGGATGATGGCATACTCTGCAATCATGCGGAGTGTACGGAAGCTTGGCCGGCTTTTTGGAAGCTTTAGTCAAATCCCATAATCGAACGGTGTTATCGGCCGCTCCGGATGCCAGCATTGTGCCGTCCGGAGAGAAAGCCACGCTATATACAAAACCCTCATGCCCAACCAGGACTCTGATCGGGCTGCCATCAATAACCTTCCACAGCCTGACAGTCTTATCCACCGAGCCGGTCGCCAGGCTGAGCCCATCCGGCGAAAAGGCTATTCCCAACACGCTGGATTGATGTTCCGCGAGGGTATACACTAATCGCCCGGTTGCCACATCCCATATCCTGGCGGTGGCATCAAAAGCGCCTGAAGCCAGTTTCTGGCCATCCGGAGAAAAAGCAAGGCAGCGTACCCAGCCTTCGTGCCCAGTCAGGGTTCTCAGCAAACTTCCTTCACTGAGACTTCGTAACTGGATGGTATTATCCTGCAAGCCAACTGCCAGAGTCTCCCCATCCGGAGAAACAGCCAGAGTACGCACTCCCTTTAAATTTTCAATTTTAAGTTGCAAGGATCCATTTTCTATATTCCACAGCCGTATGGTATCGTCATCCGCTGTTGTGGCTAAAAATTTTCCGTCCGGCGTGAATGCAACACTGCGCACCCAACTTTCATGACCTTCAAAGGAATGTAGTTTCTGCAAGTCTGATAAACGCCACAGGCCGGCAGTATTATCAAAAAGACCTGCCGCGAGCGTGCTTCCATCTGGCGAAATCGCCAGGTTCCGAACCCATGTCCCGGTTGAAATAAAATGATTTTGAGAAAAGGTCTTTGTATTAAACAGATACATCCCTGCGGATGCCCCTACTATCAACTGGTTACCGTCCTGTGAAAAGGCGACAGTAAAAGCTTTCTCATCCCCAACCGGCGATAACGAAATTACACGAACCGGGTCATCGGACAAGGCACTTGAATTCACTCCTCCCAATGGCAGAGCGATTGAAAACAAACCAACCAGCATAAAGAACAAGTGGATGCGTTTCATTTCTCGGCAAGCCTTATAGAAAGTGTGGGGCGGGTGATAATTCACGCCCGCCCCACATCGTTTTCAATCCATTTCCCGCTACAGACCAACTCGCAAGTTCGTCGCGTAGAATAAGAAACGTCCCATCACTTCTCCAACCAATACCATGACAAAAGCGCTATAGACCAGGGTAGCCATCAGCCTTTCTTTACCAGCAGAAGAAGCCGTGCGGAATAGATAGGTTGCCAGCACACCTGCCCCGCCAAAGACCAACAACAGGCGGATTACCAGTACTAAGCCATAGGTGCCCATCATCAACTTCAGACTTTCCATGGCAGCAGCTCCCAGATATGCCATATATAGCGGCAGCACCAGGAATTCCACCCCAAGGAGAATGATCGCAGCGATTGTGGTACTTTGAACAACTTCACGCAGAAGTTCCAATCGCTTGCTGGAAGCCTTCAAATCCTGCTTCTGGATGATGAAGTAATTGACAGCCAGTGCAGCAGCGGCTCCCAACGTTCCCAGCAGCAGAGCGGTCACACAAAAAGTGATCACGGTGATCGGCGTGTTCCATACCGGCACTGTGCGCAGCATGTAAACCATGGGCATGGCATAGGTTAGTACGATGCCGATTATCGCCCCAATCCAGCCTATGACATTTCGCAGGCTGTTCGAGCCGATCTTACGCCATTGCAGGAATGCATAGACGACAGCCACAACTACGAAAGCCACAGCGATGACTACTTCGCGGCTCAACCATGAAGAACCCAGATTCGGAACTGCTTTGACGACGTTTACCAGGTTATTCAAATGTAAGAGTGATGCAAGCAGAGCCAGGCCCATGATCGGGACGACCATGAACATGGGAATATCTGTCATACGGTCGGCTTCTGCTGCCCCGACCTTGGATGTGACATAAGCACGCACGATCATCAAAACTAGCATCATACCGGCGGCCAACTGTCCCAGAATTGTAAAGGTTAAAAGCGCCCATTCTCGAGTATTCATTTTAGCCCTCCTCCAAGGACAGGATATGGCCAGTTCCCTGACCACTTACCTGGGCATGCTTATGAGGTGTAATGACCAGTGATGGTGATGTCAGATCAGCGGTCGGCAGCGGCTCAATTGCTGCAACATTGCCATATTCGGCTTGCAGTTCTTCCAGCTCACCAAATTTAAGAACGCGCATCACGCAGGCATCCACACACACTGGATTCTGACCCTGGGCTTGCAGGTCCTGACAGAAGTCACACTTCGTCATATAACCCTTCGCCTCGTTGAATTGAGGAGCGCCGTATGGACAGGCCCATTCACAATACCGGCAGCCAATACAGCGGTCTTTATCGATCAACACAACGCCATCATCTCTTTTAGTGATCGCAGACGCCGGACAGACTTCAACACAAATTGGATTTTGGCAGTGCATGCAAGCCGCAGAGAGCGAATATACATATAAGCCATTGGGGATCAACAGTTCCTTGTTTTTAGGATCAGAAACCCAACCACCACCTTCGTATTGATAGACCTGGCGCCAGTTGATACCTACGGGCAAGTCACTACGATCTTTGCATGCAATTGCGCAGGCCTTACAACCTGTACATGCGCTCGCATCAAAGGAAAAAGCAAGTTGTTTTGCCATTTTTATGCCTCCTTAAAGACGATCCGCTGAGGCCATTTGGAATCGGATTGCAAATTAACGGGACCATCATACCTCGTCACTTGAACAATGCAGGTGTTATGGCCAGAATGTCCCTGCCCCGTTGCAAAATCACCATTCAAGGTATTGGTCGCGCCAGCCATATCAATTCCAGAGGCTTCATCGACTTGAGCCCAGGCACCTTCGCCCAGAGTTACAATTCCTGGACTAATGCGGTTGGTCACAAGCACCGGTCGGATTACTTTTCCGTGTTTACTGGTGATCAAAACAACGTTCCCATTCTTGATCCCACGTTCCGCAGCATCCTTCGGGTTCATAAAAGTCTCCTGGGGGAAGGCTTCACGCAACCACAGGACATTATCAAAGCTTGAATGGCTCCGGCGCTGGTAGTGGATGGTGTAAAGTTGCAAGGGATAATCGCCCTTTATCTTCTTTTCCCAATCAGCAAAGGTTTCCTCATAGCCTTCAATCGGAGGATCATACTTGGGCAGCGGATCCTTCAGATTGAAACCACTCGCCTTGATCAATTCCGAGAGCGATTCGCAATAGATCTCCAGCTTACCGCTTTTCGTCTTGAGCGGACTGCCTTCAGGATCTTTAATGTAGCCAGACAACTCGGTGTGTCCCAGCTTGTCATCGGCTGAGCGCTTCACGCGATAGATACCTGCATCCTTGAATTCCTGATAAGGAATCCGGCCTGTTTGCGGTTCGCCCTTGGCACCCAGCGCAGCGATATCTTGCTGAGTAATGGTCAACAGCGGTTCAAATCCAGAGTTATCTTGTAATTTGACCTGGCAACCCGCAAGTTGGTTGTAGACCATCTGCTCACTCGAAAGAGGTTTGATGTCTTCCGCTTTCAGACCCAGGCGTACGCCAACTGCCACTGCAATATCAAGGTCATCCTTGGCTTCGAAAAGCGGTTTGGTAACCTGGCTGTTGTAGATCAAAATTTCGCGATCACCAGTTTGGAAGTTACCAAGTTGTTCCCACTGGCTGGTGACCGGCAGGACAAGGTCCGCATACCTCGCTGATGAATTGAGGAATAAAGACTGGACCGCCACGAACTCCATCTTGCGGAAGACCTGTATGCCCTTATTCACATTAGTTCTCTGATTTAATGCATCGCCAAAATCAGCTGAGATGATCATACGAATGTCAATATCACGGATGTCATCGTATCCGGCATGGTATTTACCGGAGAGAATTGCTTCCCACATCTCGCAGTTGTTCAAGATGTTCGGGGCGCTTTTGCGGGTGCCTTTGTCATTAAGCGGATTGGGAATAGCTTTGACGCCATTCGATCCGGCATTAATGAGCGCCGCACCGGCGTTGGCTGCGCGGCTATGCATATTGGGGCCAACACCCGAACCGACAAAACCGACATTTCCGGTCATCCAACCCACGGTTACCATGGCCTGCGGGAGACATTCGCCGTTGTTGATACGGGCTGGTGCTCCAGCGGTCTGGATCATGGCTGGCTTGGTGGTTGCAAGTTCCTGGGCCAGCCAGCGGATTCGATCGGCTGGTACGCCACAGATTTCAGAGGCCCACTCAGGAGTTTTGGGCTGCTTGTCAAATGTGCCCAGAACGTAGTCTTTGAAGTTGTTGTTTGGATCAGCGCCTTCTGGCATATGATCAGCATCAAAACCAACGGTATATTTATCGAGGAAATCCTGATCTTGCAGGTTCTTATCGATCATATGGTAAGCCATCGCCAGCAGCATGGGTGTATCAGTGCCAGGCCGGATGGGAATCCACTCGTCTGCCAGGGCAACGGCAGTATCGTTGTAAATCGGGTCAATCGAGATAAACTTTGTGCCGGCTTTTTTGGCTTGTAGATAATAGTAGGTTGGATTGCCATTGCTCGAGACAGCGGAGTTCACGCCCCATAAGACGATTAATTTGGCTTGCCGCATTCTGAAACGATCATTCCCGGCTGTATCACCAGTTCCAGGAATACCGGTGAGTAGTGGGTAATCCTCACGCCAGGTTCCCCAAGAAACGCTGCCCCAGCGATCGATATTGCCGCCGTAGAGACTCAACACACGACCCATCGTACCTGAATGGACAGCGAAAATGGATTCGTTTCCAGATTGCTCTTTAACGCGCTTGATCTCGCTGGCATAGATGTCGATGGCTTCATCCCAAGTAATACGCACCCATTCGTCCTTGCCGCGCAGTTCTTTCTTGCCGCCGCCGGGTTCCCAATTCTTTCGCTTCATGGGGTACTTCAGGCGATCGGCGCCAAAAACAACCTTGCGCTGTGAGCGACCACGCACACAACCTCTTTGCTGAGGATAATCGGCGCTGTCTTCGTGGGTGTCATCACTCTTTACACGTGTAACGACACCCTCAACCACATGGGCTTTGATCAAACAACGCCCACCGCAATTATGCCAACAGGCTGCCGAGACCCATTTACCTTCACTGGCTGCTTTATCGGCAGCAGCTTCAACCGCTTTTAAACCAGTGTTCACTCCGCCCGCCAACACGGCAGTACCACCGAGCGTCGCGCTCCATTTCAGGAAGCTGCGTCGGGTCAATACCGTATCGGTCAGAGCTTTGGTGAGGAAATCTTTTTCAGTCATTGCTTTTCCTCCGGAAATTGCATCAGAAATATCATTGTGCTCAAGTTGAGCGGAGCCGGTTGGCTCAGACAGGGTGGAAAGTAAAAAAATATTTTTGAAATAAGCCTGCTCCTGATAGGTGATATGCGGCTGAGGAAACCGCGATAGTTGTTTTTGTCACTATCAGGATATCGGATAAGTAGCCCAGGGGCATCGTCATTGTGGACAATACGGCCTCACCCTTAAGAGTGATTTCTTTTATTGATCACGGGGTGGGATCAGACCATGCTTAAGCGCATAGGTGGCAGCCTGGGTCCGGTTTTCGAGTTGAAGTTTCTCAAGGATATTCTTGATATGGCTTTTTACGGTATTAACCGAAATGGAAAGCTTCAAGGCAATCTCGTGATTGCTGGCGCCACTTGACACCAGGCGCAGGACAAATAACTCTCTTTCGGTCAGGGCCTGTTCGCCTTTATTCCCATCTGCCATCCGATTTGCAACAGCTTTTAATAGTCTGCCGGCCATGACCCTCGTCATCGCTGGTTCACCTTTGGAAACACCTTCGAGTAGATCAAATAATTCATCGGCATCCAGGCTTTTCAAAAGATAGCCGGAAACACCCTGCTGCACCGCTTCATATAGATGGCCATCTTTTTCTGATGAGGTCAGCATAACAATGGCTATCTCGGGAAACCTTTGTCGAATTTCTTTGGCAGCCTGAAGACCATCCATCTTGGGCATATAAATATCCATCAAGATCACATCTGGCTGCAGTTTTTCCGCCAGCAGCACAGCCTCTTCACCTGTCTCGGCTTCACCCACTACGCGCACCAAATCCTCGCGTGTCTTCATCAGCCCAATCAACCCCTGACGAAAAAGTTTATGATCATCTGCAATTAAGACTTTAATGGTCATCATTTCTACCTTTCAAATTAAATACCCATACGGATGTGGGTGGCATAGAACAGGAAGCGCCCAATGATCTCACCTATCAGGATCAATAAACAGGACATGTAAACCGGTTGCAGGAGGGTCTGCGGGGCCAGCCCGGATTTATACATTCGAAACACAGCAAAACCGAACCAGAGCGGAGCAATACCTAAAAGGATCAGGCGAATAATGAAGAGAGGAACATAAAGCTGGAAAAGAAGTTGAAGGCTGGTCTGCGCGGCGGCGTCTCCTTGTGACAGCTCGTATATCTGGTAAAAAATGATCGCGTAATTAACCACCACCACCAGGAAGGTGGCCAGAGCGAGCCATGAAATGGAGAATTCAATTACCTGTGCGCGGGTCTCAAGGTCATCAGCTTTCTGAATCTCTGCGAATTTCAAATCCAGAACCAATAGGAATGAAATCGTCATGATCCCCAGTTGAAGCGCCGTCGTGTAAAAAGAGACGATCACGGTGGAAGAATTCCAGGCAGTTTGTGTAGGGATTAGGTAAATGCGTGCCATGCAGTAAATAACGGTAACCCCGAATAGAATTGTCATCCATCCCAGGATGGTGATCTTCTTGAGATGGTCGTGTTTATACCGGCTAAGAAGCCAGGTCACGCTAAGAGTCAGAAAAAACAGAACTGTAAAAGCAATCTCACGACTCAGCCACGAGGTTCGAAAGTTGACGATCGCTAAAAATGAATTGAAAGGTTTGCTCAGGTGCAGATGCGAGCCGATCATGGACACAATCACTGTGATTGAAATAACCAGGATTGGGTTCCGGATGATGCGATCTATCTCCGCGGGGCTGAACCGGTAGCTGCCAAGCCATCGAATAATCCACAGAATTAATAACGCCCCGATTGCCAGCTGCATCAGGATTGTATAAACAGGTAAAGCCCATTCACGCACATTCATCGAACGCTCTTCTTTCCTATTGGCCCTATCAAAACATCATGGGATCACAACGCTCTGTTTTTGCAAGTGCTCGTGCTGGAGGCATGGCAACCTGCAGTCGATACATGTGCCCATTCCGCGCTCAGGTTTGATGATCAGGTTTCCGCCCACACCTTCGGCCCGCTCACGCATAGTTCGCAAACCAAAATTGCGCTTTGAACCTGTCATAACAAAACCCACGCCATCATCGATAATCTGCAAGTGGATATATTCGTTATGCTCAAAAACTTCTTTCATAACAGTTACTTCAACCAGATGGGCCCTGGCATGCTTGCGAACATTTGTCAGGGCCTCCTGTAAAATACAAACCAGCTGAACCTCTGCAACCGAAGAGAGGTTCAAGTCACCACTAACTTGAAAAGATAACTTCGTTTTGATATTCGTTTGAATACCAAATTCAGTGAGATATTCTTCCACAGCAATTGCCAGGCTTTTTTGATCGGCAAGCGTGGTTCTTAAGCTTAAGATATTTTCCCTAACATCTGCGTTCGCAACACTGATCGCCTTTCGCATTTGAGCAAGCTCATCGCGAAGTTTCTCTGACTTGCCTTGATTGAGTAGGGACCCCAGGGTTTGTACCTGCAAATTTAGATAGCCCAATACCTGCGCAAGACCATCATGCATCTCCCTGGCAATGCGACCTCTTTCTTCAATAATGGATAAGGATTGAAGCTGAGAAGTCATCAAACCATGCTGAATGGCGATTACGACCTGATCAGCAGTGCTCTCCAACCAGAATAAATCGGCCTCAGAAAATTGCCCTTCACCACAACGCGCAATCCACAAGATTCCGATGGTGGTATTCTCCAATTTTAGAGGAACAATCGCAATCGCCTTGCTCTTTGCACCTGTTTTTCGCACATCAACCGGGGTTATTTCAAAAAAACAGATGCCTTCAAATGTCTCGTCAGCTTCATCGCCTTGGGACCGAAAAGAACGAGAATTCCGAATCACATTCTGGGCTTGAATATTGTCTACCTTGACCGATAAATTTGCGACCAAATCGGTACCATTCTCATTCGAGTAACATTTCAACTCCAGCTCAGCACTCTCCTGGTTCAGGATCGCCACCCCCACAAAATCGGGACGCAGCAGCTGCCGCACGGTTTGTACAATATAGAGCAAAATATCGTCAACATGCTCCAACTCAGCGATCAGACGACTGATACTGACGAGCGCATTCATCCAGCTTTCCGCAGTTCGGCGGGCAATGATCTGAGCTTCAAACGCGGCCTTTTGTGCATCATCCACCTCAGCCTGTAGTGCCAGTACCTGGCGCTTGCGAATTGCCTCAAATACATCCAGCGCTTTTACGACAAAGAATGTTACGATCACCGCCGAAAACATACGCCATATTTCGATCGGTAAACCGGTGGTATTCAACACACTTTGATAATCCAACCCATAAGATAGTGTTTCACTGGCGTTTTCGCCAATGAAGGCATTGGATATGACACGATCATACGTGTAATAAGATACTGGGCTGTGCGGCGCAGCCGGCACGATCAGCCCCACCACGACGGCTTCGAACAGGAAAGCCAGCCCCGCGCCAAGCATCAGGTTGGAAACATCGTACATTTCCAGCTTTCTCTGGATGTACCACTGGCGCAGGAAACCGACCCCGGCCAGTAGGCTGCCCGGCAGGTAAAGCAGGTAACGGGTCCAAATTTCGATTGGGATCTCGATCGGCGAGGGGGTGATGAAGGTTGTGGCGGCGTAAGTAATGACAAAGGCAATCGGTACCATCAGTATGCCCGGAATAAAAATACTCCAGACAGGTAATGGATTTAGGTTGTTCAAAATACCCCAGCCGAAACGTAAAAGGAGTAACCCTGTCATAAAGTGAAGCGTAACCCGCAGGGCGCTCAGAATTTCGGCGAAATCCAAAAGCGAGCCGCTGGTCAGAAACATATCCACCCAACCCGCTGCCCCCCCCACGAAACCAAAGGCTGCCAACCAGGGTAGTTCATTTTTTAACGGAAAATTACCTTCACGTCTTAATTGAAGATATGCCGCCAGCCCCAGGCCTTCGAATGCCAATCCATACAGAAAGTACAAGAGTATCACAGCAAAACTCAATCAACATAATGGATTAGCAAATCTTTACTTGATTTGTAAACATTTACCAATTTCCATTTTACTAACCTTTCGTCATAACTACAAATGACAAAGATCATGCTTATAACCATATTTAGCCATCTATTTGTTACGATGGAGAAAATATCCCTTAAACCCAGACAAAATCAGCTTTTCTGATGATGGTACTGTTTCTGCAAACTCCGTTAAAAGCTAAAAAAGGTCGGATTCACCTTCAAACTCTATCTACTTTTTTTCGATTTCGGAGTAAAATGGACGCTTCTGGCTGTTCCGCCTGCCTTTGCCCACCCTGCATCTGCCCGCATTTGCGCTTTTCGGGAATGTTCTTGGGGGGAAAATCGGGACCAATCAAACCACAGGCCAGAATAATAATTTAAGGAGATATGATGAACGATATTTTGAAGGTTCAGGATGGCCAGGTCATTTCAATGGATTACACCCTGCGCGTAGACGGCGAGATTCTGGATTCTTCGGCGGGTCACGCACCATTGGAATTTTTACAGGGCGCGGGCAACATCATCCCTGGGTTGGAGCAGGAACTCTACGGGATGGCGCTTGGTGAAAGTAAAAACGTCATCGTTCAGCCTGAAGATGGCTACGGCATACTCGACCCGGATGCTTTCGTTAATGTTCCCCGGGATCAATTCCCCGCAAATATTCCGATGGATATTGGCGTCGAAATCCAGGTTACCGACGAAAGCGGCAACCCGATGAATGCCAGGATCGACTCGGTCGACGATGATAATGTAACACTGGATTTTAACCACCCTCTGGCTGGCAAGGAACTGCATTTCGACATGACGATCGTCGGTCTGCGCGATGCCAGCGATGAAGAAAATGAACACGGACACGTCCACAACGGGCACAGTCACTAACTCGTCGAATTCTTGGGATCAAATAATAAGAAAAGCTCTGCGGCATAACGCCTGCAGAGCTTTTCTTATTCATCAAGCCTGGCACCCGATCATCATTCTGGTTGATATTAAACAATCAGCACAAAAATTACCGCAAAGACAGCGCAACCCAGGTTGACGATATCATTATTAAGCCAGTCCCAACCACGCTTGCGTGTGGTTGGCGTACCGCAGGTATGGAACGGATGTCGCTCGGTCTCTTTGTTACAAGTGGAGCAGTGATAAATGGCTTGCACAGTCGCACCGAGCAGGGAGTCGAACAATGAACCCAGAAAACCTGCCAGAGTCACCCAGAGCCCAACAGTCCAGGCCGATGGCAGCGGCGCAAAGACACCCGCCAGCACGCCAATCACAGTTGAACCTGCTAAAGCCGCCAGGGTACCCACCAAAGAAATTCCGCCAGAGGTACCCTTCTCCACCACCCTGCCAAGATTGGTGATCATACGCGGTGGATGCGGGTTGAGCACCCCCAGCTCGGTCGACCAGGTATCTGCGTTTACCGCCGCCAGCGAGGCGGCAAAAGCCAACCAGACCCACAGCGATGTAGGGTAAAAATAATGCAGGCCGGCAAACAAGGTCGCCAGACCGCCATTGCCAAAAACCTGACCAGCATCACGCTGACCACCTTTGGAAAATTTTTCGTTCAGACCAGCCTTACGTTTTTTGAAAGCCCTGGTCAGTGCGCTGGATGAAACGAAGAAAGCCAGCAGCAGGAGCGCCCACTGCCACCCGCCAATCCCAAAAATTACGCCGCCAACCAGAACAGAGGCAAAAGCTCCGGAACGGCTCAAGGAATGCGCGCGATAAGCGCCAAAAGCGACGATGACTGCGAATAATAAACCAGCGAATAATTGTATAAGCATTAGATGGGGGTGGTGAGAATAAAATAGACAGCGGCCAGGAAAAACGCGGTTGAAAGTGCACCAGATGCCCAAACGGTTAGTGCCAGTACACGCAGTTCAGGTTTGCGAAAGAAAAACAGCCCGATAATTAATCCAATCATATATAGAAATGCGCTCAAAAGCGGTAGCAAGATCAACTGCGTACCAGACACCGGCTCAAGCGGAGCCCCGGTGGATCCGAAGCCAAGCGGAATGCGGTCCAGAACAGGGATCGAGACTGTCACCCAAACCAGCAACCCAACATTCAAGAAAGCGCCCAACAACCACAAATAACGTACCAAGGGACTCTCCCAGGCACGCGCTACTACAAAGGATGGGTACTGCGACTGCCCATGCGCAGGCTGCAGGCTGCCCATTTCAATCGTTTTTTGGAAAGCCGCCGAAAACGCAGCGGGGTTTTCAGGTGAAATTGCGAAGATCTGGCGCGCCGTGGCTACCAATAAAAGGTTACTCGAATCAGAAGCGAGAAACTCTACTCTGCCGATATCTGGCTGACGCGTCACACCCAGAATACCGCCAGGCAGACGAAACCACGGCAGACTGATGGGAGCCAGCAGACCCTTCAGCGGGCGCACCCATTCAACCTCCGTGACCGGGATTTCTTCGATCCGCAGGCCCCAGACCAATCGCAAAGTATTGCGGTCAAGCAGATAGTTGGCACGGGCAAGCGCGTAGGCGCGATAAGCCAGAACCGGCACAGGAATGGAAGTCGATATAAACAGCAAAACATAGAGTGTAAAAACCAGGCCCACCTGCGTATGAAAAGTCAACCAGAGCGCGGCAAAACTGACCAGGCTGAGTACAATCGACAAAATGATATGGATAACCAGCCCACGCTGGCGGGCAGGCGGAAACTCGTTCATTACCGATCGATTTCCTCTTTTAACACAGCACAAACATATTCGACCTGCTCGCGAGTCATCACACCACTGAAAGGCACTGCCACACCGCGCTGTCCCAGATCTTCTGTGATGGGAAAATCGCCTTCCAGATAGCCAAAGCGCTCCTGCATGTATGGCTGCAAATGAATGGGCAAAAAATAGGGGCGAATGGGCACGCCGCGGGCTTCGAGGCGCTTGGCCAACTCTGCCCGGTCAATCTCCCTGGACAGGCGAATGACATAAACAAACCATGACATGCGCGTCGTTTCAGGAACAATCACCGGGATTTCAATTCCAGGAATGCCGGCCAGGCCTTGCGAATACCATCCAGCAACAGCCTCCCTTTTTGCCAGCATTTCATCCAGCCGGCGCAGTTGGGCCAGACCCAGAACAGCCGACATTTCATCCAAACGGTAGTTATAGCCAAGGTAAGTATGCGAGAGCCAGGTATCGCCGGGCGCACGTCCCTGGTTGCGCAGGGCGCGCATAAAATTGGCAGCCTGATCATCATTGGTTATGATCATCCCGCCTTCTCCAGTAGTCATTTGTTTATTGGGATAAAAAGCAAAGATACCATATTCACCATGAGTGCCGGCCTTTTGGCCTTTATAGGTCGCGCCAATCGCCTCACACGAGTCTTCGATCAGAGTTAATCCATACTGGCGGGCAACAGCAGCGATAGGTCCCAACGCAGCCGGCTGACCAAAAACATCCACCGGCAAGATGGCCTTGAGCTTGCCCAGCCCTCGCTCCGATTTACCAGGAAAATCGCGCGGCAGCCACTTTTCTGCGGTCTTGCCACCCATCATCAGGTCTCGAGCCGCCATGGTAACAAGATCCGGATCAATATTCCCCGTTACTGGGTCTACATCCACAAAAATAGGCACGGCATTCTCAAACAAAAGCGCATTCGTGGAAGCCACAAAAGAAAAGGGCGTTGTGATCACCAGGTCTCCGGCGCTGATACCAGCCGCGCGTACCGTCAGGTGCAGCCCAGCAGTACCAGAGTTGACAGCAATGGCATGTTTTGCGCCAGTATATTCGCAAAATGATTTCTCAAATTCCACTACCTTGGGACCAAGGCTGAGAATGGGGGTATTGATCACTTCCATCACCGCCTGACGTTCGGCATCGGTGATATCGGGAGAAGACATGGGGATTTTCATGATGGCATATCCTGGTCTTACTAGTTTTTAGGCAAACAACCGTTTATGGGAATCTGCTCAGCCGTGAGCGGGATCAGGCAGGGCGAATTTCGGAAAGCAAGGCGTCGAGCGGAATTTGTTTGTTTTCTGATTCTTTACGCAGTTTGACTTCCAGCATACCGTTCTGCAGCCCGCGCTCGCCAACTGTTACGCGTATCGGGCAGCCGATCAAATCAGCATCATTGAACTTGACCCCGGCACGTTCATCGCGGTCATCAAAGAGTACAGACAATCCGGCGGCAGAAAGCTGAGCATACAGGCTTTCAGCGGCGCTGACAGTGTCGATGGTCTTGCCCGGCACAATCATCAGGTAAACATCCAGCGGGGCCACAAAAGCAGGTAGCGTAAGCCCTTTTTCGTCGTGGTGGATTTCGGCAAGAACCAAGAGAAGTTTTTCAAAGAGAACTTCGCCTTTCGCAAAAACCAGCGTGGCAGACCGGCTTTCCAGCGGTGCCGTACATGCAGGGCAGGCCTCACCCGCAGCTGCCAGGCTCAGGTCAGCAACCATATCTGCCTGATAGTCACGCGGGTAGTTGGTGTTTTTCAGGTGGTAGCCATGCTCATTCGCACCGGCCACCAGATTGGAAGAACGAGCCACCAGCTCGTCGATAACGATCATAGCACCATGCAGACCGATCGGTGATGCATAGCCCGCAATTGCCCCGCAAGCAGCAATCTCATCCGCAGTCGCCAGGCGGATACCCCCAACACAGGCTTGCAGTTTGGGCTCACTCAACTGCAAATCTCCACGCACTACGACGAACACAAATTTACCATCCTGCAGCCGGGTAAACATCAAAGCTTTGGCAGTCTTTTGTGGCGGGATCTGCATGAAAAGCGCCAGCTGCGCAATGGTGCTGCATTCGGGCGTCTGGACTTTTTCAACGGGCAGCGCAGCTTCTTCACTGAAAGGCTGTCTACAGCTACGGGCTAATTCGCGACGAGAGGCGTACCCGCAGGCAGGGCAGAGCAAAATTTCCTGTGTAAACGCATCCCGGTTCGATTTACCCGGCTCATTTCCTGATGGTGTACTTTCAAACAGGGCAAAATATTCACCCACTTCATCAGAATATGCGCCGCGGAGCGCAAGCCGTGTGAAAAGACCAGGCAGATCCAACCCCGGGATGGCGAGGGCCTGGCGCAGTTTTTCCAGGGTAAGCTTCCCAAGCTGCAAAGGCTCAGCCACGCGAGATACATAACCGGCGCGGTATAGAAATGCAAGTCCCTCCGCGCGGATATCGGAGGGGGCTGAACGTTGGGTCTGGATGGATAGTTCGGAAAATCTCATGTAAATTCAGTTCAAGCAGGGGTTTGGTCAGAAATAGGGGTCTCAGATCCGGAGTCCTGGCCAAGATCAAGATCAACATGATCTTCCATTCGGATCTGTCCACGCAGGAAGGCGCCGTCTTCTGTCACGAATGAGGTGGTGACTACATCGCCCCAGACTCGCCCGCTAGCACGGATCTCAAGCTTTTGGGTAGTGATATTGCCGCGTACAGCTCCAGCAACAATGACAGTACTGGCGCGGATATTTTCACAGGTCACCCGCCCACTTTCGCCGACCACCAGCATGCCGCGCAGGACAATCTGGCCTTCAAAGGTACCTTCAATTCGCACACCACCGGCGCCACTGAGCTTGCCTTCCCAGATGACGCCAGGCCCTAGAACGGACGTGATACGTTCAACTGACTGAACTACCGTAGCCGGAGTGCCTTGTTGTGTGTTTGCATTTCGTTTAAACATATTTATTGGTTAGACCTGAACTCAAGATGTTTGATGATGAATAACAAGAATCAATTGTACCTTGAAAATTATTGCTCGGCTCTTTGTGTTTCAATAAATTGGACGCACACAACCATCCAGAAAAGTTTTCCCCTGGCTTGAGCATAAAAGACCTGGTGGCTGATGTTTCCAGCAGGCAAGAAGGTCGTTGGCTTTGCATGCAAGTGAAGTTTTAGCGCGCACTTTTGGTACTCGGCAAGCCGGCCACAAAAATAAACAGCCAGAAATGAAAAAGGATGCGCCTCTTAAAAACGGCGCATCCTTCAGAATTCATGCTCAGTGGGCTATGATTCTTTCGCCCGAGGATCTGCCGCAGCCATGATGTTATAGCCGCTATCCACATACAACACTTCGCCGGTAACATGCGCAGCCATATCCGAGCAAAGATACAACGCGGCATTACCACAATCTTCAGGGGTAACATTCTCACGCATGGGGGCCATGTCCGCAAAATTCTTGTACATATCACGAAAGCCGCTGACACCCATCGCCGCAAGGGTCCGGATCGGACCTGCCGAAATGGCGTTAACCCGGATGCCCTGCGGACCAAAGTCGGAGGCCATATAGCGGGTGGAGGCTTCCAGGGCAGCTTTGGCCACGCCCATCATATTGTAATTTGGAGCTACCTTAACCGAACCGTAATAGGTCAGAGTCAGCAGTGCGCCACCCTTGCGCAGGATAGGCTGGAATGCGCGCGCCAGCCCGACAAATGAATAGACGCTGATATCCATAGCCAGGTGGAACCCGGCGCGGCTGGTGTTATAAAAATGACCACTCAGCTCATCTTTATTGGCAAAACCAATCGAGTGGACCAAAATATCGATCTCGCCAAAACGCTTCGCAGCTTTTTCTGCCACGTTTGCGATCTGCTCATCAGAAGCCACGTCACACTGCTCAACAAAATCAACGTTCAACTGTGCAGCCAGCGGTTTAACGCGCTTTTCCAGGGCTTCACCCGCATAACTGAAACCCAATTGGGCGCCTTCACGCGCAAAAGCCTGCGCAATACCCCAGGCGATCGACTTATCGTTGGCGAGGCCAAAAATCAATGCATTCTTACCAGCTAATAGACCCATCTTTCCTCCAGGTTTGGTTATCCAGTCACCATAAAACGCCACGGCATCGATTTCCATGGCTCTGGCACTTTGTATAAACCCACTCGTGGCCCAATCGTCACGCTTGCGTCAGAAATCACAATTCCGTTCTCGATCCATAGGTCGGACTGGGTGCCGGTAAGGTCAATCCCATTTTGAACATTATCAATCCCGAGAGCTTTCGTCAATTTAGCCGGTCCATCCGTCCAAACACTGCTTTTGACTCCTGGCCGGCGGGCTTTAATTTCATCCAAGCCCGTATCCGCCTGAATGGCACGGATCAAAACAGCCGCGGGGAATCCTTCCGCCTCGGTCACAGCATTCAACATCCAGTGCATGCCGTACGTAAAATAAACATACGCCCGCCCCGCAGTCCCGTACATGACCCGTGTGCGGACGGTCTTTCCTGCCCTGGCATGGCAAGCCAGATCTGTTTCGCCAATGTAGGCTTCCGTTTCCGTGATCAGCCCCGATATACATACGCCAGCCAGAATTCGCACAAGCCGCGCTCCGAGCAGCTGACGGGCAACAGTCAAAGTGGATTGGGCGTAAAACTCGAGCGGGAATGGCATGCCTGCCGGATGCTCAAGCAAAACTGGAAGACAAATGGCTGCAATCGCCGATCACATCCACCCGCCAGCGGTGCGCATCGGGATAGTAACAGAAAGCCGCAAAGGCAGTGTTTCCCAACTCAAAGCGTGGTCCCTGGAAATTGGGCTGTGGGGTGATCCCCAAAATAGCATACAGCGCCATGTTTAATATTGCTCCGTGCGCAACCACCAGATACCTGCCCGCTGGGCGCTGTAAAACCCTATGCAATGCCTGCCCGGCGCGCAAGTAAAGCGCCCATTCGCTTTCGCCACTTTCATGTCTTGAATCGTAAGGGTTTACAAATTCGGGGGATGGAAATTGAGTTTGAATCTCAGCGAAAGTCATCCCAGAGCGCGTACCCATGTCCCTTTCAACCCACAGCGGTTCAAATTCTATCGTAGGAATACTCAGATCAGCTGCAAGGATGTGGGCAGTTTCACTTGCTCTACTCAAAGGGCTGGTGATGGCAGTATCAAAGTGCAAGCCCTCACGCTGCCAACGTTGTGCCAGGCTGCGAGCCTGGGCCCGACCAGTTTCAGAAAGCGGAAAGTCGCTCAAGCCCTGCATCCGGTTTTCCACATTCCCAACCGATTCGCCATGTCGAACGAAAGTGATATAAAACAATGGGCCTTTTTCTGGTGACATTTCTAGCAGCTCCCGCGCGCACAAACGCGCGCAATCATTTTTTAATGACTCTTCTTAAACACGATCTTACCTGCCAACAGAGAGAAACCCTTCTATAGTGTAAGATTTTCGGGCAGATCGGGCTCAACCCAGACGGAAGAGCCAGGTTTATCGTGCCGAGCTCTGGTCTCTGCGCCAGCGCTTTCAGCATGGTCTGATAGGTCAAACATCAGACCACCGCATGAATATTATCGCACAAATTAGTCTGCATCAGTTGTTATCATACGCAATTATCTAGTGAAGAACTACTCCTCGCCAGTAAATACATCTGTAATTTAGAGCCGTTTCGCAAATTGCAGAAACTGGTACCGAATTTCTCTATTCTGGATTACTGGCAGGTTGATTTTAGCGGATCTTGCCAATAAGCTTTAACATTATTTTCCTGCCAAAATACGACAACCATTGCCTCAAAATAATTTCCCCGTTGGCAACCTGCTACCCAGGTATCCGCTCCCGGAATTCGAGCCGATAAGTTCTTATCAGCCGGCAATACAACTACATTATCCTTGCCACCAATCAACAAGAAGGATAAGTGATCAAAGCCAGCACTGCCAATCAACGGATCAACTTCAAATGACAGGCCATCGCCTTTGTTTTCCGCATAGTAACGGGGGTAGAGAGCCTTACCATGGAGCACTTGCATCGCAGGGTTTTCGGCCAGGAAAGTGATTATGCTTTCATTACCTGCCCGTGAAAATTCCGAATGTGACCCATTGATCTTTATAAAATCAGCCATAGAGGCAGATTCTCGATAAAGTTTTGATGGTAAATTTTCCATCATGACCGGAATGGCACCCACAAACAGAAAAGCCAGGCCGAATAGAAATATTCTTGAAAAGTAACTGCCTTTTTCAGAAAGGGTTATAGCTTCCCCGCTTGGTTCGCGATTTTGATACCAGCCAAACAAAACCATGATCCCAGTTGCTATCTCCAATAACCCAATTGAAAAATACAGCAATATCCCCCAATCCATAGGCACAAGATAACGCCCTCCAGATGTAAGCGATATCGATGTTGTCAGGTTGTAACCCAAAATTACAGCCAACGGAACCAATCCAGCCGCACGCCTACGCATCCATGCTGATGCGATTCCCCAGGATGTAATCGCAAGCACACCCAGAATGACCCAA
>CAINXK010000432.1 GCA_903854805.1 uncultured Anaerolineae bacterium
CCGGGCGGGTGGAAGAATATGAAGATACCCACTGCCCGAAGTGCAATAAAGTGCTCGTGCGCCGGCGCGGGTACGTGATTCGCGAATATTGCATTACTTCACAGGCTGCCTGTCCGGGCTGCGGGGAAAAAATTGCAGGTATTTGGCCGGAAAATCATAAATTTATCAAAATCGATGCTGAAAGATACCCAAGCCAGTTATATTAATGTCGAAAAGATGCTGTATAATCTACAGGCATCTAAATTAGGATGTGTGGTGGAGATGCGGATCTGCCTGTTGTAGTTCGTATACTCTCCGCCATATAACCCCCCCATTTCTCCAGGAGGAGAATCAATGAAACGTACGCTCTATTTAATGCTGTCTATGTTTGTTTTGGCAAGCATGCTTCTGGCCGCCTGCGGTACCCCCGCTGCGACTGAAGCCCCTGCTGCCCCTGCTGCCCCGGCTGCGACTGAAGCCCCCGCTGCCCCCGCTGCGACTGAAGCCCCGGCTGCGACTGCCGCTCCCGCTGCTCCGGCTTTTGTAGGTGAGAAACTTGCTGCCCCCGACTGTAACTATGGCGGCAATTTCAAGGCTCTCGAGGCCATCGATGAGCTGACCGTCAAGTTTAGTTTCTGCAATCCTGAACCTGCCTTCCTGGCGAAAATCACCCTGGAAGCCTTCAATATTTATGACGAAGACAATTTGAAGGAAATTGGTGGCGATGCGACCAAGATGAACGACAATCCGATTGGTACCGGTCCCTACATCCTCAAAGAATGGGTCCGCGGCGATCATCTTACCTTCGTTCCCAACCCAACCTACTTTGGTGAGAAAGCTGCCAACACCACCTTCATTATGAAGTGGAACAAAGAAGCAGCTGCGCGTTTGCTCGACCTGCAGGCTGGCAATGTTAGTGGCGTGGCTGAAGTCAATGTGGATGATATTGCCACTATTGCGGCAGATGCGAACCTGACGTTAGTTCCTCGCAATGGTCACAACTTCCTGTACCTGGGCATTAACAACACTCACCCGCCGTTTGATAATGAGTCGATTCGTCAGGCTTTTGCCATGGCGATTAACAAGCAGAAAATTGTTGACGACTTCTATGCCCCCGGTTCTGTGGCCGCCACCCAGTTTGTTCAAGAAGGTGTCAACCCTGGTTATACCGTAGGTTACAAGGGCCCCGCGTTTGATGCTGCCAAGGCCAAGCAGATGTTGACGGATGCCAAGTTTGACTTCACCAAGACCTATGTGCTCCACTATGGTGATCGCACTCGTCCATACTTCCCCGCTCCTTCCAAGATTGCCCAGGCTGTTCAGGCTCAGTTCGCTGAAATCGGCGTAAAGCTCGATATTGCCATGGAAGATTGGGCCGCTTATGGACCAAAAGTGTCTGCTGGCGAGTACGATCTGTTTTTCCTGGGTTGGGGCGAAGATTATCCGGATGCTACCAACTGGTATGATGTTTTCCTGCGCGGTTCCCAGAAGAATTTCGGCACTCCCCATGCGGATATTGTCGAATTAGTCAACAAAGCCGGACAGCTGGGTGATGCGGCTGAGCGCCAGAAGCTGTATGATCAAATCAATGTGCTCTATGACAAGCATGTCCCGATGGCCGTGATTGCGCATGGTAACACCAACCTGGCCTTCCTGGCTTCTGTCGGCAATGTGTCCGTTGGCCCTTACAACGAAAACTTCCCCCAGATGACCACCGCCGATGGTACCGTGATTTTCTCGCAAGATGGCGAACCTATTTCGCTGATGTGCACGGACGAAGGCGATGGAAACTCCTTCCGCGCTTGCACCCAGCTCTTCAGCAAGCTGTATAAATTCGGTTGGGGCTCTGCCAATCCAGAACCTGACCTGGCTGAAAAATGCGTTGGCAATGCAGACGCCACCGAGTGGACCTGCACCCTCAAAAAGGGCGTGCTCTTCTCCAATGGCGCGACCCTGGACGCTAACGATGTGGTCGCCACTTTGAGCGCGGGCTTCGACTACAAGAACCCGCTGCGCAAGGGTAATTCCGGCCAATTCAATTATTTCCGAGACATGTTTGGGCCGAAGGGCATCAACCAGCCCGCTCAGTAACTTAACAGTTCTTCAAAGTGAATGGGGCAAGGATACCCTTGCTCCATTCACTTTATCTTGCATTGGAGTCTAGGATGATACAATTTTTGATCCGCAGGCTATTTTTGGTGTTGCCGGTCATGGCGGGTATTTTGCTAGTGACTTTTGTGATCACACGTCTGGTGCCGGGCGATCCTTGTTACGTAATGCTTGGTGAAAAAGCAACAAAAGCAACCTGTGACGAATTCAAGGTGCGTTTTGGGCTGGATAAAAGCATTCCGGAACAGTTTGCGCGTTATGCTATTAATATCGCCAAGGGTGATTTCGGTGACGCGATCAAAGACCGTCGGCCGGTTGTAACCATTATTAGCGAACGCTTGCCCATGACGATCGAGCTGACCATCCTATCCGTGATTTTTTCTTCGACGTTTGGAATTTTATTGGGCGTAATTTCCGCGCTCAACCGTAATAGTTTTATAGATACGCTGACCATGTTGGGCGCAAACATAGGTGTCAGCATGCCTATCTTCTGGCTTGGGCTGCTGATGGCGTATTTATTCGCAATTACCTTGAAGGGTACGCCTCTTCAACTGCCGCCCAGCGGGCGCTTATCCGCTGGTATTTCCATGGTGCCGTTGATAAAAACCTGGGGTATGCAGGATGTCACCGGCGTCAAACTCTTCCTTATTTCGTTAATTTCGAATTCAGCCATCCTAAACGGTCTGCTGACGGGTAATTATGCCCTGACCCTGGATGCGCTCAAGCATCTTATTCTGCCATCCCTGGCAGTTGGCACGGTCTCACTGTCAGTGATTGCGCGCATGACGCGCTCGGCTTTGTTGGACGTGCTCGGGCAGGATTACATCCGCACCGCGCGCGCCAAAGGGCTGAGGTACGCCATGGTGATCCGTAAACATGCCCTGCGTAATGCCCTCATCCCGATTGTGACAATCATCGGTATCCAGACCGGCGGCTTACTCTCCGGCGCGGTGCTGACCGAGACGATCTTCTCGCTGCCCGGGGTCGGATCGCGTATGGTTGAGGCCATTTTGGGGCGCGATTACCCGGTTGTGCAGGGCTTTTCAGTGGTGATCGCCGTGATTTTTGCTTTTTCAAATCTAATCGTGGATGCTTCGTATGCCTTCCTCGATCCGCGCGTCAGGGTGAAATAATATGTCCGCAAATGAAGTAGCTGTTTTATCTCCGGACGCGATCAAGACCCGTGATAATCCGTATCTGATCATGTTGCGGCGTATCTTCAAGCACACTTCTGCCCGGGTGGGCATGTTCTTGTTGGCCATCTTGATCGTTTGCGCGATATTTGCCGAACAGATCTCACCTTATGACCCGATTGTGCCATTAAAAGTGGGTAAGCGCCGTGAGCCGCCCTGCATTCATTTGCTGGGTTGTCCGGCGGATAAGCCCGAACATTTGATGGGCATCGATGGTAATAGCCGTGACCTGTTCTCGCGCATTATTTTTGGCGCGCGCTTATCTCTGCAGGTTGGTATCTCCACTGTCAGCTTCGCAATTCTGATCGGAGGGCTGCTGGGTGCCATGGCCGGGTTTGTCGGCGGCTGGTTGGATGATCTGATCATGCGCTCTCTGGATGTTCTGATGGCTTTCCCAGGCTTGCTGCTAGCGATTGCGATCGTTTCGGTGCTCGGGCCGGGTCTGATCAATGCTTTGCTGGCGATTGCCATTATCGAGATCCCAATATTCGCGCGCGTGGTGCGCGCCAGTGTGCTTTCGGTCAAAGAGTTGGATTATGTGATGGCTTCCAGGGCGCAGGGTGCCTCAGAATTACGGGTATTATTTACTCGTATTATGCCCAATGCCCTCACGCCCCTGATTGTGCAGGGTACGCTGGGGATCGCTTCGGCCATCTTGAGTGCAGCCGCGCTCTCTTTCTTGGGGCTTGGCGCTGAATTCCCCACGCCAGAATGGGGTTTGATGCTGGGTGAAGAGCGCAATAGTGTTTTCAATGCGCCTTTCCTGGTATTTTTCCCAGGTTTTGCGATCATGATGACAGTGCTTTCTTTCAATTTGATTGGCGATGGCCTGCGCGATGTTTTGGATCCGCGCCTGGTGCATGGCGGCTAAGATCAGTTTTTCTAAAAAAATATTTAGAGGTGGCCAGATTATATTGGCTGCCTCTTTTTATATCGCTGCAGTGGTTGTCGCGTCAGCCAGTGGGCACATCTGGAACCTGTTCGGCGTTGTGTGGTTTGGCAATCGGACAGCCTGGGTGAACGGGCGGACCGCAAGGCATTAAGCCGGGAAACAAGCCTTGTCACCAACTCGTTACTCTCATCCATGAGTGCGGTGCAAAGTTTCGGAAAATGTCAGGATTTGTATCTGACGTCTTTCAAAGGGGTTTCCCACAGAAAATATGCGTTGCCCGGCAGGAAAATGAGGGGTCCAGGGTGGAATGAGCCGCTCTCGCTCCGCATGATCCTGGCGGAGGCGGTAGCCC
>CAINXK010000433.1 GCA_903854805.1 uncultured Anaerolineae bacterium
TCATCCGTTGTTTAACTATCCTGATTTTGCTGCTCAAAGGTATGAAAATCGAAGGTTTGCCCCGCAGGTAGAGTTTTAGATCGAGCTCCGCTCCAAAACTCTACAAAAAAACCTCTTCTACTCTTTTTACGAGTTCTATTGTGAACTGGCCGCGATCTCGTTAATAAATACGGGCAGGCGGGAATTTAAATTTAGCTTTGCAGAGATGATAGGTAGAAGTTCAAATGGAAGCTGGCTGTCTGAACCAGGGCAGAAATTATTCGGCGGGGCGCGGCAACCCGAATTGCATAATCACGGGTATGATAGGCTCAATCCAGGATGGAGGTTGTGTATGCATGCTCAAAAGCCGGTTGGAACAATTCGGGCCGCAGGGGTGATCCTGGCAGCTGGGGCGGCCTCGCGCATGCGACAGCCCAAGCTGCTGCTGCCCTGGCAGGGTCAGGCGCTCATCCGGCATGCTGTTCACACGGCGCTGCAGGCCGGGCTGGACCCGGTTGTGGTGGTGACTGGCGCCTGGGCGCTCGAGATACAGGCAGTGCTGGATGGGTTGACGGTGCAGTTGGCGCATAATCCGGATTGGAAATCTGGGCAGAGCAGCTCGGTGCGGGTGGGTATCCGGGCTTTGCCTGCCACCACCCAGGCGGTCATTTTTCTGCTTGGCGACCAGCCCTTTATCTCGGTCGAGCTGCTCCAGGCGCTTTTGAACATGTACGCGCTCAACAGTCCCGCCATCCTGGCGCCGTATGTTGGGGAAAAGCGTTCCAACCCGGTGCTGTTTGACCGGTCAGTATTCGAGGCCATGTGCGGGCTGCAGGGTGATGCCGGTGCGCGCAGCCTCTTTGACCAATACCCGCCCGCCCGACTGCCATGGCCCGATGAGCGCTTGCTCTTTGATGTGGATACGCCGGAAGATTATCAAAAACTACTCGAATAAATTTCATTGAGAAAGCGCTGGCCCCCATGCAAACCTCTTCAATCCCAGGCTTCAACCGTAAACTGAGCGGGATCATACTCTCTCTGCTGCTGGTCGCTGTGCTTTGGTGGCTGCCTCTGCCTGGTGATCTGAGCCTGGCAGGGCGCAAAACGCTGATCGTGACGCTCTTCACCGTTACCTGGTGGGTCTTTAACGTGGTGCCCCCGGCTTATTCCACGCTCTTGATGTTGTTGGGCTACTTGCTGCTGGGGCTGGCCGGGCCGGAGGTGGTCTTTAAAATCTGGACCCTGCCGTTGATGTGGTTGATCATCTCCGCCTTTTTGATCGCTGCGGCGGTCACCAAATCTGGCCTGGCTGAGCGCGTGGCTTATTTCTTCATGCTGCGTTTTGCCAGTTCGTACCGCAGTATCATCGTGTTGAATTATGTGCTGGGTTTCGTGCTCAGCTTTCTGATCCCGCATCCCTTTCCACGCGCGCTTTTGATCATGTCGTTGGTGCGCGCTATCATAAAAAAAGCTGGCATCAACCCGGTGGACGCGGCCTCGCTGGGACTGTCGGTTTTTGTGGCCAGTACCGCCACATCCACCATATTATTGACCGGCGACTCGACCCTCAATATAGCCACAGTTGGTTTCAGCGGGGTGAACCTGAGCTGGCTGGGCTGGGCAAAGTATATGGCTGTACCCGGATTGCTGGCCTCACTTCTGATGCTGGGGCTGCACTTGCTGGTCTTTCGTCAGACCGGTCCTGTGCAGATTGATCAGACTGCTTTACGGCTTGAACAGCAAAAGCTGGGCAAAATGAGCCGCCCGGAAATTATTACCCTGCTGTGGGTACTGGCGGCGCTGCTGTTCTGGACGACTGATTTCATTCATCACATCGACCCGGCCTGGGTGGCGCTGGCAGCCGTGGTAGGGCTGTCGCTGCCGTTCATTGGAGACGTGCTGGATGCCAGGGATATCTCGACCGGCGTCAATTGGCCGATCATCTTCTTCGTGGTTGGCGCGCTGGCGATTGGCACAGTTGGGCGGCTGACCGGCATGTCGGATTGGCTGGCAAGCAGCCTGCTGCCCGCTGTCCCTCCGCAAAATCCGTATGCTTTTGCGGCACTGATCGGCGGGGTGACCATGCTGATCCACATGGTATTGGGCAGCGCCCTGGCCTGTATGTCGATCGTGGCCCCACCGATGGTGCATTATGCTGTTTTGGCTGGCTGGAGCCCGTTGGTGCCGGCCTTGCTGGTCTATACGGCAGTCTCCACCCATTACATCTTCCCTTTTCAGCATGTTGCCATTCTGCTTGGGCAAGGTGAGACTGGCGGATATAACACCCGGCATGTACTTACCTACGGCCTGCCACTGACCCTGGTTACCCTGATCGTGCTGGTCCCGATCGAAATCACCTGGTGGAAGATCCTGGGATTATTGTAGCCGTTGTTTCGGGCAGACGTATTTATTTACGGCATCCAGGCCTGGATCTTAACCATCACAAGCCTATCCAGTAAATGCTTGCTGATCGATGGGCTGCCCGCAAAATCACCACAAAAAATAATTCTGCACCATCTGGAAGTAATCCAACCAACCACTCGCCGAGAAACCCAACGACTATCTTATACTGGATTGGAAAAATTGTATTTACTCACTGGGTGCTAGTTTGGGCTTGCCCCGATAACCCATTCCCCCTTCCCCCAAAAACGGGAAGGGGGTGAAAGAGCTTTTTTGTGGAGTTTTGCGCCTGTTTTTGGCGCAAAAACTCCACTGGCGGGGCAAACCGGCGATTATTCTTCGCCCGAGCAGCAGAACCAGGATGGTTCAGTGCCAAAACGAAGAGCTTGTGAGTAAATACGCAAAATCTGGCTGATAAAGCCCCAAAGAAAGCTAGCGCCAGTGGATACCATCAACAAGTCAACCCGCTGTGTGAGTAAATCCCGGTAGACTATGCTACACTTGCTCTATCCCTGATGACAGGGAAGGATGAGAGTAAAAATTAATGGAACCATCAAATGTTGAAGAGAACGAAGAAGACCTGGTACGCTGCACGCTGTGCCAGAACCATGTTTGGGTCCGAAAAGACCGGTTGGAAAAGCATATTGGGAAAATTCATTCACAGACTGCAGCCCCCAAGAAAAGTTTTACCACTTACCATGCGCATCTTGCCAGCACATTTCCACCCAGAGTCAAAACCCAGGCGATCATTAAACCAGTTAGTTTGTCAGCCGGGGCCAAAAGCGACATAACCCTGATTTCAAGAGCAGGCAGCCGGGTGGGCCCAGGCCGCTGCGCTGAATGTGGTCTGGATCATAAAGCCTTGTGGCGCTATGCTGAAAGCAGCCAGGGCCTGGTTGATATTTGCAGCCAGTGCAAGCCAAAGATTTTCGAGCGCTCGTTCGAAAAAGCTGACCCAGGCTAACATGACCAGAGGCATGCTGGCTGGACCGAAGCCTGGATGCCGGCGCGTAAACACAAAAACCTTACTCTACTGTTTTTTATGGGGAATCGTAAACAGCATTGACGCCAGCATCTGAACATTGAATAAGGGTCAAGCCAGATTGGGTTTTAATCCGCAAATAGCACAGCAGGCACAGCTGCACCGAGTTTTTTTGCCTGGGAATAAAGGACCTGGCTGGCTAAGCCCAGTCTCGAGCCGGATCCAGCTGGCGGTGCGGACGAGGCTGCAATCAAAAAAAAGACACCCGGAGCCTGGTAAA
>CAINXK010000434.1 GCA_903854805.1 uncultured Anaerolineae bacterium
GTCGGGTTGCTTTACGAGCAAGTTTTCCTGGATAACCAAACCATCGAAATGCCGATTTCAAGTTTTGAAGGCCAAAACTGCTCCAAATTTGCCAGAAAATGGCCTTGACATACGCCCAAAAACCTTAACTTGTAAGTGATGGCCTTACAGATGGTTCACTGCTGAATCAATTGAGAGACCATTTTGATGTGATTAATCAGGCCGCGATCTCACCCAATGGAGATAGGGTGGCGGCTTTGGTAAGTGGGGATGGTTTGATTGTCTGGGATTTATCCAAAGGACAGATGAAATACTCACTTTCCAAAGTTGGCGCGATTCATTTGGACTGGTCACCAGATGGTAAGTGGTTGGCCCTTGGAGGCTGGGATGATAGCATCCGATTCCTGCGGGCAGAAGACGGCAGGACAATACGGAGTATTCTGGCTCATACAGAACAGGTGCAAAGCGTGGCTTTTTCTCCCGATGGCAGCCTGATTGCATCCAGTTCGATGCAATCGGTTAAGGTTTGGCAATTCAGCAGTGGGACTCTTCTGCAAAACTTCTCTGTGTCTGGCGGTTGGGTGCCAAGCGTTATGTTTTCTCCAGACGGAAAATATTTAGCAGCTACATCTGCGGATGGAAAAATAGAAGTGTGGCAGGTAAGTAATGGTCTGGGCATGGCAGAACTTCCCGTGCCCGCTTTGAGTGGAGATAGAGATGTAATCGCCTTTGCTCCTGTTGGTGACTTTTTAGCCATTGGGGAAATGTCTCAAATCATATTGTGGCGTTTCACAGAGTCCAAACCATTTCAGTCGCTTCCTGTTGGCGATGCCCAGGTTAGTACCCTGCGTATTTCTCCAGATGGCACATTATTGGTTTGTGGTTTGACAGATGGAACGATTCAGCTTTGGCAGATACCGGAAGGTACGTTGTTACGCACTTTGAATGGCGGTGCTGAAGGAATCGTCAGTCTGGACTTTTCGGCGGACGGACAGATTCTCCTTTCGGCGTCCCGGGATGGTACGATACATATCTGGAGTCTCAACGAATAAATGCTTATGAGATGCGAAGCCTCAAGATTTCTTTTTATACTGAAAGGTAATATTCATGCTCCTTGAATTTGGCATAGTGGAATGGATCATTGGTATTGCAATCCTTATCGTTCTCTTTCCCATTCTATTGAGTCGAAAGCATAGTCCTTCATATCTTTTCTTTTTCTCTGTGTTCTGGATATATCTTCTGATCCTTGTTAGCGTGACGATTTTTCCAATTCCGCCTTTTGACGCAGGAGTGTTTCTGTCAAAACAAGAAATCACATTCGTTCTCTCGCATATAAACTTTGTGCCTTTCAAATATCTGAGCGACCCCTATATCAATCCCCATATTGTTTTCCTGGAAATCTTTCAGAACTTCCTTTTAACCATTCCCTTCGGTTTTGGATTTTCTTTTATCGCGCAATTCGAAGCAAGAGACTTTCTTTGGCTGGCAATTGCAGTTGGACTTGCCATAGAGATTGCTCAACTTGTGATTTCTCTGGGCGTAGGCGCCTATCGCACAGTTGACATCACAGATGCATTTCTGAATGCCACGGGTGTTCTGCTTGGATACCTTTTTTTCAGAGCCTTTGCCTGGCTGGTTTCAAAGATGACCCAGCGATTCAGAATCAAGCGTTCGAGTTTTTGGGCTTATGTTCAAGAGGTTGCCAGTAAGGTGTAATAACTATTGACTTGGCAATCTGTTTTTGGGGTGTAATACTTTTCATTTTCGGTTGTATACATTCATAGAAATCTCTGGTGCGGAGGCTCTTTTTGAAGTTGTTCACAAAAACAAAAGTCAAAGAGTCTGTTCCCATCGAACAGGCTTTTGAGCTTTATTACCCGTCCATCTTTCGCTATTTCCGTTATCGCGGCGCGGACGCGGATACCTGTGTTGGCTACTTGGCTTATCCGCCGGGATTTATGATGTAAATCGAATTGGCTGCCTGGATGGCCTGACGAAATTTTCGCCTAAAATTCCAAAAAAGCTGACGGATGAGTTAAGTAGTCAGGCACTGGGGAATGAGAAGATATCCACGGTTGGAGAAACTGCTTTTGTTTGCACAAGCTCTGCACTTGGCGAAAATGGGACCAGTAGGGTTACAACGATTATTGACAGAAGTATATTTGTTTTCATTTGTTTCCCATATTACGCAAGGACTTACCCCTCCCCTGTGCTGGCTACTTCGCTCATCCGCTGGGAAAAAGAGGATTATCATGCTACTTTACTCTCGTCTCATAATTATCCGGGAGCAGCAAAATGGGCAAAATCCTTGACTGGTTACAAGAGCGCATCAAAGTCTGGACAAAACTCGCTACCCCAAGAAGTAAACGAACAAGTGTGAATTGTATTTTGCTGCTTGTGATCGGTGTTTTTCATAAAATAAAAAGAGCCCACCCAAAAGGAAAAATGAGAATCGCTTGACGGAATTTCTGCGTAAAATCCCAAAAAACAGGCGGATGAGCCAAGTAGCCAGAAAAGGACAA
>CAINXK010000435.1 GCA_903854805.1 uncultured Anaerolineae bacterium
ATACGAAGTAAATCCGGTCAGGAAATACTCCCAGAGCAATCCCCTGGATGGGGATCTTCGTGTGATCATTTTATAATTCTATTACAAAAAACCTAGATTTGCAAGCCACTATTTTTTTATTAAGCTTTGGAATTATTTTTTTCTTAATTATGAAATACAATTTGATTAATTCAGCATAGAATATTTCGCCTATCAGCTAATCAATTCACGATTTAAGAATACTCTGTGGTATGTAATAATCAACATTGATTGCTTCCTTTTCATTTTTATTTGAAGAAAATTTTGCTTATTTTTTAGGAGTAAAATTTATCAATCCCCAAGTCAAGTAACTAGCTGAGCAGATAACGAGTGCCGCAACAACTCCCGGCACTCCAGCGTAAGCGGCACCTAATATGTTACATAAAGTCCCGAAAATTCCAATTGAAACTTTTAATTTAGTAAGTTTGTCAGGTCGGCATTCAACTATCGCTTGAGAAACAAGGTTTTGACTGGTATAAAATAAACCGCCCGCAAATATCATCCACGGTAGTAAATCAGAAATTCCATGATATGACGGAGTTGTTATAATTTTAAATATCCAGCTATGTAGGAGCCAGGCGAGCATGGTGCCAAGTAGTGTGAGTGAAAACATTAATTGTGTTATCTTCCAATTAATACGATGCGAATCCACGTTGCGTGAATCATCGGACCCATTTCCTGATACTCGGAATAAAATAGGGCTAATCAAATTACTTAAAAAATTGCTTGCCATCCCCATTGGCAGAAATCCGATTTGAAAGAGTACTGCAAATTTTCCAACGTCCGCTTCTGTTGTATAAATTTGTAAGGCCCAACGGTCAGATGCTGATTGGATCCATCCAAATATTCCAAATATTAAGAATGGTTTTATAAATTTCCATAGTCTGAGTCGCCATTCATGCTGATTATTTTGTGTTATTTTCTTTAGGCGACGGGTTTGTTTTGAAAAGATAAATTTCGATATGCAAAGCACGACTACGGAAGAGGATGTGTAGCCAATAAGCACCACAGATGTTGTGCCGCCCAACCATAACAATCCGTAAAGCACAAATCCAAATCTCAGCAAGGCTTCTAAAAGTATTTCAAAAGTTACCGTTCCGCGATAACGAGCAGTACTTTGCATGTGGGTTATTGCGCTAAAGTTTGATGTAAATATCGACAGCACTAGCGTCAAAGCCACGGGCATTATCAATTCAGATTGACCCATTCCATAGAGCCCAATCATCAGGCATAGTCCGGCGCCGGCAACACTACAGGCTCCTATTTTAATTAGTCTTCCACTCGCTTGTTGGAACCCATCAAAATCATCTTCCTCGACAGCTACGGAATAAAATCGGGCAAGTGTTATTGATAGTCCACCGATATACATATTGTAAAAAAATGTCGGAATTGTTAGCAGTAATGCCAGTACCCCGTATTGTGCGGGGGACAAGTGTTCGCTAAGGACTCGAATGAGTGCCATAGAAAGCAAGAGACATCCAACCTGTCCCAAAATGATCCAACTCGATTCGCGCCCTATTTGATAAAATCTATTGAGGCTAATACTTCGAGTATTGGATTTGCTAAAAAAAAATAGGGGTATTTTTCTAATACGACCTCCGATAATGTCCTTGAGCAATACCTTGGCCCAACATTTGCCAAGCTTGATTTGCTTGCGTACTTAGCTTATTTCATCAAATGAATTCGCAGTTCCCTGAAACAAGACGGGGTCGTCGCTGATGGGACTTGCGAGTTTATCATGGCTAAAGTTTACACGCTCTTGGTTGCCACTGCACAGCCTTGGTTATATTAAAGATCATGCCGGCAAATTTGGAGCGGATTAATAGCTCGCAAATGCAAGGACCAGTTGGGTGAAATTACGCAA
>CAINXK010000436.1 GCA_903854805.1 uncultured Anaerolineae bacterium
AACAACCTGGGCTCAATAATTAGTCTAAATTGTTACGGTTTGATCTTCAAAACTACTTATTACGGGCAGCTGGTTACAATTCCATTCGCGCGCTCTACAAAAGCATCCAACAGAGCCTGAACATCGGCTTTATCCTGCCAGAAAGCCTGGCGAGTCTCAGCCCATGCCGTGCGAACATCACCGTAATTACAAGGAACGCCATTGGTGAAATAGGGATCGTAAGAACCGAACTTGCGGGCTGCAGCCAGAGGTTCCGCGATGGAGGGAACGTCACTCTTGAAAGTGGCATCCGAGCGGATAGGTGTTTTTCCCCTGCTCATAGCGATCTCGGTGGCAGTATCCGGCATCTGCATGAACTGAACCAGGTCAAAAATGGCCTTCAGCTTGGCAGGGTCGCTCTGCTTGAAAACTCCCCACACATCAGGTTTGTCAGAACCGGTTGGCGTAACAGGTGCACCCGGTTTGTTCGGGAATTGAACGAAAATATAATCAAAAGCCTTATATTTACCTTCTTTTACGCCAGCCTTAATAATACTGTCATACCAGTTACCTTGTCCCAGAATAGCGACTTGCTGGGTGAGCCAGTAAGGATCGGTGGTGTCATCGATCAAACCAGCGGCCCCTGGAACCATGTAGCCTTTTTCGTAAATGGAGTGCAGGAAAGTGAAAGCTTCCACACATGCCGCGCTGTTGACGGTGTATTTGACGGCAGCCACGTCAAAGAATTTACAATCCGGGAAACCAGCCAACCATTGGTTCGTGGCCGAATCCATGGATGGGCTACCCGCAAAGAAGGCCGTGCACCAGACTTTGTTGGCAGGATCGTTAATGGCTTCGCAAGCCGTCATGAATTCTTCGGTTGTCCAGTTGTAATCGGGGGCCTTGGGCAACAAATCAGATTTGCCTGCCGCGTCAAACAAGGACTTGTTAACGATCATATTCCAGTAACCGCCATCGGCGGGGATGCTCCACATCATATTGCCGCTCTTCGAACCAGCGGTAGCAGCAGCATCGTAAGCCGCAAGGTCTGCGGAGGTCAGGGCTGGGGTCAAATCTTCCAGCAGTTTATTTTCCTGATATTTCTGTACGCGTAACTTGGCGTCGAAGTAAATATCCGGAGGAGTGCTTGCCGCAACTGCGGTGTCAACAGCCAGTGTAATGGCGGTCGGATCAGTGCCTTTCAAGCTGAAATCAATCGTAACCTCAGGGTGAGATTCTTGAAATTTCTTGAAGGTTTTGGCGTACCAATCAGCCACAAGCGAACCATCCGGCATAGCAGAATCTTCGTTGCCAATTGCCCAGTAAGTGATGGTGACTGGCGCGGGTGCGGCAGTAGGTGCTGGGGCTGCTGTGGGAGCAGGCGCAGGGGCTTCGGTGGGAGCAGCTGCAGGTGCAGGTGCCTCAGTGGGAGCTGGGGCGGGGGTAGCCTGGGGTGCGCAGGCTGCCAGCAAAGTACTCAATACGATCAGTACAGTCAGCAAAAAGGTAAGCTTCTTCATCTTTTTCTCCTTGGTGATATTTCAATGAAATCCAGAGTTTTCAAAAGGCTAAACTACAAGTGGTTTATTGTCAGCGTTGACTGGCCTCCTCAGGAACAAGGTTGAAAACAGATTTGATTGGGCCCCAAACAAGCTCATCCCATAATCCGGTGTCGGATATAAGACATCAGACATCTTACGTTCAAGACAATTGTAAAGAATTTTTTACAGCTTGTCAACAGTCACTTTCAAAAAAGATTGGGGGCAAATTTCCAGGAAATACCAGGGTCAATATCTGGATCTTTTTTAAGGCGATTCCAAAGAAAATATGCGCTGTCTGGCATGGAAATGAGGGATCATGGGTGATGGCGAGTATCCTGACACGGAGAACCTTATGTTTTCGATGTATTCTCTACTCAAAAATAGCAGACGAAAAAAGAAAACACCCAAATACTTTCAAAAGAACCTGGCAATCTGTATAATTAAACTGTAAAACGCTCCGATATAATCCCGAAGTACTTGTGGTAACATTACTTTGCCTTCGGTAAACAGCCGATTTGGTCAAGCGTTCACCATAAAATCCAATCGCGGTTATTGCGCAGCACTCAATCGTATCAACGTGATATCGGTAGCTAAAATTTATTTCGTAAGTTCATCTTTATGGAGCAGAAAATGACACAATCGTTGCGAGGACCGGCCTTATACAAAGCCATTCGCGACTATATTAAACAATACATCCTGGATCACAACCTGAAACCGGGAGATGCGCTCCCATCAGAAGGTCAATTGGTTGAAGATCTGGGCGTTGGGCGGAGTTCGGTCAGAGAAGCCGTCAAATCATTACAATCCGTCGGGATTGTTGATGTTCGCCAGGGCGATGGCTTATACGTAAGAGAGCTTAACTTTGATCCGATGCTGGAAGCTTTTGTCTTTGGTATGCAGTTTGATCCGCACACTCTGGCCGAACTGCTGCAAATTCGCACCTGGCTTGAAGGCGCAGTCATTGGAGATGCCGTCCAGCATCTCAGCGATGATGATTTTGCCAAACTGGAAGCCATCCTGCAGGAATGGGATGAACGCGTACGCGCCGGCGAAGAGTATTCCGATCTTGATGAATCCTTCCACCAGATCATTTATGGTGTCTTGAACAATCAAACCATGATGAAACTCTTTTCGGCTTTCTGGGCATCTTTTACCAGCCTGGATCACAAGATCACACATGATACCGACCCGCAAGAAGTGTTCAAATCTCACCGCGCGATCCTGAACGCCATCGAAGCGCGCGACATCAGCCTGACGCACAATGAGCTTTTACGCCATTTTGCCCATGTCAAACAGCGCATCAACAAGTATCTCGGGGGCAACCCAACAACCGAAAAGACTTCACTCACCTGAAGTCTTTTTTTGATCGTCCATAACCGCCGAATACCAGCGAAGAACGTTCGAGCCACCCATACCGTTCCTTGCAAGACAAGCCCAGCAGCAACTTCAACCCATCTCTAACCGTTTAAACCAGCCCAACCAGGATAATACCCAGTGTGGCTTGGCAATCTTTGTACGCTCAAAGGCCATAGTATAATTTGCTCAGAATATCCAATTCGGCCGTACAACCGGCCAGTTGCCACATCACAATAACCATTACATCAGATCGATGATCTGATTTCTGTTTTTCATGAGCAGCGTTACCACAGAGAAAAGCAGCTTGCCTAAAGTGAAAACCCTGTTATTTTTACTCCACCTATCGATTCGGATTGGAGCATCACAGTGACCCACATAGTGCCCGAATCTGTCTTCGCGTACGCGTGGATACCCGTATGCAAGACAGCATTCTCCCAGCTATCCGGCCAATGTGATGATTAATTTTCCTATTTCAGGTAATCGAAGCTTCCCGGTCCCAATGACAATTAATCCACGGATGTATTATGTTAAAAAGTAGGATCTGGCTTTGGACCTCCGCTCTGCTGGCAATTCCAGCATGGCTGTCTTTAATTTCGTATGCTTATCTGGGTAGTTTTTCGCGATTAATTGCTGATGACTTTTGTTCCATTTACATGGCAAACCGGTTAGGTTTGCTGCGTTCTGTCTGGTTTTGGTATAAAACTTGGAGCGGTTGTTACTCCGCCAGCGTTATCGATTCATTGCTCTCGATCAGCCCTTACGTGGTAAGTTGGGGAGTTGGGCTACTTGTCTCAGCCTGGTTGATCGGGACAACCTGGTGCGTTTTTTTGTCATTACCTACATCTTACCCAAAAAATGAACGCTTCTGGATTGCTCTTATACTCAGCTCCATCACCTCATTTGGCACTCTCATCCTGTGCCCCAGTCCGGCACAGTCGCTTTTCTGGTGGGGTGGACTTCGGTCATATCTTCTGCCGCTGGTGATTTTTATTTTTGGGCTAGCGGTATATTATCAAATCAACCGGTCAGGGAACGTCAAATTTAATATCTGGTTTTTCTTGCTCGGACTCGGTCTATCAGTTTTCGGAGCCGGGTTTAGCGAGACACTCACGCCGGTTCTGGTTGTTTTTTGGACAGCCTTGGTTGCGATGAAGTTGTGGAAGAACCGGCCCGCAGAACGCAATGCCAGCTTTTACTATGCACTAGCTTATCTCTTGGGAACTTTTGTGGGGCTGGTGGTAATGGTGCTTGCCCCAGGAAATGCTATCCGTCAGGCCCTTTTTCCCAAACGTCC
>CAINXK010000437.1 GCA_903854805.1 uncultured Anaerolineae bacterium
CGGAAGGTAGTCTTCAGATCCAGGGTAATCGGTTCGATGCTTAGTTTCATAAATCATTTTCTCCTTGGCAAGGCTGAATTGAAAAATTTTCACCCACCCGCCATTTCATAAAATATCCTGTTTTCTGCGATCGATAGAAAGGTGTATCCACTTTGAGAATATCAGATTAAACACCTGCTCGGTCTTTTTCGAGTCCGTACTCACGGGTATCCAAGTATAGGCGATAACCATCCCCTTGCCCAAAAAACGGGAACGGGGTGAAAGAGCTTTTTTGCGGGGCAAACCTTCGATTTTCAATCACCGAGCAGCAGAGCCAGGATGGTTATGTGCCAAAACGAAGAGCTCGTGGGTAAATACAGCCAGCAGTCTTCTCAAAACCAGCTTGATTTATCCGCGACGCGCTAGAAAATCGAGCAGCCTGGTCAACCACTCGTCAGGGATTTCTGCATGCACGTTGTGACCAACCCGCTCCGGAACCCAGGCTTCAGCCTGCGGGATATTCTCTGCGATGAACTGCGCGTGCCGGTCTGGGGCGTTAACCTGGTCATCTGCGCCCATAATTGCCAGCACCGGTCTGCGCACCTGTGCCAGGTCCGCGGCCGTATAGTTGGGCTCTGCGATAATTTCGCGCATGGTCATATTCAACAACTCGCGCCAGTAATCCTGGCCATGCAGCCCGCCATGTGCGCTGATCATCAGGGCCACATCCTGGGGGTGATGCGCAGCAAAATAATCCGGCTCCAACACCACTGGCTCGCGCTCGCGCAGGTAATCGGTCACATAAGCATTGGCAGCCTGCAGCACAGCCGTCTGAACAACCCCGGCGTGCTCCATCAACAGCACCAGGGCCACATTACCGCCATTCGAATGGCCAATAATATGCATACGTTTATAGCCCATGGCGCTCACAAAAGCGGCCGCATCCGCCGCCATCTGTTTGAAGGAATATCCGCCAGCAGGGTTGGAACTACGCCCGTGGCCGCGGCAATCTGGCACGAAGACCTTGTATTCAGCAGCCAGGCGCGGAGCCAGCTCAGCCCAGTCAATTTCGCCGGTAATAGTTGAGCCGTGGATCAACAAAATCGGCACGCGCCCAGGCTGATCCTGCCCGTACACCTGGTAATAAATATCAGCAGAGTTGAGTTGAATGGTTGCCATCTGGCCTCATCAGAAAAATATATCGGTTAGCACGGTGGATTTAATGCCCACAATCTTGTTTACGCAAATTCATCGAAAACAGGTAAGAAAGGTTTTGTGTGGACGAAGCGCCTACGTGATACTAATCCAGATCCGCTGATCTGCAAAAACCGCGCTTGTCATTAACCCACAAAACAAATCTTATTTTTCCCGTTAATGGCCAGATGCCAGCCTGCTACGGACAGGTTGGGATCTGGCCTGGGTTGTTATTGGCGTTGAGCGCCAACCCCAGGTACGGCGATGGGTCGAGAGTGTTGTTGATATCCAGTTCATTTTTAAAACGGCCCAGCCCATCATCCAGCACGATTGAAAAATGCAGATGCACACCCACCGGGTTATTGGGATCGCCTGAATAATTGCCCTGGCGCCCAAGCAGTTTGCCGGCTTCGATATACTGCTCTTCGGTTCCCGCCGGAAACTCGGCCGAGATAAAGGAATTTCCGTTTGCATCTGCCATGTGTGTGTAATACAGCCAGATCTGCCGCCCAGGTCTGAGCGGATCATCCGGAACGCGCACAATCAGGCTGGATTTCCATTCCGGCAGGCGCGTTAGATAACCCGCAGAAGCCGAGATAACCTCGGTCACATCCACATCTGTGCCTGCAAAAATATCAATACCCTGGTGGCGATGACCCACTTTGAAGGAATCATCCCACAGATAGCCGACCATGCCAGTAGTGGGAAAGATAAACGGGGCCGCCCCACAGCGCAGCCCGGCCGGCAGCACATATTTTTGATTTTCCGCCGGATCATTCAAATAGGTCCAGACATACGGGCTGCGCGCCGCAGAAGAGCGAAAGCTGTTGAAAAGATAAAAGCCCAATCCCAGCAGCAGCCCGATCACGATCAAACCAATCAATTTTCTAGGCGTAGACATGCCGCCGATTATAACCCCGCGTTTCTTATAAAATTTCGATCTATTTCCATCATTCTTAATACATTGCCCCGTTAAGATATACCTAATTACTCATTCAAATTTAAAGGAGAAAAAACCATGAGCTACTACGTTTCCACTAACCCCTATTATCTCACCCGCCGCTGGGCTACCCGCGCTCAAACTCAGGATGCCGTGCGCTCACTGCCGGTTGACGTCCGTGATGATGGCGAAGCATTCATTCTGACCGCCTATGTGCCTGGCCTGAAAGCCGAAGAGCTCACCATCCAGATCATTGACGACGCTCTCTCGATCGAAGGCAAGTACGGCAACCTGGAAGGCGAATACCTGCTGAGCGAATTACCCACCGGAGCCTTCCGCCGTACTCTGCGGCTGCCCACACCTTTGGACGCCGACAAAGCCGTCGCCAGCATCGAAAACGGGCTGCTGACCCTGCGGCTGCCGCGTTCTGAGGCAGTCAGACCCAAAAACATCCCGATCGCCAGCAAGTAATAAACCTTAGCCAGCTTGCAGAGACGCCATAATCCGGCGTCTCTGCGCGTTTAAGGTAAAATACTTCGTATCTGATCTGACAATCTCAGACTAACCATTTGCTGTGTGAACTGGCGGTAATTACTGCCACAATGTCACATCTTTGTATAGTTGTCATTGCGAATGGTGGAGGCAAACCATTGATTTTTAATCGCCCAAGCCGCAGAATCAGGATGGTAAGTGCCAAAACGAAGAGCGCGTGAGTTAATAGACCATTCGTCTAATGTGAGATTGTCAAAGTAAATACAATACCCCTAATATTCATTCTGGAGAATAACCTTGCGCGTTCGCCATGCCCTTTTACTGATCCTGATCTTGCTGACAGCCTGCAGCGCTGGCAGCCCCGCTGCCGGAGAGCTAACCTCTACGCCAGCCCCAAGCGCCACTCCGCCTCCAACCGCCGGGCCAACCCCAACGCCCGCGCCTCCGTTGGTCATTCTGGTGGTACCTGTGGATATGAACGAAACCCAATCCAAGGCCTACCAGAAAGCTGTCTACGCTCTGGCCCAGGCCCAAAGCTATCGTTTTATCGTGCTCAACAAGCTGACCAGCGCTGAACTGGAACCCGCCCTCAAGCTGGTGATTGACCTCTCACCAGAAACCGATGTGGTGGCCCTGGCAGCCGGCGCGCCCCAGGCTCAATTCCTGGCCATCAACCTGCCCGGTGTGCAGCCCGGTGGCAATATCAGCATCCTGGGCGGCGAAAAAACTTCCATTGACAAAGTCGCTTTCATGGCCGGTTATATCAGCGCAACCATCACCCAGGATTTCCACACTGGCGTCCTGGTGCGTAAAGGCTCGGCCGATGCGGATGCGATCACCATGGGTTTTCGTGCCGGTCAACAGTATTTCTGCGGATTATGCAACCCCTACACCGGACCCTTTGAACCCTATCCGCTCGTACAGGATATCCCCCAGGATGCCAAGCCGGCTGAATACGGAGCTTATGCCGATATCCTCATCCGCAAAAAAGTGGATACCATGTTCATCGAACAAGATATCGCCATCCCGGAACTGCTTCAATACCTGCAAACCGTGGGGGTGTTGATGATTGGCACCCAAACCCCCAGCAAGGCTGTGAATGGCTGGGTGGTCACCCTGCAGCCTAATTATTTGGAGGCCATGCAGGCCGCCTTCCCAGAACTCGTGGCAGGCCAGGGCGGCAAAGCCTTCCCCGCGCCGCTGACTCTCAACGATGCCAACTCCAACTTGTTCGGAAAGGGCAAGCAGGCCAACGCCCTGAATGTCCTGGATAACCTGCTGCAAGGCTTTATCGCTACAGAGATAAAATAACGCCAATAATATATGGTTATTTTGCGCAAGAATAACCATTGGGTAAAGTAACCAGGTACGCTTTTACGAGAAGCTGGGTGAGCTACGACTGCTCACCCAGCTTCTTATTTGGTGCTGGTATAATGCGCCATTCTACTTTGGGAGATCAGACCATGAAAATTGAAAACCTCGACGACTATCAGCGTGAATCCCGTAAAACCTGGAACCTGGTGCGCACCGACCACCCGATCGTCTACCCCACCCTGGGCCTTGTGAACGAAGCCGGCGAGCTGGCTGGCAAGGTCAAAAAGATTTTCCGCGATAAAGACGGCCAGATCTCAGAGGCCGACCGCCAGGCTCTAAAATATGAGCTGGGCGACGTGCTCTGGTACATGGCCCAAATCGCTACAGAGTTGGATCTATCCCTGCAGGAAGTCGCCGAAGCCAATCTCGAGAAGCTTTTCTCGCGGCTGGAGCGCGGCCAGATCAAGGGCGAGGGCGATTACCGCTAAATCTGTCCTGCCCCGGCTGATCTTTTTAACGCCAAAAGATAAACTGATCCTGTCCCAGGATGGCCAGGTCAAGCGGAATGCCGACCAGGCGGGCGATCAGACCGACCAGACTCCAGAATACGCCGCTGACTACCGGCAGGTACCAGAAGACGGCCAGTACCACCCACATCGAAATCTGCGCGAAGGCATCCATGCGCCCGCGCCATTCGTCACTCAAATGCGGGCGGATGGCTCCATAGCCATCAAAGGGCGGCACTGGCAGCATGTTGAACAGGGCGGCAGTCACCTGCAGCAGGGCCAAAAAAGCCAGGCCTGGCCAGATGCCATCGGCACTCAGAGGGGCGAAGCGCAGGAAGCTCCCCAGCACGATTGCCAGGACCAGGTTAGAGATGGGACCAGCCAGCGAGACGGCCGAAACCCATTTGCGCGAGTACAGCCGCCAGGTTTCAATGTAAACCGCCCCACCTGGCAGGCCAATCCCACCCAGAAGCAGGAACACCAGCGGGAGCAGGATTGAATAAACCGGGTGCGTATACTTGAGCGGGTTGAAGGTCAGATAACCCTTATCCCGCACGGTATAATCACCACCCCGATAGGCCACAAAGGCATGCGAGAATTCATGCAAGGTCAACGAAACAATCCAGCCGATCAACACTACAGCAAAAGTCATTATTTATCTCCAGTCAGGTTTACAGGTTATTCAAATCGGTTATAATGGTCGACGTCGGGCGCATAGCTCAGTTGGTTAGAGCGTCTCGCTTACACCGAGAAGGTCAGGGGTTCGAGTCCCTTTGCGCCCACTCCGACAGGATGCCTTTCAAGGCGTCCTGTTTTGTTGTTTTTTTTTGTGGAGTCCAACGGAAGATTGGAATGGAATCTTTTTCCATTCCAATCTTGGAATTAATCCACGGGTTATTTTATGGGGTGCATCGTAATCTTAGATTCCCTTTCTTTTGTAACATCTTTCGCAATCTAATTTATTAAATGTAAGCAGATTTTCATTAGTATTATGAGCAGTTGAAGGATATTAACACATTTGCTACTTCTTATGTTTTCTAATAGTTTTCGGAAGATTTTTTTTATGAGACCGTACATACCATCGTCTTCCCGCAACGATAAAATATCCGAAAAAATAAAGTGCGGAGGCTATTGCAAACTCAATTTTAAAGACAAATATCTTTGTATCATAAATTAGACATTATCGGCAATAAGCTTATGTGAATAACTGGAGTACCGGAGCGATAGAATCGACAGGATGTCGGCAATCTATTCTGAGATTATGTAAAGCGCAGGCCACCTTCATTGCAAGGTCAGAAAAGCCATCCTTTGTGTTGCGGAAGACATCCTTCACAATCCGACAGCGCTTGACACCAGAAATCGTATTTTCAACGACCACACGTCCACCAGAAATAATTCCGTTCATCCATTGGTCAGCCGCGCTTAAGTCTTTGCCTTTTGGCTTTTTTTTGGCTGAAGAACATAGACACCTTCCAGTTATATCCTTGAAAGCCAGTATCTTGGCAAGACTGCTACACAAGACAGGCAGCAATCGATGGATCCATTCATTCGTTTGTGGTTGGCTCAATCCAAATTGCAGTCCGTGCATGGTCTGTAACGGGTAAGTTTTTTTGTAAACTAAAATGAAAAGAAGTTTATCTTCATCTGTTCGCAATTTCTCTTTCACCCCGCCTCCTTTTCGACGTTGCGTGGTTTTCCTTTGCGGTTCAGTCCTGGTTCAAACAGACCTGCAACCTTGATCTGAAAAACTGGCAAGATGATCTCAAATTCTGCCAATGCCAATCCGGTTGCAGCAAGAAATTCTTTCGGCTTTTCTGTAAGGGTTTCGCAGCTTAAAATGGTCTAACTATACTATTACCGATAATGTCTAATAAGTAAGATCCTGAACGCGCCTTCTCAAGCTGGTTATTTCAGATCTCTCGAATGGAGCCTCATGTCGTACCCCAATCCAAAATTTACTGCAACAGAGCTTGTGCCCGAACAAACCTACCGTATCAGCCGGGCGTTCAAAGATTATGATGGGGTCTTCCATCCTGCCGGTGAGTATTGGCGTTTTGTAAAGAAAAACTTCCTGCCTTACGATGACGGATTGACGTTGTATATCGAAAAGGATGGGCAAGAATTATCATTTCGTCTGCAGTGGCGAACAGAATCTCAGGGCCAGTTAATCGACCATTTTTCCGACTATGTAGAAAAAATATAAAAAAAACCGGCCCCCTTCCCAACCTTCCCCGCAAAAGTACCGGGAAAGGGGCTTGCTATCATTTACAAATCTCGCAAATCAGCATTTTGATACGAGATCGGAAGAAAGCCGATGTTTTACGAAAATTCCTAAAAACGCTGGATTATGTAGAAACCATAGCCATCACAGCGTACCGGCGCGGGGGTTCTCATTTGAATGAATTTGAGGCAATTCTTGGATTTCTAAAATAACGAATAGCTGAACTGGTAAACATTCCAGCCAGATACCCTGATTTCCCTGCCAGGCAAGGTATGTTTTCCACTGCTGATCGGTAAGTTTTTTGCGAGCACGGAACCTTTATACGCTCCATTGGCGAGGGCTTTCAATTGATGAACCCTGCGCTGCCTGAGCCAGCCAAATAAAAAGCACCTCTGGTCTGGTTTTGTTCCAGGGAGGTGCTTTCTTTTTGGTGATCAGTTCAAACTGGCTAGGTCACGATCAACGGGCGCATCATATCGTGTTCTTCGTGATCCAGGATATGGCAATGCCAGACATACTCGTTGCCGCCGGTGCGCGGACTGGCGGGGACGGTGAAAGGTACCCTGGGCAGCCGGAATTTCATTATGACGGTGGTCACTTCTCCCGGGTGCATCAGGATGGTTTCTTTCCAACCCAGTTCGGTCGCATCGGGTCCTCGAACCGGGCCGGTGTAGGCCGGCACACCGTTGGTGTACTGCATCATGCCCGTAGTAGCATCTACGAACGACTGCCTTGCCAATACCTGGGCATTCACCAGGTGGAAGTGGATCGGATGCGTATCCATCGTAAGGTTGGCGATCTGCCAGACTTCCACCTTGCCCGCGGTTGGAGTTTCGGTCGCCACATCGTCATAAGCGCGGGCATAATTGGTGCCATTATCCGGATTGCCAGGGTCAATATCGTAACCCATCGGCAGCGGAGCCGGTTGGTTGGTGCCAAGCAGTTGGGCCAGCCGGCCGAATTCGTCAAACACCTCATTCAGGGTTAATTTGCGGACGGGCACGCCCTTCGGAAGTTTCAGGACGCCCTTTACAATCGAAGAACCCAGCGGGACCAGGAAAGGATCGATCCCAGAATTGGATGCCAACGCCAGCGACCGTTTCGGGGTGATCAACATGGGCAGATCGGCGTTACCGGTAATGCTTGCGGCAATATCGAAGCGCATAATGTTGCGGGTATTAAACCCCCCGGTCAGATCGTTAAAGTCATTGGCATCGTCGCCGCCTGGGAAGGGCGCCGGGGCGTCATTATACAGGATGAAACTCTTCCCTTCAAAACCCTTGAAGTCGACGATCAGATCCCAGCGCACACCCGGGGCTGTCAGCAGCAGGCTGCCGCCCGGGAATTTATCGATGGTCTGATTCGAGGGGACCTGCACGGGCCGGGCCAGGAAACCGCCTTCCGTGCCGATTATCAGAAAATCGGGACCTGGTTTTGTCAAATCAGGCTGCCCAGAACCAGGTGCGGTCTCTTCGTAAAGCTGCAGATTCAAGAAGCGCGCCTGGCAGGCATTCAGTATTCGCAGGCGGTAGCGACGTGGTTCCAGCCCGGCGAAGGGGTGCACCACACCGTTGACCAACATGGTGTTGCCGAACATTTCAGGAATTACAGAATTATTTATGTTATCTATGGTAAAAGGCATGCCATTGGGTCCAATATCCCAACTATCATAAGTATGCGGATACCACAGGCTGCCCGGGGTTGAAGCGCCCGTCCAGGTCGGATCCAAACCGAGCGTATTTTCATCGACAAATATCTTGTCCTGGAAAACAAGCGGGATCTCGCGACCACCATTTTCGATGAAATCTGGCAGCCCCAGCTTCCTCAAACTTGCTTCAAATGAATCCCGGATAATATAGGCGGATGCGATGCCGGCGTACGCATTCAGACGCGTGATGCCAACTGCATGATCGTGATACCACATCATGCGCGCACTCTGATTATTGGGGTAATAGACCTCCGCCTGCCCAGGCAGCAAATTCTTATTGACTGTCTTATAGATATTAAGTGCGTCTTTTTGGGCACTGGTTCCATAGTTGCCAGCGCTATCGAACCAGGCAAACGGTCCGCCGTCGCTGATCCAGGGGACTTCGCCACCATGCAAGTGAGTCGAAACCCGGTTATCGCCTAATTCGGCACCCATCACCGAAGTATCCACCATCAGTGGGTGCGAATCAGGTTTCAAATTATTTTGAAACGTGATTTGAACCGGAGTGCCTTTCTTGGCAATAATAATCCCGCCCAGGTGTCTTTGTTCTATATTACCACCCAGGTTATTGCGCGAATGATAGCCGCGTAAGGTAGTAGGACCCAAAGTGGGGTGGATTTGATCTTTGTATTCGTTGATATCAATTGTGTAATGTTGAGCAGCGATGTCATCCCCTTTCCACAAGCGCTTCCCATCCGGTAGAGCGACCGGGATACCATTCAGATCCAATGGGTAAACGCCACGCAAAGGCTGGGTAAATTTGATATCCACAGATTGGCCAAGCGCCCTGGCGAGCGTATCGGGCCTGGATACTTTGGCTAACATTAAACTTGCGCTGGTCAGCGCTCCGAGCTTGATAAAATCGCGACGTGAAATCACAGTGTATTTCCTCCAATTTTTACTCTAAAATTACTTTCAAATTAATTATAAAATAATATTTTTATCAGTTTACATCGAACCTGATCTGCTGAAATCAGTATAAAACACGAGTTTTTTTAAATATGACATCCGTAGAAACTACGAGGTGAAGTTCTTATGCGAGGTTGGTGAATAAAGCGCGCAGAAATTCGAAGCGGGGATACTGGAACTACCCCGCTCAAAGCCACTTTTTGGCCTGGCTTTGTCACGATCCGTTTTTACTTTGACAGGTTGGGATGGATTAAACCCTGAGCCCCTTACAGAATTAATTATTGCTGCTAACGCAGGGTCGCTCCATAATTTGGATAGGTGAAATCCAAAGGATGCTTAACCATGAACAGCAGCGAAGAATTGTATGGTCGTTTGATAGGAGCGTTGAGCACCCTGGTAAGCCCAAGAAATATTGCTGAAATAAGGAACTGGATTTGAATTGTGGTAGGGATATTGCAATCCGAATCGATAGCTCTGAGCAAAATAGCCACACATGTCCCAGGAGAAACCCAGGCAGAGTTACGATGATACGGCGCTGGTTGATGAATTTTCATGTAGATGTTTGGAGTTTTTATAAACCGGTACTGGAGCATGCGTTGAAAGATTGGCAAAACGATGTCGCCAACATTATTCTGGGCGGAGTAATGGTTAACGGAGACCGGTGGCAAATTCTGCGTTTGTCGTTACCCCATGGGCAGCGCGCCATTCTGTTAGGCTGGTGGTTATGCCAGGGGCTGGGTCAGGAGTTCGAGTCCCCGCGCAGCGGCGCCACTCCGACTGGATACCTCATAATGGCTTTTTAGCCGGCAGACCCGCTTTCCGCGGGTAACCCGGCGGGGTGGCAGCCACCTTATCAATGATGACCAGGAAGCGCTCATCTGCTACCCCAGGCAGCTCCACCTTGACCAACTGGCGCATGCGTCCGCCCAACATTTTTAGTGCCTTCTCGGCTGCGTTAACTTCCACCGGACCGCTCTCACCCTTCTGGGCCAGCACTCCGCCACCCAACCTGACCAGCGGCAGCAGGTACTCCGCCAGCACAGGCATGGCAGCCACCGCGCGGGCCACAGCCCAATCATACTTCTGACGATGTGCCGGGTTCTGGCCTACATCTTCCGCCCGCTCGGACAGAACCTCCACATTTTCCAGTTCCAGGACCTGAACCATGTGCGTGCAAAAATTAGCCTTCTTACCCACCGATTCAACCAGGGTCAACTTCAAACCCGGGTAAAGCAGCTTCAATACAATCCCAGGAAACCCGGCGCCCGTGCCAACATCAATCAACCGGCGCGGAATCTGCTCCTTCCAGGCCAGGCTGCACGAAAGCGAATCGAGAAAGTGTTTGGCACGAATACCTTCCACATCCCGGATGGCGGTCAGGTTGAATTTTTCATTCCATTCCAACAGCTCGCGCTCATAAATTACCAGCTGTGCCATCTGCCGTGACGAAAGTGTCAGTCCAAATAAATGCTGGGCGTCATGCAATAATTTATCCATCCCTAAAATTATACCTGTAAAACCAACGTCCCCCTCCTGGATCTGGAGAGGGACGCGTGGCGACTTCAGTAATCTGTTATTCCACTTTGGCAGCTGGAGCAGGTGGAACAGCCAGCTTGCGTGGGAAAACCTTGCGCCAGAACCAGCGCAGCAGACGCCACAGCAGCGCCAGCAAAACGATCAGAATGGCTGCCACTGGCAGGATGTAAATCACCAGCCAGATCATGAAAGTCGCAAAATTCTGGAAGAAATCGATCAGAGCCTGGGCAGCATCGCGCGCCACGCCTTGCGGGTGCCAGCCAGCGATCACGATCGGCTGTGCAGATTCTTCGGCAATCAGGCGCACGCTGATGGCCGAAAGCGCGGCGGCTTGCTCGTAGTAATTGATTTGACCCTTCAAAACTTCAACCTCACTCTGGACCTGGGTCAGCTGGTTGAAGACCATCAGGGTCTCATCAGCTTTTTGTGTAGTTTGCATTATCTCGTAAAGTTTATCCGCCGCAGCTTGTTTGGCCCGCAACTGTGATTGCAGGTCCACATATTGATCGGTCACATCCTGGCCGGAACGATTTTCGCTTTGGACCTCAACCACATTGGCCTTGATCTCACTCAGGGCAGTATCCAGATCCTTGGCCGGCACCCGGATGGCAATCGTACCTTCTGGCACCTTCAGGTTGGCACCCACGTTGAGCATATTCATATTCGATGAAACCACAAAGCCGCCCAAGCGTCGGGCAAGCGCTCCGATTTCAGCCATTTTAGCCTGCGGGTCCTTGACCACGATTGCCAGGTCGGCATTCTGGATCACAATGCGCTCCTGGGCGGATTTCACATTCGCATATTGAGCATTGGAAACCGTGACCGAGTCTGCGGACAGATTGGGCTGAGGGGCCTCAGGAGCACCTACACTTTTCTGCAGATCAACTGTACCGCCGCCGCCCACTGCCGGAGCCATTGAAATGGAAGGCAATTCGTTCGCGGCCATCGGTGCGCCACAGGCAGTCAATAACAGACCAGCCATGATCAGAATGAAAAAGATACGCTTCATAAGATTCTCCTCACTTGAATAAAAAAACTGGTGATTTCTATTCATTAGACGCGCAAAGATAACCAAAAGTTCCAATAAAAAAGGGCGCAACTTTCTGCGCCCCATCAAATCTAATTACCAACCTTCCGCCAGGCGTACCGCATGCTTATCTGGAAGCCCTGCGGCGCGGATCCGCGCCTGCACGGCTCCAATGTCATAGGCCACCCGGCGCAGCTGCCAGGTCGAATTCTCTGAATCGTAAATAGCGTAAGACGAGCGCGGATCACGGTCACGGGGTTGGCCGACACTGCCTGGGTTAATAATGGCGCGTGGTGATAGCTGAATGACCTGCCCGGGTTGAGGCACAATCTGCGAAACACGATCGATGGACAAATCAAGCTGAAAAATACTTTGCAGATGGGTATGTCCGACAAAACAATAGAATGAAGAAAAGGCTTCAAAATTCAGCCGCGCGGCAAGTGTGTTTAATATATATTCCCAGACCGGGTCACGCGGACTACCATGCACCAGCGTGACATTGCCACGCACCAATCTATCTTTAGACAGGTTTTCGAGATAAAACAGATTGGGTTGGGTCAGATTCTGTTTTTGCCACAGGAGTGACCTGCGCGCATCGGTATTAAAAACAGCATAATCCATCTGCCCTAATACAGCCACATCATGATTCCCCAATATACAGGTGAAATTTGGTATTTGCTTGATGCGCTCCACCACCAGGTTAGGATCGGGCCCATAGCCGACCACATCACCCAGGCACCAGGTCTCATCCACTGGGCCGGCATCTGCCAGCACAGCCTCGAGGGCAGTCAGATTCGCATGGATATCAGAAATCACTAATACGCGCATATCACTCCATCAGCTCCGCCACCCGTGCAATGATGGCTTCGGCGGCTTCATCTTTACCCATCAAGGGCAAAGGCTCACGCCGTCCACCGGCATGCACCAGCGTCAGGCGATTGGTATCCACAGCGAACCCGGCATCAGCAGCCGAGATGTCATTTGCAGCGATAAAATCGAGTTGTTTCGAGCTCAGTTTTTCAGCAGCATTTTCCAATAGATCGCGGCTTTCCGCGGCGAATCCTACCACAACTTTTAGATTTTGCAGCCTGCTGCGGGCTTGCGCCACCGCACCCAAAACATCGGGCGCAGGCGTCAACAGAATCTCTGGGATGCCATCCCGTTTCTTTAATTTATGCTCCGAAACATGCTGCACCCGGTAGTCTGCCACAGCAGCAGCCATCACCAGGGCATCTGCATCCTGACAGGCGTTCAACACAGCGGCCAGCATCTGCTCGGCCGTGCGCACCTCCAACAGCTCGGCTCCTACTGGAACGGGCAAGCCGGTTGGATGTGCAATCAGGCGCACCGAGGCGCCCAAATCCAGGGCTGCCTGGGCCAGGGCATAGCCCTGCTTACCCGAAGAACGATTGGTGATATAGCGCACCGGGTCGATCGGCTCCTGGCTGCCACCGGCTGTGATCACCAGCCGCCG
>CAINXK010000438.1 GCA_903854805.1 uncultured Anaerolineae bacterium
CACTTCGGTTAAGAATTGACGCACAGTGGCATTGTAATAAAGGTGGTTCGAGAGGTAGATCGCGTTGTACTGGCGCAGCGCCACCCCGCTTGCTAGCAAAAACCCGAACATACGGCTGTGAAAGGATTTCCCGAAAAAATACAAACCCGGCAGCATCAAAGCCATAAATGCCGCATGCAGCAGTGCCAGCAAATTATAGTCGTTACCACCCAACAGGTGCAGAAATGCCAGGAAAACCATGTAGAGTGGCTTGTCGGTGTATTGTCCGAAAAATATACCCGAACCATTCAAGATCGACAGCCCACCGACATCGTGCACAGCCGCATCTGAATTGGGAAATGCTTGCAAATATGGTTCAAGCGGCCGGTAAGAAAATTCATTTCGAGGGCTGGGCAGATCCATCCAGATGGTAAGGGCACCTGCGAACAGGCACACCACCACCAGCAAGTCAAATATTTTGACGGTATTGTTTGAAACTCGATCTTTCAAAAAACCGAACACCCCAAACAACAGCAACCCAACCCAAAAGACCAGGCTCAACTGCAGCCCGGTAAGCGGAGTACCCACAGGACCCCATAGAATCCCTTCTGGAGTCAACCCCCAGCCACTCAGCAGGATCAAACCAACAACACTGCCTAGCGCCAAAAGCCAGATCATAAAAATCCGGAGCAATGCTCGATCCCCTTGCCAGTGCCCAGGCTTGAGCCAATAAAGTGAAAACTGGGCAGGCATCAAACAAAACACAAACAAAAACAAACGCAGCCTGGAAAAATAGAGCCCAAATTTTCCCAGCGCAGCCGATGGCATCAGCCCGATCATGATCCCCAGCCCCGCTAGCAGCAGCACGATCAGCGCGAAAACCATTGGAGCCTTTTGCACACCGGCTTCCAACCGTGCCATGACCCTGCTGCGCAACCCTGAAGAACAGGCGAAAATCAGCATCCCCAACCCAAAGAGTATTGACAAACCAAAAAGCGCCAACCTGGGCATTGAATAGCCAAACAGGAAAGCGTTCTTTGGGTCTGGTTCAAGCCTCAGGCTGAAGACACCTGCCAGGCTGAATTCGATACAGCCCGCCACAAAAAGTACAACCTGGGATTGTTTCCCTGAAAAACGTGACAAGATCTCTGGGATCTTCATAATTCTTAGTATCAAAAGCATACCATTAAATTCACAATTATCCCCCGATAATTTAATAACCAGACGAATTCATCCCACCCACAAACAGGGCAATTAATCAGCTTTTAGACCGGGACAACCTTCTCAGAAGATTCCATATACACATTGATCACTTCACCAACATCACCATCTGCCACCACCTGCCCATCCTGCAAATAAATTGCGCGGTTGCAAATCTTGCGCACGGAATCCATATCGTGCGAAACAAGCACAATGATCTTCGCCTGGTCAATCATTTCCAACATCCTTGCCCGCGCTTTAACCTGGAAAGTCGCATCGCCCGCAGCCAGGATTTCATCCAAAAGCAAGATATCGCCGGAAATACTGGTTGAAATTGAAAAAGCCAGCCGCACCAGCATACCTGCCGAATAGGTTTTGAGCGGATAATCGATGAAATCACCCAGGCTTGCAAATTCAATAATCGCATCAACCTTTTCGTTGACCCCTTTCGGTGATTCGCCCAACAGCAGCGCCCGGTACATAATATTTTCTCTGCCGGTGGCATCCGGTTCAAAGCCCAGGCTCAGCTCAAACAGGGAGCGGATTTTCCCGGATATCTCGATAGTTCCAGATTGCAAGGGATAAATACCGGCAATGGCCTTCAATAAGGTGCTCTTTCCGGCTCCATTCCGCCCGATAATACCCACTTTCTCTCCATCATGGATATCAATATTGACCCCTTTCAGGGCTACCACGTCATACAACAATTTTGTACGTTTCCCCCAATTTAAAAGTTTAAAAACTTCTTCCTTCAACGTCAGAGCATTGTAAATACTCGAAGGAAAAGATAATGTGGCATTTCGGATGCGAATATGGGCGGCGTTTTTCATATTTAGAAGTAAAAGATCAATGTTTTTTCTGAACTACGAATTCGGATGGCTGCCAGCACGTAAAAGACTGCGGCAGTGCCCAGCACATAAGCATAATCGGTAAGCGACGGGAATTGGCCATATAACATTGGCGCCCGCAGCAAATTGAGAAGATGCGTAACCGGGTTGAGCTCCAACATAAGCGCCAATCCGGCGGTCTTGAACATGGCCGGTTGAAAAAACACAGGCGAGGCATACCACAACAGCTGCATCCCCAGGGCCGCAATCTGCGCAAAATCGCGGTATTTCAAGTTGGTGAAGGCCGTCAGGGTCGCGACCGGCCATCCGAACAGGAATAAACACAGGGCAGAAACAGGCAAGGCGAATACAGCCACCAATAAATTTTCCGGTTTATAAAACAGAATCCAGATCGCCAGCCCCATCAGTGCAATTAAAAATGAAGTGATGTTAACCAGCGTGGTTTTTAATGGGTAGATCGCAAATGGGTGCAAGTACTGCTTGATATAAGGCTCGGAACCGAGCAAGGAACTACAGCCGCCCACAACCGAACCAGTTATAAACTCCCAGACCAGCAGCCCTGAAAAAATATAGGGCGCATAATCCTTCATATTGACACCCAGCAGGTTACCAAGCACAAAAGTCATCATCAAAGCCAAAACCAGCGGAGTCACCATCGTCCACAATAAGCCTAACCGCGAACGCCTGAATTTATATCGCAGCTCTGCGCCAGCCAAATGTACAAAAAAATATCTGGCCGCCCAGATTCCAACCAAATAACTTCGCATAATAGCCCTTTCCATTTAAAATTTCCTTGTGAATTTTACCACCTGCACGATTCAAATCAAGAAATCATATAAAACAATTTCAGCAGCAGCTTTACCATCGCAAATCCACCCCCACCGTTTTACCGGGCGTAGACTCGCATACCCTTTGCCAGTATAATTTCTCTTTACGTCAGTCTGGTCTCTTCCATCAATTCACAGAAAGTCACATGCGCATCATCCAAACATCCATACCTGACCTGTTGATCCTTGAGCCAAAAGTATTTGGTGATGAACGCGGTTTTTTTATGGAAACCTACCAGGCCCGCCAATTTTCCGAGCTGGGTTTGCCTACCCACTTTGTCCAGGACAACCACTCGGGCTCCCGTCAGGGCACCCTGAGGGGCTTGCATTACCAGATCCGCCAGGCCCAGGGCAAACTGGTACGCGTGGTTTCCGGTGAAATATTTGATATCGCCGTCGATCTGCGCAAATCATCACCGAGTTTTGGCAAGTGGGTAGGCGCCAGGCTTTCAACGCAGAATAAACACCTCTTCTGGATCCCGGCTGGCTTTGCCCACGGCTTTTATGTGCTAAGTGACTGGGCAGAAATCGTCTACAAAGCCACTGATTATTACGCCCCCGCCTGGGAACGCACAATCCTATGGAATGATCCAGACCTGGCCATCACCTGGCCGCTGATTGACCAGCTGCCCCCAGTACTATCCGCCAAGGATGGCGCCGGCCTGCGGTTTAGCACTGCTGAAACTTACTGATCTCCAGGGAGAAAATCTCGCATGCAAAATATCCTTGTTACCGGTGGCGCAGGCTTCATCGGTTCCAACTTCATTCGTTACCTTCTCGAGCAAGAGCCCGAGCTGCGCATCATCAACCTGGACGCGCTCACCTATGCCGGCAGCCTGGCCAACCTGCAAAACCTGCCAGACCCCGACCGGCACATCTTTATCCAGGGTAATATTTGCGATTCTGAATTCATCAGTGGGCTTTTCCAAAAATACCAGCTCGATACCGTCGTCCACTTTGCCGCAGAGAGCCACGTCGACCGTTCCATCCTGGGCCCGGGCGAATTTGTGCAAACCAACATTGTGGGTACTTTTACCCTGCTGGAATGCGCCCGACAGGCCTGGCTCGTAGATCAGATCATTCCGCGCGAGAGCGCCCGCTTTCATCACGTCTCCACCGATGAGGTCTTCGGAACACTCAGCCAGGACGACCCACCTTTTAATGAAGAAACACCGTATTCTCCGCGCTCGCCCTACTCCGCATCCAAGGCAGCCAGCGACCACCTAGTGCGCGCCTACAGCCACACCTACGCCTTACCCGTCACATTGACAAACTGCACCAACAATTACGGCCCCTACCAGTTCCCAGAAAAATTAATCCCGCTCATGATCCTGAATGCCATCGAGGGCAAACCCTTGCCAGTCTACGGCGACGGCCTGCAGGTTCGCGACTGGCTGTATGTGGAAGATCACTGTGAGGCTATTCACCTGGTGCTCAAAAAAGGCCGCCTGGGCGAAACTTACGCCATCGGTGGCAATAACCAACCTACCAACCTGGAGATCGTCAGGACCATCTGTGACGTCATGGATGAACTCCTGCCCGGCTCGCAGTTTGCCCCACACGCTTCCCTGCTCAAATACGTCCAGGACCGCCCTGGCCATGACCGGCGCTATGCCATGGATATCTCCAAAATTCAGGCCGAGCTCGCCTGGCAGCCGCGCCAGAACTTGCAAAGCGGGCTGGCCAACACTGTGCGCTGGTATCTGGATAACCCCGCCTGGGTCGCAGCCATCCGCCAGACCGGCGATTATCAATCCTGGATCCACAACAATTACACACAACGAGGGGGCCAAAAATGAAAGGCATCATTCTCGCAGGTGGCAGAGGCACCCGGCTTTACCCCATCACTATTGGCGTCAGCAAACAAATGCTGCCCGTCTACGACAAACCCATGATCTATTACCCGCTCTCGATGCTCATGCTGGCCCGCATCCGGGAAATCCTGGTCATCAGCACACCCGAAGATCTGCCCGGCTACCAGCGCCTGCTGGGTGATGGCAGCCGTTGGGGTCTCACTTTCAGCTATGCCGAACAACCCGAACCACGCGGCCTGGCCGAAGCCTTCATCATTGGCGCCGATTTTCTAGCCGGCCAGGGCGCCTGCCTGATCCTGGGCGACAATATCTTCTATGGCCAGGGTCTCGGGAGCATCCTGGAAAACGCCGCAGCCCTTACCAGCGGCGCACTCATCTTTGCCTACCCGGTGCGCGACCCCGAACGCTACGGCGTGGTGGATTTCGACCAGGATGGCCACGCCATCAGCCTGGAAGAAAAGCCACTCAAACCCCGCTCAAATTACGCCGTTCCCGGCATTTATTTCTACGATTCCCAGGTGACAAGCCTCGCAGCCGGCCTGAAACCCTCCCAACGCGGTGAAATCGAAATTACCGACCTCAACCGCATTTACCTGGACAATCAACAACTGCAGGTTTACGAACTGGGCCGCGGCATCGCCTGGCTGGATGCCGGTACTCACGAATCCCTGTTGCAAGCCGCCAACTTTGTTCAGGCGGTTGAAGAACGTCAGGGCCTGATGATCTCATCGCCTGAAGAAATCGCCTACCGCCTGAGCTACATCACCCGTGCAGATTTGCTGCAACTGGCCAAACCGATGAGCGCAAATGGTTACGGCCAATACCTGCTCAGGCTGGCCAAACAGGTACTGAAATGAAGATCCTGCTGCTCGGCAAAAACGGACAGCTGGGCTGGGAACTTCAACGCACGCTGGCACCACTCGGCCCCCTCAGCGCTTTCGATTACGAAGAGCTCAACCTGGAAGATTTTGAAGCCGTTCGCAGCACCATCCGGGCGCTCAAACCACAGGTCATCGTCAACGCCTCTGCCTATACCGCCGTGGACCGCGCCGAAAACGAAACAGAAAAATGCTTTGCCATCAATGCCAGCATCCCCGCCATCCTGGCCGAGGAAGCCCTGCAGTTGAAAGCCGCCCTGATCCACTACTCAACCGATTATGTCTTCGACGGCCTAAAAGGCAGCCCCTACAGCGAACAAGATACGCCCAACCCCCTCAGCGTCTATGGAAAAAGCAAGCTGGCCGGCGAACTGGCCATCCAGGTCTTGGGCGGCACACACCTCATCTTCCGCACCGCCTGGGTCTACAGCACCCGCCGCGACAGCTTTGTAACCAAAGTGCTGCAGTGGGCGCGTCAGAATCAGACCTTGCGCATTGTGGATGACCAGGTTTCAAACCCCACTTGGGCCCGCATGCTGGCCGAGATCAGCGCCCAGACTCTGGCTCGCGGCACTGACTCACTACGCGAACACAGCGGTCTTTACCACCTGGCTGGGTCTGGCCACGCCAGCCGCCTGGATTGGGCCCGGCTGATCTTGGAGCTTGACCCTGCCAGGCAAGAACAGCAGGTAGTACAGATCCTGCCGGCCCAGACTTCAGAATTCCCAACCCCAGCCCAACGACCTCTATTTTCTGCCCTGAACTGCGCTCACTTTTTAGAGTCCTTCCAAATCGAATTACCCGCCTGGCAGCCAACCCTGCGCCTGGCAATGGAATCATAAAAACAACCGGTGCCCCAACGCTAGCGATCCAGAAAAGTACTTCCCACGCTTGAGAATAAAGGTCAGGCGGTTTGATCTTTACAGCCGGTAAGACAATTGCTGGCCTTCCCTTGATTTAATCATTCAGAGGCAATCTTGAAAAACTATCAAAATAAATGGCAGCAAATTATATATTCATCGAAAAACCAAATATTCCTGCTATTCTTTTTGGTTTTACATATTTTTATCATCAAAAACTTTATTCTTCTATCCATGGATACGCTCTATGGCGATTTTTCTGCAACTCAGCTCGTCCCTGCCCCTTTGTACAATACGATGAGGCTCGAGGTTTCAGAATTCAATGCAATCAACCGGCTAAGCGCAGATTTTTCCCAAATCTACTTCCCGTTGAAAGGACTATC
>CAINXK010000439.1 GCA_903854805.1 uncultured Anaerolineae bacterium
GCGCGATACAAAATCACGTTGGCGTAATTGGCGCAACAACACCACCATTCGTTCTGCCCTGACTGAAGTTTTGAAGTACAAATGCAAACTTACTGGTGTTTTTTGCGGTTTGAACAACCTGTCAACACCAGCCACACCTGCCCGCGATGTGGGAAACATGCTGACACATTCAAATCGCCGACAGCATACTCAGTCGATTGATTGGGGCGCAAGGATGAAGTGTTTTGAATGTGGCTGGATTGGTTCCCGGGATTACGCGGCCGCAGTTAATATTGGGCGACTAGCTGCCGTTTACTTCAAGAACAAAAAATAGAATTCTGAGAAGAAATTTTATGCGGGTTTCCGCATTGACAATCTGAAAGTTAAGCCAGCGTCGTATATCGGGGCTGGTGTGGCACTACCGTTCGTGCCATCTGGATGCAAGAGAGTTTACGCCAGAGTAATTAGTGCAAATGGCATTAAATCACAGACGTTGATTGCAGGCTGGACGCGAAGCATCACCATGTAACCACTGCTTCCGTCTCACTCCCTACCAAATGGCCTCATTTTAATGACGTTTTTAAAGAACGGTTGAAAACCGGTTGATTGGGTTACAATCAGGCCATTAATTCTAACCCTGCCAAATGAAATGCGGCTTTTATACTAAATCATATTTTTGGAGAATACAGCGCAATGAGCAGAGCAACAAAAGGCTATTTGATCGGGATCACCGGGGTCACCTTCTGGTCCTTCACCGGGATTTTTATAGATTACCTGGTGAATCATTATCACATGCCTGCACTTCTGCTGGCTTTTTGGCGCAACATGCTGGTTTGCCTAGCCCTTGCGCCGGTTTTATTCTTCACCCGCCGCTCCCTGCTCAGAATCCCCCGTTCGCAGATCGCTTATTTCGTTTTTTACGGTCTGCTGTTGGGTGTGTTTAACTCTATCTGGACCCTTTCTGTCAGGGCTAACGGCGCATCGGTCGCTACGGTCGTCGCTTACAGCTCGGCAGGTTTCACTGCCATTCTGGCATGGATCATCTTTAAAGAAAAACTGGGGCCGCCTAAAATTATCGCCATTATCCTAAGCCTGGGTGGCTGCATCCTAGTCTCCAATGCTTACAGTGCTGACATCTGGAAATTGAATCTTCTGGGGGTAACCACTGGTCTGCTCTCCGGTATTTTTTTCGCAGTTTATACCCTAGTAGGAAAAGAAACTGCCCGTTTGAATATCAACTCCTGGACAGCCATGCTCTACTCGTTTGGCTTTGGCACTATTTTTATCCTGATCTTCAACCTGTTTCCATCTATACCCGGTGCAGCAGGATCGTTTCCCGCCCTTCTTCCGAATCTCCCACTGGACGGCTGGTTGTGCCTGGTATTTTTAGCCTTTATCCCAACCATCTTCGGTTTTGGACTGTATAACATGTCCATGTATTACATCCCTGCCAGTATTGCCAACATACTTGCTATGACCGAACCCGTCATGACCTCCATCGAAGCCTACTTTCTCCTTCACCAAGGCATGTCCGTTATCCAGATCATCGGCAGCGCCATCATCCTCTCCGCCGTCCTCATCGTCCAGCTCCAAAAAGAGTGATCCCTGAATCTTTTTTTTTCAAGCCAGGTTCGCAAAATAAGCAATTTTTGTACTCGAACAATGCTAATTAATTATTTAATCGGGAATCACCCTGAAAAACATTCTGCCGCTCTCCCAAAAGTGGAAAAATCTATACCCACAGTTTTGTCGTCAGGTTGGCATCCTGACGTTTTATTTTTTTGGCGGTGTTCAGGGTGATTTCTGAACCGCAACACCCCCGCAACGTAGAATCTGCGCCACTAGGTGTCACCCGCCTAACTCGCCTGTTAAAGACATTGATATCGTCTCCAAAGCGGCACGAGCTATGCAATAAGTTATTTTCGAGAATCGCTTTTCTCATTATATTAATTGCGGAATTTTCGTCACGAATATGCGTGACTCCTCATCGTGGACAAGTCCACTCCCGAACATCGAGGGGAATCCCATCAGCCACCACATATCGGCATTTAACA
>CAINXK010000440.1 GCA_903854805.1 uncultured Anaerolineae bacterium
ACTCAGCTCGTCCCTGCCCCTTTGTACAATACGATGAGGCTCGAGGTTTCAGAATTCAATGCAATCAACCGGCTAAGCGCAGATTTTTCCCAAATCTACTTCCCGTTGAAAGGACTATCTTCTTTAAAAGAGAACTACATAAATGGCGCATTTGATCCCTGGCAGAGACCTTCGCGCTATGCCCCTTTTATCCATTACCTGTGCAGCATCTCGATTTGCAAATTTGATTACGGGGTTGCTGCGTTTCTACACATTTTGATCCAGCTGACATTGTTTTATCTGTCAATGATTTACGTTTACCGGCTGCTTGGATTGCAAAAATACATCCTGCCTTCTTTATTATTCGTAAATTTTTATTTATTTCTGACACCCACGGGTCTAAGTTGGTTTGAAAGAGGCCAATTTTCTCTTTATGTCGCACTGGCCTACCTATGGCTCTTCATTGGGTTGCACACCCGCAAAGGTTGGCCCATATTTCTATCCGCGTTATTTTCTTTTGTAAAATGGACTTCGCTCCCTTATATTTTCATTACCCTGCTCGTCAATATCCTTACTTTCAAGCATAAAACAAAATTACGGGGCGATATTATTTTGGTGGCGATATTCGCGCTGGTTTTTGTGGCTTTATCAGCGCCTTATCGCACCGAAACCAAATACTTCCTGGTCGGGTTGTACCAACAAGAACTGACCACTTCACCGCTTGGGATTAGCATGGCCCTGTTATTGCCACGCGCGCTGACCAAAACTGTACCCCTGGTCATCATCGTGCTCGGCTGGCTGCTCTCAACCCGCTTCCGAGATCACCAGACACTTTACCAAACACCCTATTTCTGCGGATTAGCAATCCTGATGCTGACCTACCCAACCGTAGCTTTTGAATACTCTTTGCCCATCCTGCTGATCTTCACCCCCATCCTGCTGGCCTGGAAGCGCTTGCCAGGGATCAATGAAACCGTGACCGGAAAAATAACGCTGATTGTTTTTACCGGTTTTTTAGTCACGGCTTCATTTTTCAGAGATATCCAGCCGTTTATTCAATGGCCCTATGCTAACATTTTGTTATATGCCATCACTGCGCTCGGGCTTGTCTGCCTGCCATTCTTTTTTCCGAGACAATCGGGCGAAATGACACCACTGGCGGCACAATAACTGCCGCAACATATTTTGGCGGCAACCTTGAAAAAGCCCGAAATCACATGGTCGAGTACGGCTATATCCCAAATATGTTGGGAAAAAGTCGCTTCAATCGCCGATTTCACAAGGTCGCAGATTTGTTCTTGACCCTTTTTGGCTTGTTGGGCGAAGTTTGGAAGGAGTTGAACGAAAAATTAGTTTATATTGTGGATAGTTTTCCTGTGGCAGCTTGTGATAACTATCAAATTTGTCGTTAAGTTGATACTCCATCTTGCCCTACACATACCTATTCATCCGAAGCCTGACCCAGAATCCTTGTTCGATGGGAACTGTCCCCTTGCCCTAAAAGCGTCAACCTGGCTTGATGCACACCGAAATTTTGAGATCTTTTTCTGCTCAAAATAACTCAAGATCTTCCCTTTCGACAAAAATAAACAAACTTTCGCTGGGGGATTAACAAAAGCGTAAGGCCATAATCGGACTTTATGTTTTACAATTGGGTTAAATTCGTCATATTAATGTCATAATTTTCCCTTTCTGAATAACATAGTAGAACATCGAACCCAAAGGCGCTGCTCAAATGAAAAATCCAAAAAAAATTTCCGCCATTATTAGCCTATTAAGATCAATTTTGGTTGCGTTGATCATCATCTCAAACAGCTTCTCCCCTTCGGGCGCTCCCGCACAGGCAAAAAATATCAGCGCAAGCGGCTTTAGCTCCGGAAAAGACCCCCAGGTTGGTTACAACCCTGAAACCGGCAACCTGGCCTTCATCGGTGGCGGAGCACCCATCTCCGTCCCCGGAGTAACCGGCGTAAAGTCCTTAAGTCTGGAGAAACAAGCCCTCGGCATCGTAAACAGCTATGCGCCGCGCTTTGGGCTCGCCAACCCGGCCACCGATATGAGCCAGCTCTCCAGCAAGACAGATCTAAATGGCAGCCAGGTGGTCCATTACCAGCAAACTTACCAGGGAGTCCCGGTTTTGGCGGGTGAACTGGTAGTCAACATGTCGCCCAATGGCGCCTTGCTCTCGATGAGTGGCGAAGTTTCGCAAAACCCTGGTCTGGATACCACCCCGGCCATCAGCCCAGAAAATGCCCAACAGCTTGCCCTGGCTGCCACCGCCAAATGGTACCAGCTGGAAACCAGCACACTCAGTGCCAACCAACCCAGCCTGGCAATCTTCGATGAAACGCTTCTGAAGTCCAGCACCCGCGCCCCAGAACTGGTCTGGTTCCTGCGTGTCACTTCCAGCAGCCCGCCTGTCCGCGAAGTCATCATGCTTAATGCCCAGACCGGCACAGTCAGCCTGCACTACAGCGAAGTCGATCACATTGGGCCAGCCCAAAAATCAGCCAGCACTGCCCGCCCCAGCATTCCAGCCAGCCCCAGAAAAACGCTGGGAAGCCCGATGATCGAAACCTATAGCGCCGGAGGCGGCAGCTCCCTGCCCGGCAGCCTGGTCTGCCCAACCAGCGGCTGCCCTGGTGGTACTTCCGGGGATGCCCTGCATGCCCAGCAGTACGCTCTCGATACCTATAACTACTATCGGACCCAGCATAATCGCGACAGCATTGATAATGCGGGTATGTGGATTATCTCCACCGTTCAATACAACAACCCAAGTGTTTGTCCAAATGCCTATTGGGATGGCACCCAGATGGTTTACTGCGCCGGCTTCGTCGTAGACGATGTGGTTGCCCACGAAATAACCCACGGCGTCACAGATTACACTTCCGGCCTTTTCTATTATTACCAATCCGGCGCGATCAACGAATCCTTCTCCGATATCTGGGGCGAGCTGGTTGACCAATCCAACACCGGCGATAGCGCTGGCGCTGGCGACGGGATCCTCTGGCAAATTGGCGAGGAGATGGCTGGCGGTGCCTTCCGCAGCATGAGCAACCCACCAGACTTCAACGATCCCGATAAAATCAGCAGCCCCAATTACTACACCCTCAGCGGCGATAATGGCGGCGTGCACACCAACAGCAGCGTTAGCAATAAAGCCGCCTACCTGATAGCCGCCGGGGATGGATCGGCTTTCAATGGTTACAACGTCACAGGCATCGGCAACAACAAAACCGCCGCAATCTACTATGAAGTCCAGAGCCACTTGCTGGGCGCGGGCGCCAACTTCACCGATCTGTATTACGCCATCAACCAGGCCTGCATTAACCTGACCGGCGGCACAGCCGGCATCACATCCGCCAACTGCACCCAGGTCCAGAACGCCACCCTGGCGGTCGAAATGAACGTCAAGCCCGCTTCCCAACCTGCCAACCCAACACCGGATCTCTGCCCGGTATCAAGCGACCTGCCCGCCAGTTATCTCTTTAATGACAACCTGGAAAGCGGCAGCGCCAATTGGAGCTTTGGATACAACCTGCAGGTCTCCACCCCCACAAACTGGAGCGTCACGACCCCGGGCCTCTCACCCAGCGGTCAGTCGTTGGCTGCTTTCAGTGACGATTTCGCATCCGATAAATACGCCGCCATGAACGCCAATATCAGCCTGCCGGCGGCTACAACCACCTATCTGTATTTCAATCATTGGTTCGAC
>CAINXK010000441.1 GCA_903854805.1 uncultured Anaerolineae bacterium
CCCGCAGAGAACCCCAATTGGACGCGGATTTTCGCGGATGTACGCGGAAAAACCAAAAGATTTTTGCTTTTTCCGCGCTTGTCGGCGCTCGTCCGCGTCCCAAAAGAATTTGAATAAGCAAGTTATGCTCCACTGCCTATTAACACTTCCCATTTGTACAAGAGTGGCACTCGGAAGCTGGCAATCAATAGGTTTTTGTATTGTCAGGCTTTTGTCTAAACGGTACAATAAAAATATTCAATCAGGAGAAGAATCAGAATGCTTAAAGAATTCAAAGAATTTGCCCTGCGCGGCAATGTAATGGACCTGGCGGTCGGCGTGATCATCGGTGGTGCCTTTGGCAAAATTGTGACATCCTTTGTCAATGACATTCTGATGCCGCCACTCGGGTTGCTGCTGGGACAAGTGAGTTTCGCCGATCTTTACCTGGTGATCAAAGGAGATGTACCCACGGGAACACCGCTGAGTGAAGCCGCCAAAATAGTGGGCGTTGTCACCTGGAATTATGGCGCCTTCCTCAACGCAGTAGTCGATTTCACGATCATTGCCTTTGTGATTTTTTTGATGGTGCGGGCTATCAACCGGGTTCACAAGCCCGCGCCCAGCATTCCTCCAATAAAAACCTGCCAATTCTGCGCAACAGAAATCCCACAAAAAGCCACCCGCTGCCCACACTGCACATCACAGCTTTAATATTTTCGAATAACGGAGCAGAGTAGTCTATAATAAAGTATTCTCTGCCCCTAATTCACCCCAACCCACCTATGGATTTCTTAGACAAACTCAACCCTGCACAGAAAAGCGCCGTCACGGCGGGCGAAGGCCCGGTACTCGTATTGGCTGGCCCCGGCTCAGGAAAAACCCGGGTACTCACGCAGCGCATCGCATACCTGATCGGCTACGAAGGCGTGCGTCCATACCAAATGCTGGCGGTAACCTTTACAAACAAGGCCGCCCGAGAAATGGATCAACGCGTCCAAAAGCTGCTAGGCGAGGATATGACCCGCGGCCTGCTGCTGGGAACTTTTCACTCTACTTGCGCGCGTATCCTGAGGCGCGAAGCCGAAAAGCTACCGGTCAACGCAGATTTCGTCATTTTTGATGCCGATGATCAGCAATCTATTGTTAAGACCGCCATCCGCGAGCTGAACCTGAATGAGAAACTTTACCGTCCAGTTGCGATCCACGCTGCGATTTCGCGCGCAAAAAATGAACTCATGGGACCGGAAGATTTCCCAGTCGTCACCTACCGCGACGAAGCCACCAAGCGCATCTATAAACGCTACCAGGAGCTCATCCAGGCCTCCAACGGGGTCGACTTTGATGACCTGCTCTTGATGACCACCAACCTGTTGACCGATCACCCTGATGTGCGCGACAAGTATGCCCAACGCTTTCATCACGTACTTGTGGATGAATTCCAGGATACCAACGTCGCCCAGTACAACCTGATCAAACACCTCTCATCAGCGCACCATAATGTGTTCTGCGTGGGAGATCCAGACCAATCTGTTTATCGTTGGCGCGGCGCCGATTATCGCAACGTCCTGCGCTTCGAGGAAGACCACCCCGGATGCCAGACCATCCTCCTGGAACAAAATTATCGCTCACGCCAAACCATTCTGGATGCTGCCATGGCTGTGATCGATCGCAACCCACGCCGCAAACGCAAGCAATTATTTTCAGACCGCGGCCCAGGTGAAAAGCTTGTCTTTTATGAAGCCGGCGATGATTACGGCGAAGCCAGTTTTGTGGTGGACACCATCGCGCAATTAGTGGCCAGCCGCCAGTTTGAACCAGGCGACTGCGCGGTAATGTACCGCACCAATGCCATGTCCCGCCTGATCGAAGAAGCATTTTTACAAGCCCGGCTGCCATACCGGTTGGTGGGAGCACAGCGTTTTTACGGACGCCGCGAGGTGAAGGATATGATCTCCTTCCTACGCATCGTTCAGAACAAAGCTGACGATGTTTCACTCAGCCGTATTATCAACATTCCAGCACGCGGCCTCGGAGAGAAAGCCATCCTGGCCTTGCACAGTGCAGCACATACAGCCAAACTCAGCCCTGGCGATGTCTTGCTTGACCTTGCTCGCGGGTCAGATTCTCCATTTTTTGCTCAGTTCACTGGGCGCGCGGCCCTGGCCCTGGCGGAGTTCGGCGGGCTGCTCGCGGGCTGGCAATCCATGGCTCCAACCGCTACCATCTCCGAACTGTTTGACCGGATCGCAAACGACATTCATTATAAAGACCATTTGGACGACGGCACTGAAGAAGGCCAGGAGCGCTGGGGAAACGTGGTTGAACTTCATCGCCTGGCAGATGAATACGAACAGCGCCCACTTTCTGAATTTCTCGAAAACCTGGCCCTGGTCTCGGACCAGGATACGATCAAGGAAGGCAACGTTCCAACACTGCTGACCCTGCACGCTGCCAAGGGTTTGGAATTCGGCGTCGTTTTCATTATCGGTCTGGATGACGGCATTCTGCCACACAGTCGCTCGTTTGACGAACCGGAAGAGATGGAAGAAGAGCGCCGCCTGTTCTATGTAGGTATTACACGCGCAAAAGACCGGCTCTACATCTTGCGCGCTCAACGTCGCGGTGGACGTGGTTTTGCTGAAGACACTGTCGAATCACGCTTCCTGGGCGATATTCCAGCCGAGCTGGTTAGCGGAAAAAACCGGGCAGGAAAACGGACTGGCGGTTACGGAAGCAATAAGTCCAGCTGGGTGCTCCCGACACCCGCGCAACCGGCAAAAATCGTTGAACAGCAGTATAAAGCCGGGATGCGCATCAAACACTCGGTCTGGGGCGAAGGGATTGTGTTCGACAGCCGCCCCCAGGATGGCGACGAGATCGTAGAAGTGGTCTTTACCAGTGTTGGCATGAAGCGCCTGGCCGCCAGCCTGGCAAAGCTTACAATTGTAAAATAATAATCCGCCGGCCCGGGTTGATCCAAAACCTTACGCAAGGTCTAAGAGAAACGATTCTGGATGACGCTTTGAACAACTTGTCATTTCACATTTTCACCAATTTTCAGAGAGCAATTTCCCAAAAAAGCTGACTTCTTTGCGGCTTTGCGCTATAAACTAATCCGTTTACAGTAGAGTTTTAATCACTGACTGGGAGACACATATGCAAAATAAATTTCCTTCAGACACCCAGACCTTACTACAATGGAGCTGGGCAGAGATTGAACCGCTTTACCAGGAACTGCGAACCTGCGAGCTGAATGCCAGCAGTGTCGATATCTGGCTAAAAGATTGGTCTGATCTAATCTCGCATATCGACGAAATGTTTACACGTCTATATATTGCAAGCACCCAATACACGTCCGACCCAAATATTGAAGCACGCTTTAATACATTTATTGAATCAATCCAGCCCAATGCCAAAGCTGCAGACCAAATTCTGAAAAAGAAATTGCTGGACAGCCAACTTGAGCCCAAGGATTTTGATCTGCCGCTGCGTAAGATGCGCACAGAGGCGGCCCTCTTTCGAGATGCAAATCTGCAACTTTTTATTGAAGAACAGAAATTAAATGCCGAATACAACCGGATAATTGGTGGGCTAACTTACGAGTGGGATGGCCAGGAACGCACCGCCTCCGAAATGTTCCCACTCTTACAGGAAAAGGACCGGGCCATCCGCGAAAAAGCCTGGCGTCTGATGATCGATGGCCGGACCAAAATCCGAGCGACATTGAATGACCTGTGGAGCCGGCTGATGGAAATACGCCAGCAAATCGCCAGCAACAACGGGCTGCCGAATTATCGAGCTTATATCTGGGATCAAAAGTTCCGCTTTGATTACACACCTGATGACTGCAAAGCCTTTCATCGGGCAATTGAAGAAGTGGTGGTTCCTGCCGCAGGGCGTATCTTAAAAAAACATCAAAAGATGCTTGGGCTCGAACAAATTCGTCCCTGGGATACCAACGTAGATCCATTTGGGGATACTCCACTCAAACCTTATACGACAACTACCGAACTCCTGGAAAAGACCAAAACGATTCTGGACCAGGTCGACCCTGATTTCGGACAATATTTTAAAACCATGCTCGATGCCGGGCTCATCGATCTGGAAGCTCGCAAGAATAAAGCTCCTGGCGCGTATTCACTAGGATATGCGGCTGTGCGGCAACCATTTATATTTATGAGTTCAGCCGGGATGCACGAAGATGTGCTGACACTGCTGCACGAAAGCGGGCATGCCATCCATGAGTTTGAGCGCGCAAAAATAGAATATTTTCAACAGCGCTCAGAAAATTATCTGCCAGCTGAATTTGCAGAAGTCGCATCCATCGGGATGGAACTACTGGCAACCCCTTACCTGGATAAAAAGCTGGGTGGGTTTTACCAGGAATCTGAAACCGCCCGGGCGCGCATCCAGCAGTTGGAAGATATCATCAGCTTCTGGCCATATATGGCGTTGGTAGACGCTTTTCAGCACTGGATCTACGAAAATCCGGAACAAAGCTCCGCAGGAACGAACTGCGAAAATAAATGGGGTGAATTGTGGGATCGCTTTCTGCCGGGCATCGACTACAGCGGTTATGAAGACGCGAAGAAGACCTACTGGCATCGACAAATGCATATTTTCACTCTGCCGTTTTATTATATTGAATATGGCATGGCGCAGCTTGGCGCGGCCCAGGTCTGGGCGAACTCATTAAACGACCAGCGCATGGCGGTTTCCGCGTATAAGAAAGCGCTGGCGCTTGGTTCAACAGTTAGCCTGCCAAAATTATTCGAGGCAGCCGGGGCAAAGTTTGCCTTTGATGCGGCCACGCTTAAACATTCGGTCGACTTAATGGAAAAAACAATCGCAGAACTCGAAGCAAAAATGTGAACCTTACTCTGCAATATCTGCAATCCAGCTTTCGAGTAGGAACCAAGCAAGATGGAGGCATTCATGCAATACGTTAATCTTGGCAAGACCGGTATGCAGGTTTCGCGTTTGTGCCTGGGAATGATGACTTACGGCTCCAATACCTGGAGGAAGTGGGTGCTGAATGAGCAACAAGCACGCCCTTTCGTACAGCGCGCCCTGGAGGCCGGGATCAATTTTTTTGATACCGCAGACGTTTATTCGCTGGGGGAAAGCGAAACAGTCACCGGTAACTTGATCAAATCGCTGGGCGTAAAACGCGAGAATGTCATCATTGCCACCAAGGTTTGCAGCCAAATGAGCGAGGATGCCAATGACCGTGGCCTCTCACGAAAGCACATTCTGGATTCAATCGACAAATCACTGCACCGGCTGCAAATGGATTATATCGACCTGTACCAGATCCATCGTTGGGATTACAACACCCCGATTGAAGAGACCATGCAAGCCCTGCATGATGTGGTTCGGACAGGCAAAGCGCGTTATATTGGTGCTTCATCGATGTTTGCCTGGCAATTCGCCAAAGCGCAATATACAGCCGACCTGCACGGATGGACACGCTTTGTATCTATGCAGAATCATTACAACCTGGTCTACCGCGAAGAAGAACGCGAAATGATCCCGTTCTGCATCGATCAGGGCGTCGGCCTGATCCCGTGGAGCCCTATGGCGCGCGGATTTTTTGCCGGCAACCGCAGCAAAGAGGGTGGTGGCGAGACTCTGCGTGCACAGGGCGACCCATTTGCCAATCAGTTGTATTTCCGTGCCGAAGATTTCAAAGTAGCCGATCATGTACATGAAATCGCGAAAGAACACAGTGTCAGCGGTTCACAAATTGCGCTGGCCTGGATGCTCAACAAAGCACATATCAGCGCACCCATCATTGGCGCCAGCCAAATGGAGCATCTCAACCAGGCTATCGCAGCACTGGAGATTAAACTCTCTGCTGATGATATTACCCGGATGGAACAGCCATACCAACCGCACCCGGTCCTGGGACATTCCTGAACGATCAGGATGGAGAAATGAACTGGAAACTTATCTGGGATATTTTTTTACTATTTACACGCGTGGCCATGTTCTCTTGGGGTGGCGGCCCGGCATCGCTGGCGCTCATGCAGCGCGAGGCCACCCACGCCCAATGGATGCCACCCGGCTCGACTGAACTCCAACCCTGGGTTAATTCGGCCGAATTTGCAGATGCTGTAGCGGTTGGAAACGCACTACCAGGTCCAATCGCGCCGCAAGTCTCAGCTTATGTCGGCTATAAATTAGCCGGAACTTCCGGCGCAGTTGCTGCAGCCGCGGGGACGGTCATCCCCACCACGATTCTCATGCTGATTATGGTAGCATTTTTCTTTGGCATCAAAGACAACCCAAACATCCAAGCCATGTTGCAGGCAGTCCGGCCGCTGGTGGTGGGTCTCTTATTGTGGACAGCTTACGACATGTTCAGTACCGTATTCGGTGTTAAAAAAATTGGCTGGACCGCAGCCATCACCGGCGGCTGGGATAAGCTTTTCATCATTGCGGTTTCGTTCGCCCTGCTAACCTTTACAAGTATCAACCCGGTTATTTTAGTGATCGCCGCGGCTACCTTGGGCTTTTTGGTTTACAGATAAGTAAGTCATACACAAATAAGTTGTACAAAATACATTTGCGCAGGTTTTCGAAACAGAATAAAGGTAAAATTAGCTAGAAAATTGGGAAGCTTACATCTTCCAGCCAGAAACACCATCTTCAGGCAATTTGTTTTCATAAAAGCTCGTATAGATTTTGGTTTTAGCTTGAATACCAGATCTGCAATGTCCAGATGCTTTTTCAGGACAAAAATCAAGACAGATCACCGGGTCAAACCTGGTTTCTGCGCCAGTAAAATTCAATCTTTTCCAGGAGAAATGCATTGGCTGACTCAATTAAAATCATCATACCCATGGCTGGCTGGGGCACACGCATGCGCCCACATACCTGGAGCAAACCCAAACCACTGATCGGCGTGGCTGGGAAGCCATCATTCGACCATCTGATGGATATGTTCAAGACCATTCCCGATCCGCAGAATGCAGAATATATCTTTATCATTGGACCATTCCTGGGTGAACAGATCCCGATTTACGTCAAGAAACATTATCCCAATGTAAAAGCACATTATGTTGTACAGGAAGAGATGAAAGGCCAGAGTCATACGGTATGGCTGGCCCGCCATCTACTTAATGGCCCAACGATCCTGGTCTTTTCAGATACACTGCTGGAGACGGATTTCTCGTTTTTAGCCGATGAAAAAAGCGACGGGGTAGCCTGGGTCAAAGCGGTTCCAGATCCACGACGTTTTGGAGTGGCAGAACTCAACAAGGACGGTGGCATCCAACGTCTGATTGAAAAACCACAAACCATGGAAAACAACCTGGCCGTGGTTGGCTGCTATTACTTCAAAAAAGGTGAGGAGCTGGTATCTGCCGTGAACGAACAAATGAAGCGCGGCATCCAACTAAAAGGTGAGTATTTCCTGGTCGACGCTATCAATATCATGATCGACAATGGCGCACAGATGCGCACGAATAGTGTAGATGTCTGGTTGGACACCGGCACAATTGAAGCCACTCTGGAAACAAATAAGTACATGCTTGAACACGGACGTGACAACTCGCTAGAATCTGCGAAACTGGAAGGGGTAACCATTATTCCGCCCGTTTTTATCCACCCCAGCGCAAAAGTGGACGGCTCTGTGATTGGTCCGCACGTCTCTATTAACGCAGATTGCGAAGTTGACGGCTGTATAATTCGCAACAGTATTCTGGATGATGGAGCAGCAGTCACCAATTCGGTGCTGGATGGCTCATTTATTGGCAGACATGCCAGAGTTGATGGCCAACCCAAGACGATAAATATTGGGGACAACTCCAGCGTTCAGCTTTAGTTTTTTAACCACCAGTTCCGAAGGAGAAATCATGCAGGTTTTGGACCATAAAAAATATCTCTCAAAGCGGGTGATCGGGTTGAAACCATCCGGCATTCGAAAATTTTTCGATATCGCCGCAACCATGAAGGAAGTAATCTCTCTGGGTATTGGGGAACCCGACTTCACAACCCCGAAACCAATCCTGGATGCAGGTGTGCTTTCGCTGCAGGCTGGTCAAACACACTACACCTCCAACTCTGGCAAAATGGAATTACGCCAGGGCATTGCAGATAACCTGGAACGGCTGTACGGCGTCAAGTACGATGCAGCCACGGAAGTCATTGCCACGGTGGGCGTCTCGGAAGCCCTGTACCTGACCTTTGTGGCACTGCTCGACCCAGGTGACGAAGTAATTATCCCAACCCCCTGTTTTGTCTCGTATCAGGCAGAGGTGTATCTGGCTGGCGGAGTTCCGGTGGAAATCCCCAGCAAAATGGAAAATAACTTCCAGGTAGACCCGGACGAAGTCCGCGCCGCGATCACACCACGCACCAAGGCTATCTTTATTGGTTATCCAAGCAACCCCACTGGCGCAGTCGCCGAGCGTGAAACGCTTTTGGAAATTGCCAAAATCGCCATCGAGCACGACCTGATTGTGATTTCAGACGAAATCTACGATCGCCTGGTATATGGTTTTAAGCACGTTTGCTTCCCGGCCCTGGGCGAAGAACTCAAACAACGCACCGTGCTGTTAGGCGGTTTTTCCAAGAGTCACGCCATGACCGGCTGGCGAATTGGGTTTGCCGCCGCACCACAAGAGATCATTCAAGGCCTGGTACGCATCCACCAATACACCATCATGTCCGCGCCAACAACTGCCCAGGACGCTGCGATTGAAGCCCTGAAATCCGATAGTTATGTTGACGAGATGGTTACTGAATATGACCGGCGGCGCAAGTTGATCGTGAGCGGGCTAAATAAGCTCGGTTTGACTACATTTGAACCACGCGGCGCTTTCTATGCTTTCCCCAGTATCAAAGCCTCGGGAATGAGCAGCGAAGATTTCGCTGAAAAACTGCTGCACGAAGAACACGTAGCGGTGGTGCCGGGTGATGCCTTTGGCGCGGGCGGTTCCGGTTTCGTGCGTTGTTCGTACGCCACGTCCTACGAAAAGATTGAAGAAGCCTTACGACGCATGGAAAAATTCATGCAGCGGCACGGATAGCATTTTTAACCAGGGTGGAAGATTTTTCCACCCTGGTTTTTATAGATTTCAAGTTTGATATTTTGCTGGCACGGGGGAAATCGGCTTTTACGAGATTGGGTATCTAATATTAACATCAATGGATAAAGCACCTGCGGTAAAAAGAAATATTTTTTGTGGAGTTTTCGCGCCTGCTGAGTCATGGAATCGGTCATAACTTGGCACAAATCCTTATCCAATGTCACGTTATTTAATTTATGGGTCCGTCTCGGATCACTATAATATCCAAGCAGGTCTGGGTATTATTAGTGATCCGAGAAAACCAATGAGCTGCCACAACTACTTGGGGTCCCAACCGCGCTTTGAATAATTTTCGTTATTCAAGTTGATATATCGCGCTCTTGAAGTACAATTCTTCATATCACTTATCCGGGAGGTGAGCATGGAAATATTAGGAATTGACGTAGGTGGTTCAGGAATTAAGGGCGCACCCGTAAACATCAGCA
>CAINXK010000442.1 GCA_903854805.1 uncultured Anaerolineae bacterium
ATCCGCCAGTTTCAACAATTGTTCTGCCGGATCACGGTAAGCGGCCGAGAGCGGTTCGCGAAAAGCATCCGCGACAACCTCGGCCGAAACCCTGACGAGTTGTAGATTGGGATCCAGGACTGCGCAATCGCGGCCTCTATTTTGTAATATCAAAAAGGTCGCGGGCTTGGCTTCGGAACTGCCTGGCATTTTGACGATGGCCGGGGCAGCAGATTGGAAGAAAGTTTTCAGCTTGCCGTATGGGCAGCTGACCGGCTCAGCCTCAATCCCCAGGTTGGAGGCCATCACGTCGACCGCCTGCTGCCAGTCATATTCGGCAGCATTTTCTGCGCCAGCCTCCTGGCGGTTGCTGGCCGCGAGCGTCTGTGGAATCAATCCATTGCTGCGCGCCAGCCATTCCATGGCTTCGCCCACCCGGCTGCCTGGCCAGCATAACTCCAGCAAATTCTTCGAATTATTCCGCATAGTACCAGTTTAACACCAGAGCGTGACGTAAGCGTGACGGGAAAGGGCATATTGCAGACCAATTTTCGCGAAACCAAAATTTGGTCTGCAATTTGGCTTCGCTGGCAGTCGATTTGATTGAAGCGCCATCGGCAAAAAAGGTTTAAAGCCGCCTGCGCACGCAAAAAACTCCCTGGTGGTTTCCCGCAAATGAGGCACTGTCAATTTTTGCCAGTATTTTACCGGCGAGGAATGCCGCCCGGCTGACGATCAATCAGCCGATCAGACCGGTACCGTCACGCCTGGGGCGTTAAGCGCAGAGGTGAGGGCCACCGGGACAATTCGCGCCGCGCAATCAGCAGCGTTGGCCTGGCAGACAAGCGGCCGGGTTGAACGGTGAACGTAAAAATTGGGGATAAGGTCAGCGTCGATACCATCCTGGCTGCCCTGGAGCAAAGCTCCATGCCCCGGGAAGTTTTGCTGGCAGGGGCCCAACGTGAAATAGAGAGACTGAAGAACGGTCCCAGCATTGATGATATTGCTGCTGCAGAGACTCGCGTGGCAGCCGCTCAATTGACCTTAAATCAATCCAACATTAGCGCGCCATTTGACGGTGTCATCACTCAGCCCTAGGCTTTTTCCCGGCGATCTGGTTTCGCCAGGCACACTGGCCTTCCGCATCGAAATCCTCTCACGCTTGCTGATCGACATCGAACTCTCGGAAGTGGATATTAACAGTATAGCGACAGTGTTTTGCTCATGCAGAAAACAATAATAAACTCATCAGCGTCGCCGATCTGGACTGGACGAATGTGTGCTTCCCAACCTTGCTGACAAATGGCCCGCACACCGGTCAATATCGGACCGGCTGCCTGGGCAAAAGCACCTGCCTGATGTTTTCGCGCGCTGATTGCGCAGGTTTTATTTTCAGGGAATTGAACATCAGAGAGTTTATCTGTCAGGCACTTTTGATCAGCTACTAATTTTTTAATTTAGTTTTAAGGCAAAACGAATCTGTGTGGTTTGCCTTAAATCACACTACAATTATCTTGCATGGATACCGTGAAAGCATTATAGTTATTTCAATGGCCATTCGATCCTAGCGAAGCAGCCTGTGGGTTCGGCGACACCGCAACCGCAGATTTGTATCACGGCAGAAATACGTCCCGCGCCAGACGTTTTCCTCAGAACATTGTAAGTACTGTTCTTCGGAAATTGGATGTGTTGAACGCCACCCACAAACTTGACGATTTACGCTCATCACCAGGGAATCGTCTGGAAGCCCTGAAAGGCGACCTTGAAGGCTTCCACAGTATTCGTGTTAATGATCAATCCCACTCCGCTGCGCTTCGGGGACTTTGGCGAATTACTTTCCGATGGAATGACGGCGTACAAGATGTTTCATTGTTAGATTACCACTAAAGAGGTACCATGCTCCCTGAAAACCGTATCCCCACCCATCCCGGCGAAATCTTGCTTGAAGAATTTCTGAACCCGCTCGGGCTGTCGCAGGTAGCCTTTGCGATTTGCTAAGCCAATCGGAACATCGGTGTACCTGTTCAGCGCGTCATGGAATAATCCTGGTTCTTGCTTAGGAATGAAATCGTGCGTGGCAAGCGTGGAATCACGCCGGAAAGCGCCTGGCTGTTTGCCGAAGCTTTCGGTACCAGCCCGGAATTCTGGCTTATCCTGCAATCGAATTATGATCTGGTACGGTCCAAACCAAAGCGGCAAGTAGCGCGCATTGCTGCCACCGCATAAATTGGATCAAAGATAGCAATTGGCTGTAAAGTAGGGGTCTTCGTAGCAGTAGATGACCAAAAGGGAACTTCGGTAATCTGTTTCGAATTCGTTTTAGGTCACAGACAATTGTTACCATCGATAAGGTTGTTTCAACGCACAACCGTTCATACCAGCTTCCTTTCTTGCAGATTTTCATATTTTCTGGAACGCCATCTTGGTCACGGAAGCCGTAATCCGCTAGAACGATGATTTTGCCAATCCATGGTTCCACGATTGGGTGAAAATGCTTAGCATAGACATTCATGGTGGCCCAATCCCAGGCAACAACCCGACAAAATTCATTGAGCAACCAACAAAACTTAATTCCAATGCTCCAACGGCCTTTATCACGACCCTTTTTACCAACTTGCTGTTCGCTGCGACCTTCACGAATCGGAAAAATTAACTCGATCGGGTAGCTCTCCAGCGGGTTCAGCGCCGCGACCAAGCGCCTCGCCTTCCGCCAACTCGCAGCGGTTTGTGGCTGCACGAGAGATCTTAATCCAGCATCCCGGCTTTGCCAGTGTCCTGACAGATGGCGCAGTGGAACATGCTCTTCAGCGTTTACTCGAAATTGAAAATCAAGCTGAGTTGCTTTCCTCCGAGTTCACCGTGATCGAGGGCTGGGCACAGAAGAAAAAGTGACTGGAAACGTTACCCTCTTATTAAATGAAGGTTACAAGTCTTCGACGTTCAGTGCTGCTGGTTTTCCAGCGGCACTTTTTTTTAGGCGGAGTATGGGATCATAATTCCCTGGTTAGTTTTGCGTAGCACCATGTAAAGCAAACGAATCTGATTACTTTTGTTGATTGAACTTTTGACAAAGTTTGCTAAAGATTGGGACAGGACGGCATAAGCTTGGGATTATTACGAAACAAGTGGAGTCAATCCGATATACGATTTACAAGATTTTTTTCCACTTTATCGGCTCCCCGCATCTGCGACAACTTTTATCCCATTGTGCAAACACACTATGCTATAATATGTATAACAATTGATATACTTAAAGAGGAACTATGACAAAGTCAACTTTAATCACCGCTCGCATTGATCCTGAACTTAAGCAGGAAACTGAAAAGGTATTCCAAGAGCTTGGACTGAGTATGACCCAGGCCATTACCTTGTTTTTTAAGCAGGTCAAAATGCGCCAGGGTTTGCCTTTTGCGGTTGCTATTCCGAATGCACAA
>CAINXK010000443.1 GCA_903854805.1 uncultured Anaerolineae bacterium
CCAGCCAGCACGCCAGATGCGTAAGGTCCTGAAAAATATTCAGCATCAATTCTTTGCCCGTGGCGAAGGTGTTTGCCTTGCTACCCTGACTTCTCCTGGCAAGTTTGCAGCACCTATCGGTGTGGGATTTGGAATTTGGATAAGCATGGTGCCGCTTTTGCGGGTGGGCTGGATACCTTTTTCGGTTTGAGTGACTGACTGGTGCTCGGAATGAATGGCATCCAAATCAAAAAACAAAACTGATCCCAAGCGCGCATCACTGCGTTTTTTGGATGGTTACCAGGTACCAGACCCCTTCTTTTTGCGCGTAGAACTGAATCCCGTTGGAAATTCTTCTAGCCCTGTAAGTAGCGAGGTCACAGCACAGGTCTCCGTGGATGATATCCTGATATTGAAACGGGAATGTCTGATCAGCATAGACCATGCCATAGGCTTGACCCTGGCGCATTATAAAAAAAGGTTTGTCGTTGATCACTTGCCAGGCAAAAATTTCATCAAATCCCAGCTTGAGATTTTGTACTGCGCCATCCTGCATCAGTACGTTGGATACTTGCACAAACCAGTGTTCTTTCCAGCTCCAGAATCGGCGCAGAGGGATACCCGATTGACCGATCCTCGGTACATTCAAGCTTTGGACCACACTTTCATTGCTGCTGATATCAATCCGATTCGGAAATTCTTCAAACCTGGTCAGGTTTGCGCCGAGCCAGACAGAATTGAAACTAACTTTAGAATTTTCAAGCGTTCGCATGGAATTCCAGCGGACTTCGTGGTTGTGGTCTTGGCTACGTACCCACAGAATAAAATCATCACCGGCCGTATTGACTGAGACCGCGCTAAAGTAACTGATATGCTCGATAAGCAGGGCCTCGCCTTTATACAGGTCAATGCTTGGGTTATTAAACGGAGAAACCACCAGCCTGTAGCCAAAGGGTGCCAGGTCGCGGTTGCTATCTTTTACGAGCAGATCGATTTCATCGTGTTGTGCGGAGCTCGGTTCTTTAATATTTAGAGCCCAAAGCCTGGACTGAAATCCTTCAAAATCCAGCCAGGGATCACAACTGGCATTTGCAATGGATTGTTCAGTGATCACGAATTCACCCAGCTGGTATGTGCTGATTGCCGCGACCCTGGGCGTCTCTTTGCAAGTTGACGAGTCGTGATATTTGCCAGAAGAATTCTGCGGGCTGGTATTGATAAATTGCAGGCTGCTGAAGATTCCTGCGAAATGGGCACTATCGGCGCGTAAGATAATTACCCGGTTGTGTTCTTCCGGATATGGAGCGTGCCCATAAAAAACCGTTTGCGAGCCGTCCGGGCTGGATGGCGAGACTATGCAGCCATGGTTAATCTTAGTATCCACATCGGCAATCCTGCCAAAGTCATTATCGATAGTGGGGTGGTTTCCGTAAATGACTTTATTATCCGGGTTATTGGCGTCCAGGATGCAAAGTGTATCGATCTGTTCGAAAATGGAAGACTGGTGAAAGAGGCTTGAAATTTCGAAAAAACCATCTGGTCCGCTCATGCGCAGGCTGACCGGCGTGCTGGTCTGTGTCTGCCAGTTCTGCGGGTAGCGCAGATTTATATTCATTGTCGGGTCAGTGTAGCGTTGCCAGCTTGCGGGCAGTTGGGTGGCAGGTATCCGGGTGGGCATTTTCGCCCTGTTTGCGCCCAGCGTACCCGCTGGTGAGGGTGTCCTGGTTGGGACCGGCACAGGGGTGAGCGGTCCACAGGCAGCCAGGCAAGCCAGCACGATTACACAGCTGATCAACTTGTTGATAATTCGCATGTGTCTCATTTTCCTGAACAGTCTTTGCTACGAAAGAATGGATGACTTTGTCCGGCCAAATCTTTCCAGGTGCGCTAGCTAGCGACCGGTATTCTACGGCAGTATTCTACGAATCCATTACGGATGTTTTATTATGGCATATTATCCAGCAGGTGTGTTGGGGAAGATGTTCAGTGTCCTGAGCGCAAAAAGACACACTCGGATGCGAAAAAATCAAATAGATTGCGGTCTTATTGGTGGATTCGGTATCGGCTAAAACCTGCCCTGAGATTGCCACGAAAAATTTCTCTATCAATGAGCAAAAAAACCTGGCAGTTGCGTGCAAATATATACAAACTGGATAGGGTCAACCTGTTTTAGCAAACAACTGAGGGTCATTCCCCAGAACGAACCAGGAAATGACCCTCAGAGTAATGGTTGTGTTAGCTTACTTGCTTCCGCGCTTGCCCAGTTGGTGGTCAAGCTGCAGGACAGCGGTCTCATGCGCTTCGATGCGTTTCATGCTCTCGATCACATCCGAGGCATTCTTTTCTTCTTCAACCTGCTCGTTGATGAACCACTGCAGCAGTATCTGGACGGGATAGTCTTTTTCTTGCTGGGCAACTTCGTACAATCCCAGGATGGATTTGGTCACAAATTGCTCATGAGCGTAAACGGCTTTGAAGGCATCCATGGGCCCAGCCCACGAGTTTTCGGGTGCTGCCAGGGCGCCAAGTGTTACCCTGCCGCCGCGGTCTACAAGATGTTCAAAGAGCTTCATGCCGTGTTCGCGTTCTTCGCCAGCCTGCACGTACATCCATTTGGCTGCTCCGGGCAAGCCCGTGCTCTCGAAATAAGCCGCCATTGAGAGGTACAGGTAGGAAGAGAACAACTCTTTGTTGATCTGTTCATTAATCGCATTTTCCATTGTTTTACTAATCATAGTGCGCTCCTTTTTTATAATATACCGATGTTTTTCATTTTTATTATATATCAAAGCCCCCGGATTTTAACCGGAACCGGTCTGCATGTTTACCAAACATTAATGAAAATGGCCCAACCGGGGTGGAATTTGATTGCGGATGCTTGCGGCTCAGGCATGTGGGTTGCCCTTCGAGTGGATGTTTTTGCGTTACATTGTTTCGCGTGCACAAAAATATCCATGTAAAAAACTTCAGCTACTGTTTTTCCGTGAATATTCGCAAAAATTATTGACGTTATTTAGTTAGAGGTTCCTGATTTATTTCAAACCAGGCAGGCTGCCAGCACGGCTTCAACCGGATTTTCTTCCGTCACCGCAAATACCCGGATCCCATATACGCCCAATTCAGCGTTGAGGCGCTCAGTCATGGCGATAAGCCCGGCCCTGCTGGCGATGAATGATGCCGGAGCAACGCCTGGCAGTTTGACCACATTGATCATGATGCCGGATCCTTGGGCGCGCATGACGCGTCCTGCGCTTTGCATCATCAGCAAAGTGCCAATTGCATTAACTTCAAAGACACGGTGAAGATCCCATTCGTCGATCTCCAGCAGCGTGGATGGCAGTAGTACATTGGCAGAGTTAACCAGTATATCGATGTGGCCAAAATCATCGCTAACATTGTTGATCATGACCTGTACATCCACTTTTTTGGCGATATCGTGAATATAAGCACGGGCATGTCCACCCGCTGCGTTGATGTCTAGCACAACGGGTTCAAGGTTGACTGGTGAAATGTCGTTGGCTGCCACCTGCGCACCCTGGGCAGCAAAGGCCTGTGCGAGCATGCGCCCGGCGCCTCGTCCCGCACCGGTTATCAGAACTACCTTGCCTGAAAACTTTTTTTCGTTCATTTTCATCCTTTGAGGTTGGAACTATTCAGCTACAACCAGAAACCATGTCAGCCCGCTCTTCGCAATCAGGCGGTCTTCGTCTTATTGATCTAATCCTGGAATTACCACGATACTTTACCGTGGAGTCAAGGAGATTGTCAGGCTGAGTTGGCTGTTACTTGATTGCAGTCCTGTAATGGGTTTGCCCGGTACGTGGTTGAGGCGTACCTTTATCATTTCGGCGAAAATTGATTCAAGCCATTTGACAGGATTTTAATTTTTGACAGGATTTTAGCACTTTTGGACCAATGTTTACTTGCTCGAATAGGTATTTTTGGGGTTGAGTGTGTCTTCATTAACCAGTCTTGTTCTAATGCTTATTCTCGCTTATTCTAAAATGTTGCGTGGACTTCCAGGGGCTGTACGGATCCCGTTCTGTCCGGGCGAGTCCATCTTGAATGCTGGCATGGGGTTGAGTGTTTTCTGCCAGCGCAGCAGCGATCAGAGCTTCTATTTGTGGTTCGGCCCCAGGTTTCCAGCCAGTGAAAACCGATTCAACCCAGCTAGTGGTGACGCTGCCCGCCTGAAAATCAGGGTGTGCCATGACCGCTTGTAAAAAATTCTGATTGGTGGTTACACCGTGGATTACAAGTTGTCCCAGCGCGATCTGCATGCGACGGATACTTGCCAGACGGTTTTCGGCGTGAACAATTAACTTGGCCAGCAGTGGGTCATAGAAATGACCGACCTGGCTGCCCAGCGTTACACCCGAATCCAGCCGGATACCTGGCCCGCACGGTTCGACATACGCAAGAATTTGGCCGGTGGCCGGTAAAAAGCCGCCTGCAACGTCTTCTGCATACAGGCGGCATTCAATGGCGTGTCCGCGTTGGATCAAATCAGATTGGGAAAATGGCAGAGGCTGACCGGCCGCGATGCGAATTTGCCATTGGACCAGGTCCAGCCCGGCCACCAGTTCGGTGATCGGGTGTTCCACCTGTAAGCGCGTATTCATTTCCAAAAAATAAAAATTACGCGAGCGTGGATCCACGATGAACTCAACTGTGCCGGCGTTAGTATATCCGACTGCCTGGGCGGCGAGTAATGCGGCTGTGCCCATGCGGTTGCGTAAGTCCTGGTCCAGCATAGGCGAGGGTGTTTCCTCAATGATTTTTTGATGCCGGCGTTGCAGCGAACATTCGCGTTCAAAAAGATGCAAAAGATTTCCGTGCTGGTCGCCCAGGATCTGGAATTCGATATGATGGGCCTGTTCGATATACTTTTCAACCAGCAGCCGGTCGTCGCCGAAGGCATTCAGCGATTCACGGCGGGCTGCCGTGACTGCCTCAGCCATTTCGGAGGCTGAATGAACGATGCGCATGCCTTTGCCTCCGCCACCCGCGGAGGCTTTTACCAAAACGGGATAACCGATCAACTTTCCAGCCTCAATAAAATCGTTCAGTTCCGACAGGTTTTCCAGACCTGGGATGGTTGGTACACCGGCGGCTTTCATACTGATCTTTGCTTCAGCCTTGTCACCCATAGCACGCATGGCTCTGGCTGATGGACCAATAAACGTCAAACCTGCCGTTGTGACCGCTTCGGCAAAACTAGCATTTTCACAAAGAAAACCATAACCGGGATGGATGGCCCGCGCGCCAGTGTTCTTCGCCGCGGCAATTATCTTTTCGATATTGAGGTAGGATTCTCCGGGGGCAGAGCCACCCAGCAGCACGGCTTGATCTGCCAGTCGCGTGTGCAGCGCCTGTGCATCGGCCTCTGAATATACGGCCACGGTCTGAATGCCGAGTTCCTGGCAAGCGCGTATAACACGAATGGCGATCTCGGCGCGGTTGGCAATCAGGATTTTGGTGAAGGGCGGGTAATTTATCATTAATAAACAATCGTCGCTATGCAATATTCAGGCGTTGTGCAGCAGTTTGAGAAGTTCCATTTCCCGTTCGGCTGCCAGACCGGCGCGCCAGGTATACCCGCTGGGGCGGGTCTGGGCCCAAGCGATGGTGGCGCGGATGGTTTCATCCAGCCCGCGAAAGCGCAGACCAGCTGCCATGGCTTTTGAGATATTCACTCGTGAGAAACCGGCGTCCGCAGGAGTATCCGGTACCCAGACAGGTAGATCGCTCCAGGCTTCAACCTTGTGTTTAGCCAGAAAATCTACTGGCGCCCAGATGAACTTTGCAGCACTGTTGCTGACTTTTTTGCAGGTTTCGAGCAGTTCACCGAGGCTCAAATCATAATTTGGACCGGTGGCGTTAAAGATACCGGCTGTCTTCTTCTCAACGAGCCTGATGGTAAATTCGGCTAGATCACGTCCGTCGACAAATTGAACCGGTACCTGTGGTCTTTCGGGGGCAAGGATCTCGCCTCCACGCGCTACACGCATGGGCCAATATGTAAAACGATCGGTTGGGTCGTGCGGTCCAACGATCAGTCCAGGGCGGATGATCAGGGTCTGGTTGGGAAAGGCGGTCTGGGCTTCCGCCTCGCAGAGTGCTTTGAGCGGACCATAACTTTCGCCTGTGATCTCTTCCAGAGTTTCATCTTCCAGCCTACCTGTTGGGTCATTCTCATCAATCCCGATTTTGCTGTTATCTGCATAGACCGAGATGCTGGAAATGAAAACATAGCTTTCGACATTATTTTTGAGGGCTCGGGCTGAAAGACGGACGATGCGTGGAAGATAGCCGCATGTATCAATCACGGCATCCCAGTTTTGACCTGAGAGTCTGGCCAGGTCCTGTTCGCGGTCGCCCAAGATTGTTTCGACTTGTGGATACAACCCCGGATTACTTTTTCCACGATGAAAGAGAGTGATTGCATGCCCGCGGGCCAGGGCAGAATCGACCAGGTGCCGTCCCAAAAAGCGTGTGCCGCCGATGATAAGAAGGTTCATAATGATATCTTGTCTCCCGATAATCTATTTATGCGGGCTAATTTATGCGATTACATTCTGAAAACGCCAAAATGGTTGTCCAGACTAGGGGCATTCAAAACCACTGAGAGCGCAAGTCCGAGTATCTGGCGGGTTTCGGCCGGGTCGATCACGCCATCATCCCATATACGGGCCGTGGAGTGGTAGGGGTTGCCCTCGCGCTCGTATTTTTCCAGGGTTGGGCGTTTGAACTCGGCGGCTTCGGTGGGGGTCAGAGCCGGTTTGCCTTCACGCGCTAACTGATCCTGTTTGACGGTTAGCAGCACGTTGGCGGCTTGTTCGCCACCCATTACGGATATGCGCGCGTTGGGCCACATCCACAGAAAGCGCGGAGAGTAGGCACGCCCGGCCATGGCATAGTTACCGGCTCCAAAAGACCCACCCGTGACCACGGTCAGCTTGGGGACGCGGGTGTTTGCAACCGCATGCACCATCTTGGCCCCATCCCGAGCAATTCCGCCAGATTCCGCCTCGCGCCCCACCATGAAACCGGTAATATTTTGCAGAAACAAGAGTGGAATGCCGCGCTGATCACATAATTCGATGAAGTGCGTGGCCTTGAGCGCTGATTCGCTAAACAGCACGCCGTTGTTGGCGATGATGCCGACCGGGTAGCCGTGGATGTGTGCAAACCCCGTCACGATCGTCGTTCCGTAGCGCGCCTTGAATTCCCTGAATTGACTGCCATCCACCAACCGGGCGATGATCTCGTGCGCATCGTAACTTTCACGGAAGCTGCGCGGCAGCACGCCATAGATTTCATCCAAGGGGTATAGTGGGTCTACTGGTGGCTTGAGATCGAGCTTATCCATCCAGGCGGAATTGCGGTGTTGTGGACCCTGCAGGGTTTCAACGATATCTCTTAATATCAGGATGGCATGCTCGTCATCCTCGGCAAAATGGTCCGCAACGCCAGATTTACGGGTGTGAATATCTGCACCGCCCAGTTCTTCGGCGCTGATATCCTCACCGGTTGCGGCTTTTACCAGTGGAGGCCCACCCAGGAAGATTGTGCCTGTGCCTTTGACGATCACAGCCTCGTCGCTCATGGCTGGAACATAGGCGCCGCCGGCTGTGCAGCTGCCCATCACTGCTGCGATTTGCGCAATTGCTTTTGCACTCATGCGAGCCTGGTTATAGAAAATTCGTCCAAAATGATCTGCGTCAGGGAAGACTTCATCCTGCAGGGGCAAAAAAGCCCCACCAGAATCGACTAGATACAGGCAGGGCAAGTGGTTTTCCTCGGCGATTTGCTGGGCGCGCAAATGCTTTTTGACTGTCATGGGGAAGTATGTGCCACCTTTGACCGTGGCGTCGTTGGCAACGATCAGCACTTCCCGGCCTGCAACGCGCCCTATCCCAGTTACAATGCCTGCGGCGGGAGCGCCGCCCTCATACATATCCCAGGCGGCCAGTGGAGCAAGTTCCAGGAAAGGCGAGCCTGGGTCGAGCAGGCGCTCGATGCGCTCGCGCACAAATAATTTACCCTGCTGTTCGTGGCGTAGTCGATATTTATC
>CAINXK010000444.1 GCA_903854805.1 uncultured Anaerolineae bacterium
GGATTTTCGCGGATGGACGCGGAAAAACCAAAAGATTTTTGCTTTTTCCGCGCTTGTCGGCGCTCGTCCGCGTCCCAAAAGAATTTGAATAAGCAAGTTGAACTAAGCGCTACGCGCAAAAGCGAGAGATAAGGCATTCTCGATTACCAAGAAAGTGACTATATTTCCTGGGCAAAACCCAATTCACACAGGAGATATAGCCATGAGTATTTTAAGCCAAAAAATGCAAATCGACATGCAATTGCGCGAGTACAACACCAACACATGGACAATACTGGAACCGACTACATCTCCAGGCCTGCTTTCACAGTTTACCATGCTGTACATCGACAGCAGCGATCGAGTCATCCTGTTTGGCGGGCAGGTTGGTTCTACAATTAGCAATTACACAAACGAAACCTGGCTCTACGATTTCAACACCAACACCTGGACAAACGTAACCACAAAACCTTGAGTCTTGCAGACCGCGCAAATACGCCCACCGCAAGCGCAGAGCAGAGCTGAGATGCTGGTGGTGGGCTATACGAAGCAGCGCTCAGACATGTGCCGGGTGATCGCATCCGGCATATGTCTGCTTTTCTGGAGGCTTGAGCAAAAAGCGCATACCAGTGCTTATAAAACACGCACTATGGCGCCACAGTGTACATCCTGATCACGCCATCCCAGGTGGCAAAGGCCAGCGTGAGGTTATCGGGCGAGAAGGCCAGGCTGGTTGTCTCAGTGAGATTTTGCGGAAGATTGAGCTTGAGCGGTGGAAGCAGGTTGCCGTTGGAAACATCCCAAATGTTCAGGGTGTCGTCCAAACCGTAATAGGCCAGCAGCGAACCATCATCCGAAATGGCCATCGACCAGGAATCCGGTCCAGAATCCAGGGTCCTGAGTAACTGCAGCGGCGCAGTACGGTAAATTTCGATGACGCCGGTTTCGCCGAACAGCACCAAGGTGGATTTATCGCGCGAAACTCGTATTTCAGACAGGCTTGTCCCCAACCTTGCGTTGATAGCGATTTCCTTCAGCACCTTGCCAGTTTCGATATCCAGAACCTGGATGGGATTGTTCCGGCTAAAAGCAATGATAGAAAGACCATCAGGAGCGAATTCAATCGATTCGAGCCAGTTTTTGGAAGGAATTTTACGGATGAGTTTTCCGGTGGCCAGATCGAACAAGCGGATGGCATGGTCATCGGTGGAAAAATAAAGCACAGCCAGCAGTTTTTTATCTGCGGAAATCGTTGTCCTGAAAGGGACTTTCCCATTCATCTCCGCCAGAATATTCGGGTTGGAATGGATATTTTTCAAACGGCCATCTTGCGGGTCGATTTCGAAAATCGCATCATTCGCGATGGAAAGCTGCAGACCGGTGCCATCTTCGCTGTAGGCCAGGCGCGAGGCGATCGGCAGGAAGCCGGGCTGTTGGTAGGTGGAGACAGGATTACCGCTTTTCCACATGCTGAGGCTGCCATCGTTTGAAATACCGTAGACGGTTTGTCCGCCAGATGAGACCGCCACTGCCCAAAGTGGGGTTGTCAGGGCAAAAGTTTGTTGAGGGGCTTTGACAGTATCGATTGCCCAGACTTCAAGCTGGGCCGGGTTCGTGCCACCCATTACAACCCACTGGCTGTCGGGTGAGAATGCGAGGGCGGAGATGGGATCCTTGCGCTTGATATCGAAGCGTTTACCAAAAGTGGAGTAATCCCAGGCTGAGATTGTACGGCTGCCACGCGAGGTGAAATAGCCCCATTTAAACCTGGCTGGTTTGCTCAATAACGGGGCAAACACGCCCACGCTCCAGGGAAAATCGCTGGTATCCGCCACTTCATAAGAGACTTCCGTCCAGGATGCACTGCTCAGCCCAAAACACTGCACCCCAGCGGCCGCATCCTGGAAGATGTAGTAGGCATTTTTTCCGAGCGGATCAAACTCGACCCAGAGTGGAGTCTGCGTGTTGTTGACGTACTGATCGAGGGTTTTCAGGATCCGGCCATCCGCGACATTGACAACCTGGATGAAGCCGTTTTGACTGACCAGCACAACCTGGGTCTTGTCTGGAGAAATGTCGAGATCGGCGATGACCATGGCATCGTCACCAGCCTGGCTTTCAAGTGGGTATTCACCCAGCAGGCTGCCTGTCACCAGATCCCAGAATTTGAGCGTGGGGAGATAATCTGTGTTGAGCGAAATGGCAGCCGCCAGACTGCCATCGCGCGAAACACGAATGTGGCGGAAAAGCGGATACCCGGGGCGCGGGCTAGGCGAGTAAATGGAAAGCAGCGGGTTAAGGTCCTCAGCAGAATAGACGAATATTCCGGCGGAGCTGGCGGCGATCAGACGTTTTTCATCGCCAGAAAGCTGCAATCCATAGGGCGATAACGACAGGCCAGTGCCAAGACCGAGTTTCTGCCTCAGGCTCAGTGTGCCGCGCGGAGCGGTTGAGGTCGGTGATAAAGTCAGAGTTGGCGGAAGAATCGGAAGGGGTTTGGGGCCGGGTGTTTCAGCCAATGGTGTTTCGGTTATGGTGACCGGCATGTCTGGAACCCTGGCATTTAAACTGGTCGGCGCGGCAGAAGGCAAACTGGCCTGAACTGCTTGAGTCGTGGTTGGGGAGATTGCCGCAGCGGACAAGTTGCAGCCGGTGCAGACGGATAGCAGCAGGCAGGTATTAATAAACACAAATAAGGATTGTTTTTTCATAGTGATAAAGAATATCCTGATATCTGAATATGTAAGGATCCTGGGAATGGTTAGGATGTACTCTGCGAAGATAACAGGACTTTTAAGCGCATCACAAGCGCTTGCGCATCCTGCTCGCGTCCACTGGGAACACCAACGCGGATAGGGGCCGTATTGTATGTTTTCTTTAAATTGTCACTGGGTCTGAAGCGGTAGGGATTGGAACTGGTCATAATATAAAACAGGATAGTCTGGGATGGATTGTCGCTCTCCAGCGTTACATCGGCCAGATATGTGAATGCGCAGAAGCGGCCCTGCTGGTAGACTCCCTGCTGCCCGATATACAGCCACGCGCGGATCAAGTTTTATCAATCCTCGCAGTGCAGTTGCGCTTGATGAAGTCAGAGGTGCCATAGGGTCGTAGATGGGAAGGGTCGTTGAATAATTTGTTGAAATCAGTGGAAACCTTTCCACCATTGGCACTGTTTGGAAACAAAAAAAACCAGGACAGCGATATGATTAAAAGGGCAGTGATGCTCAGGAGCAACTGCTTGTTTTTCATGTTTCACCTTTTTCAGTCCACTTTATCTGATTATGCCTTA
>CAINXK010000445.1 GCA_903854805.1 uncultured Anaerolineae bacterium
ATCTTCAATTAATTTGGCAGTTACAGGCGCAAAAGGCGCGGGCAAACCATACAGGTAAAAGGCTTCCAATACCTCATAACCACCCAGCGCATAGTCTTCCGGCATGGGTACATATCCGACCGATCCGTTGGCATAGGTCGCCACCAGGGTATTCATTCGTGAAGAACGGGCCTTAATGGCAAAACCGATCTTTACAAACAATTCTGCTGGAATTGCAACGACAACAGTCTCGCCAAGCTGAAATGCCTGGAGTTCGATGGCAATCGATTGCAGATCACCTGATCCAATCGTTTTCTGAGGGCGGGATCCCATGCTATACAGCCACGCCAGGAAAGTTTCGAGAGACATCTCTCCGCCAGCCGCGTCTAATTCAACAAGCTGCGGTAACTGATCAGCATATTTCGAGATTGGTTCGAGCGGCAGCACCAATTGTTTATTGGCAACCGCTATACGCGCATCAGCTTTGGTTTCAATCCCCGCCCAAACTTTCACAACCTCGCCGCCAATCTCTGTACCCAATTGATAGACAAGCTCCATCCGATCCGTTGGCTCGCCGGGCATGGGATTAATATCAGCAGCCGCGCCCTGGATGAGTAAACACCTGGCACCAGTAATTTTTTCGACCACATCAACCATGACACCCGGCCAATCGCGAGAGATGACATTGCTCCCGTTACCTAACACAACCGAATGGCAGGCATAATTTACAAATACCGCGAGGGGTCTGCCTTGCAGGCTGTCAATCCTGACGACCCCAACTTGCTCGTCAATGGGCCGCTCGGGGTTGGCAGCGATGACCGTAATCCCGTCCGGACGGGTAAGCCGGCGATTCATCCCAATCTGCGCCTTTCCATTACCAAAACCGATCCGGGCAGGCTCCAAATTTTGGTGAGCCATGCGAATACAACCAATCATCAGAAAAGGCAGGTTGGCAGTATAGACCTGTTCGATTTGCGGGCGATCTTGATCTGCAACCGGAGCCGGACCCGAATGACAGTGAGTTGCACAAAACATAATATTATTGGCGGGGATACCTATTTCAAGACTGACAGCCTTCCGGACAGCCTCCACCAGGCTGGGCATGAAGAATAAAATATCAGCGCTCAAGATGACTAATTCGGTCAATCCATCGCTAATTGCCACGGCCGTGGCGTACAGATCATCATGCAGACCATGCGAGCTTTCCGATCGCTCCATTCCAACCAGGTAAATCCCGACCGGGGGAGTAATAATTACCCGACCTACACCTGCGCTAATCGAACTCATGTTTGTGCCTCCTTGGCAGCTGGGGTTGTTAAAGTAAATTCAGCGAGGATATTCTTGGAAAAAATCAATGACCAGGCTTCATTCCGCAATATTTGATCGATGTTGGCAAATATTACAAGGATATTGGCCCTGGGATGAGCATATATATACGGTTGCTCAAATCAACGCATCAGCCAAAACGTACCGATACAGTTTATTTATATAGGAGCAATCTTCAGATTAAATAAATATGGATGGATGGATTATTTTCGAATAAGCGCATCGGTAACTGCACGCACATATAAGCATGATCGTCTGAGCTATGCCCGACCAGCGACCTGGCAAGTTCTGAAGATGACAAGCGTACCGACACATTATTTCTATTAGTTGCTAAACTTTAATAAGTTTATTAAAAAAATTATAATGATTAAAAACCTTTTGTCAAGCAATTTTTTTTTATGTCAACCAGCATTACAGCAGGCTGACTATTTTCGGTTGAGATGCACGGGTTCATTGATCGTATAGTATCTATTCGCAAGCGCATCAGTCTTCTTGAAACCCCCACCCGGTTTATCCGCGCAAGCGAATTCATGGTTGTATCCAACACATCGCTAAAAATCATGAAGTTAAAAAAAAACAAGGCTGGCTCCATGGTGTGGAGCCAGCCTGTTTTTTTGCGAATGTTATGCCTTCTTAAGCACCGGCAGACCGTTGGCGGTCTCGGCTACGGTGTAGCCCGCGGGGACGGCGTCCAGGGCGCCAGCCTTCTCTTCTTTCGAGAAGAAGAACAGGGTCTGGGTTTTGCCAGTCTTGGTCACCTTGGATGATGAGTGTAGAATATAGGTCGTACCTTTTGCGTTCTTGTAGCTGAATGCCATTTGAATCTCCTTTTTGGCTAAATGAGAAGGTTTCAATCCCCTTCGTGGCGGTTAGCTAACCCTGAAACCGTCAAGCGCTATTATAACGGTAACTTGAGAAAATCCGCAGATTGCCCGGAGGAATATCATGACTGACCCAGCCTGCTGAAAGCCAGAGCTCAATTTGGCGTGCGCGCGCGGGCATTTATGGTTTTTGACCGCACCTTTTTCCCTGGTTCCGATCATTCGCGCTTAAAAATTCAGCCAATCCGCATAAATGTAATACCATCTTTATCATCAATAGCGGCGGGATTCGGAGGAGTATTTCCGGCGCCGGAAATAAGTTACCCTGTAATTTCCTTGGCGAAACGAGGGTACAATTAACACACCAAGCACGGTGGTAATGGATTTTCCGTCAAGGCATTATAAGACGGGTTTTGACGCACCCTTGCCGGTAACGCAAACCATTGGGCGTCTCACTTACGCACCAAAGTATGTACGTAATGGATCATATAAATGAAAAAATTGATAAGCGTAAAATGGGCCGGAAATCTATTGCTAATTTCTTTCGGGTTATTGGCAATTTTTGACATTCTCATCTTATTAAATATTTTGCCTGCCGATATAGTATGGGGCGGGCAAATTAAAGATTCGGCAACGAAACTCATTCTCGAAACAATAGCATTATTTGTAACTATTGTCTTTGCCGTGATTGTCGCCGCCAAAATAAACTATATCCAGGTGGAGAAGTTTAAGAAGGCAGTAAATATTGGCGTTTGGGTGATTTTCGCTTATCTAATTTTGAACACAGTTGGTAATCTTGCCTCGGGCATCTCTTTTGAAAATTTAATATTTGCGCCAATTACAGTGGCGTTAGCATTTTTCGCTCTAAGATTGGCTATCGAAAAATAAGCACATGCTGCCGCTGGTCAGTGAGAATTTGAATAATTATTTTTGGGTTGGTCAAATTTATTTCTCGGTTAATCTACGCTTTAGAAAACCGTGTTTTTGATCATTGCCATCGTTGAGTTGTTTGTAAAATCTTGCCATGTTGGCAGTGGTATCTTTTATCTGCAATGAGACTCGCATTACAGAAAAATGCAACAATGACGGCCATCCGCGCCAAATATTCGAGAAACCGGCCCCAACGGAGGATCCGTCGTCTCGCGCAGCGGCTTTATCTTCCAAAACCCACCCTTGTGCCCCGAAGAGGCAGAACGCGCCTGCCGGTGGGCTTCAAAACTAATTAAGGAGTGCATTTCATGGCAACAGGTAAAGAAATCGAAAAGCGTGGGCACATTGTAGGTTTTAAAGAAGAGATATCAAAAGTTGCCACTTCATCCAATGATGACTTTTTTGGTTGGTTTGACGAAGGGAAAGACAAGGATACATCTTTTATCAGAGGAAATTGGGATTTTACAATTCATGTTGCATTGCCTGCTGCCCAATTTTTATCTAATCCAGAAGACAAGATTGCGCTAGAAATAGGATACGGTGGCGGTAGAATTCTGGCAGCCGCGAGCAGACATTTTAAAAATGTTATCGGTATTGATATTCATAATCAGACCCAAATGGTGGAGAATGAACTACGTCAGAGGGGCATGAGCAATTTTTGTCTGATAAAAACAGACGGAAATGAAATACCGATGGAAGATGCCTGTGTTGATTTTGTTTATTCCTTCATTGTGCTTCAACACGTAGAAAGATATGCTATTTTTAAAAAATACATTAGTGAAACCAGTAGAGTTCTAAAGACCAATGGCATTGCTGTGCTCTATTTTGGCAGAAAACAGCTTGTATCGGCGAATAAAAGTTCGAAATTTCTCTACTGGATTGACAGATTTGCAGAACCCATTCTTTTACAAAACGGGTTTCAAGAACTACCGGCAAAAGTTAATGAGACCAACTTGATAATTTCTTTGTCACATGCGAAATCATTGGCAAAAAAAGCTGGTTTCGAAGTCCTTTCCGAGCTTGTTTCACATAAAAAAGTCCCTGATGGTCTAACCTTTTTTGGTGGACAAAATGGGTTGGTATTAAGAAAAAAGTAATTTTTATCCCAATCAAGCCCACTATGGGCGGCAGGGCAATTGCTCACCCCGCCGCCACGCCCTAACCAGACATGAAACTTTCGCTTCACGCGAAGAGCTTAGATGGAGATGGTTGATGGCTGGAAAATATACGCCGCTTGAAAATTACTTACGTGGTCTTCCTATCGACCAAGGTGAAGTTACGCTTGGTTTTGAACAAATCGAAGGAATATTAAATAATGCACTACTGCCCGCCTCCGCCTATGAAGACCAGCGATGGTGGGAACATGAGACGGAAGCCAACCATCGGGACACCCGTTCATGGTCCAATGAAGGCTGGAAGCTTGAAAGTTTGAACGTCAACGCGAAGTGGGTCAAATTTGTCCGCATCATCCCCTCGCCCCCCGAAGTACCGCCAGCCGCACCCCTGTTGTGATCACAATTGCCATACGCCAATCTACGCAGATCATCCAACCCCATCGAAAACTGATCTTCAGACGCCAGAAATTAAAAATGCTGTACACTCCTTGACAAAATAAGTTGTACAATTAACGTATGCAAGGAGGGTGGTGATGTCTTTTTGGTCACGCGCTTGCATGGAACGGGATCTGTTGAGTAACCACTTACCAAAACATCATCACTTTTATGCTAGACTTGTTGTAGGAAATATATATGACTATTCAGAGTAGCGTTCAAATCGGTGATGTCATTCGCAATTCCGTTGTATTCAACCTCAAAAATTGGGGAGGTGGCATGTTGAATTCTGATTCTTTATTCCAGTCTGTCCAAGATTTTTTTTCTGTTTTAGAAAATCGAAAGATTGATTATGTTCTTGTTGGGGGAATTGCCATTCTTCATTATGTCGAAGGGCGAAACACTCAAGATTTAGATTTACTCATGGCTGTTTCATCGCTTGAAAAGTTACCTGAACTCAAAATTTCAAGCCAGGATATGTACTTTGTTCGAGCAACTTACAATGAATTGCAAATTGATGTTCTGCTAACACAAAACCCGCTTTTCAAGAAAGTTCATAGCGATTATTCAAAGGTTCAAAACTTTCTAGACCGTAATATTCCACTGGCGACAGTAGAAGGTTTATTATTATTGAAGCTGTATGCTCTGCCATCTATGTACCGGCAAGGCAACTTTTCCAGAGTGGGCATTTACGAAAATGACATAGCAACCTTGCTTCACTATTACCAGCCTGATGTACCTGCATTATTAAGCGAATTATCCAAATATATGGACGAGAATGATTTTTCGGAAATTAATGGAGTTGTATCCGACATTCAAAATAGGATCAAGCGTTTCAAAAACGAATCTCGATAAATATTCTGGTGGTAAGTCAGCACCCACCTTTGCTACGCTTCGACAAATGGGATCCATCGCGGTTTTCGAGTATTATTCTGACTCCCCCGCTTATCCCGCCTCCTTGTAATTTTCCCAGATGAAATATTGGCCTGATCATAATCGCCATCCGCATTACCGCCAGCCATACGCCAATCTACGCAGATCATCCAATCCATCGAAAACTGATCTTCCAATGCCGGAAAAAAATATGCTGTACACTCCTTGACAAAATAAGTTGTACAATTAACGTATGCAGGGACGGTGGTGATGTCTTTTTGGTCACGGCAGCAATCGCGTGTCTACGCCTCCCGCCAGTCCGTAAACCGTTGTGGGCTTCTGTTGAAGTCATGTCGAAATTAATATCCTATAGTTTTATCGTGATGAGCTTAACTCAAAAGAAAGGCTTCCTTCAAGGGAGAGCAATCCCAAAATCACAAAAAAAAGGAGAAGGTTTTTCTATTCATTGCTCTGAATAGGATTGCCCAAAAAATTATGTCTCAGAAATCTATTTTCGGTGGCGTCGTTGCGGTCATACTTCTCGGGCTGTATGTGTATACAGTCATCGTGGCTCTTATGGTGACAAGTTGTATCAGCAAAGGGGCAGTCTGTAAATCGTACTCAAAAGATGATTTTACGAGCGGAATGTCCATGACGATGGCTACGGTTGGTGGCCTGGTATCGGCACTGGTAATTGCAGAACTAGCCATTGCGAAACCTGGAGAAACACCAGTTGCTCGCGTTTTGGATAACAATCCTAGTGAACAGGCAAAATCGATTCTGAAATACACTACCATGGCGTATCTGTTGGTCTGGACGTTATTCGGTCTACTGGCGTTCATCGTTGGCTTTTTGAATCACCCAGGAGTCCTTCAACCGCTCACTGATATTGGGCAATCCTGGTTGGGGCTTGCCATTGCGGCGGCTTATGCATATTTGGGTATCAACCAGGAAGCTTAGGCCAGTTCTAAACGGCAAGGTACTTGAATAAATTGCAGGGTAAAAACAGGGGCTTTTGAGCCGTCTCTGGCCAATATCTTTAACCTGGCAAGAGAGCATGGCAAGTCGTTCGCGAATACTTTTCGCCATTTGCGCCAGCGATGCCCATTCCATTGATTCAGTGCTGTCATCTGTCTGTCCTGCCTGATAGCGTTTGAAAAACTCAACGGTGGACGTGTTGAATTGTTTTTCGTAGTCAGAAAGCACCTTTTCAATTTCTGTGAATTGCGCTCTGGATTGGCTAACTTCGTACTCAACCGCCTTGTTCTAGGTCTGCGCGGTCAAACTACTAACCTGCTTCTTTTCATACAGTTCGTCAAGCCAGCGGGTGTCTTTTGTATATTTTATAGTGGGACGCTTTGAATAGTCATGGGGCACCGCTAATCAAATTAGACTTCACTCATGTAACTTATCATCCCCACCACCCCGGCAAACCTGACCCACAAAAACCAGATTGATTCCGATTCCGCCCGATTAAAGAATTAGAATCAAACCAATGTACATCCATCTCAGCACTCACTCGGCCTACTCGCTCCTGGAAGGACTGCCGCTTCCGGCCGAACTGGTCCAGGCGGCCAGGGCCAGCGGCATGCCGGCCCTGGGCCTGACCGACCACCACACCCTGACCGGCGCGATCGAATTCGTCCAGGCCTGCCGCGAGGCCGGCATCCGGCCCATCCTGGGATTGGAAATCAATCTTGAAAATAGCCGGCTGCAGCTGCTGGCCACCAACCTGGCCGGCTGGGCCAACCTGTGCCGCATCAGCAGCTCCCTGGCCCTGCGCGACGACCCAGGCGCCGCCTGCCCGCTGGCCTTGCTGGACGCACATGCCAGCAACCTGATCGCACTGGCACACAACGAAACCAGCCTCGGCGCACTCAAAGAAATCTTCCCCAAACACCTGTACCTGAGCATGCCAGACCCAACCCAGGGCCTGCCACGCACCTACCTGGCCCGCGAATTTGGCCTGCCACTGCTGGCCAGCCATCCGGTCTATTACCTGAACCCCAACCAGGCCAGCCTGCAGCGCACCCTGGCCGCCATCCGCCAGATCAAACCGCTTGAAAAACTCCAACCTGAAGAATTAGCCCCACCCAACGCCTACTTCACCAGCGCCCGCGAAATGGAGATCCGCTTCCAACATTTCCCCAAGGCCCTCAAAGCCAGCCTGGAAATCGCCGAGCGCTGCCAGTTGGAGCTGCCGTTGGGCCAGGCGCATATGCCAACCGTGCCGCTGCCGCCCGGTCAAACAGCCAGCCAGCTCCTGCGCCAAAAAGCCGAGGCCGGGGCCTTGCGCATCTATGGCAGCCTGACGCCCGAAATCCAGGCCCGGCTCGAGCACGAGATCACGGTTATTGCCCGTATGGGCTTTGAACCCATCTTCCTGATCGTCGAAGACCTGCTGAACTTTGCCCGCGCAACTGGCGTGCCCTACTCCTCACGCGGATCGGCGGCCTCATCGCTGGTGGCGCACTGCCTGGGCATCACCAGCCCAGATCCGCTGCGCCTGAACCTGTACTTCGAGCGCTTTCTCAACCCGGCCCGCAGTACGCCCCCCGATATCGACACCGACCTGTGTTCCAACCGCCGCGAAAGTGTCATCCAGCATGTTTTTGATACCTATGGCGCTGAGCGCGTTGCGATGGTAGCCACCATCAACCGCTTCCGGCCGCGTTCCGCCCTGGGCGATGTGGCCAAGGCGCATGGACTGCAACCCGCCAAAATCCGCGAGATGGTCAACCGGCTGCCGCATGCCTTCTGGGCTCGTTTTGAAGAAAAAGACGCAAACGGAGAAACGCCATCGCCCTTTTCCGAGCTGCGCAGCGCCTACCCCGCCTACCAGCAGATCTTTGAAGAGTCGGAAGCCATCCTCAAACTGCCTCGCCATCTCTCCGTCCATCCGGGCGGCGTCATCGTAGCCCCCGGCCCGCTGACCGACCTGGTACCGGTCATGAGTTCTGGCAGCAAACGCACCGTCATCACCCAGTTTGACCTGGAATCGGTGGAGGCCATGGGCCTGGTCAAGATCGACCTGCTCGGTATCCGCGGGCTGACTGTGCTGGGCGACGTGGCCGAGTTCATTCAGGAAAATCAACCCGAACATTATGCCACCCGCCTGGCGGTGCTGGATGCCACCCCGCAGATCGACCCCGCCACCGCCGACCGCATTGAAACCGGCCAGACTATCGGCTGTTTCCAGATCGAAAGCCCCGGCATGCGCGCCACCCTGCGCGAGATCCACGCCCGCACGGAAGACCACATCATGGCGGCGCTGGCGCTCTATCGCCCCGGCCCGCTCTCTGGCGGGCTGAAGGATGC
>CAINXK010000446.1 GCA_903854805.1 uncultured Anaerolineae bacterium
AAGGTAACCTTTGCTGAGATTGGCAAGCTGAGGGTCCGCGACGGGGTTAAATTCAGCATAGCAGACCGATTTTTGCGAGCGGTCAAACATCAAAGGGTTGTTTACAACCCCTGTCCCTGACTGTATATCGTAAATATCACTACCTGGGTATCCGCCCCAGGGGGTTAGCGGAAAATAAAAACCCAGGCTGCCCCAAAAATTGACCGCTACCGACCCATAACGCAGGTTTGCCACGGCTTCGTCCACGGCAGCCGCCACTGTCGGGTCTTTCATGGAGGCCGGGTGCACAACAATGCTGGCGCACAGGGTGCCCCATAAGCGCTCATTTGCAAATCTGACCGCATCGTGGATGAATTCAACGACGCTGCCCGCTTCCAGGGCTGTCTCAGAAAAAAGACTCATAAACGGTTCACGGCGGAAACAAATTTCATCAACATTCGTTGAATCCACATCCTGGATGAAAGTCCAAGGCAGGTGACCTTCTGGTGCATTTCCCAGCTTCAAAGCCTGCGGGTGAGCCTGCGTGAAATCCTGGTAGAGTTGCGATGAGCCCGGGTAAAACGCCTTTTGAGTTTCTATGCCCGCCAGGAACTGCGCGATCGCCTGCTGGAGCTTTTGTCTGTGCTGCCAATTTTTCATCTGGATCAGCATACGCGGAGAGGCGCAGTTACACCCGGCATTGATCGTCAGCCACGATCCGATGCGCGCGGCTTGTTTTTGGATATCTTGCTCCGTCCAGGGCCCTGGTACGATGATAACCGGGGAAATATTGCCCAGTTCAGCGGTAAAATTTTTGGTGAAGCGGGGCTCGCGGGCTTGTTTGCGCTCCTGGCCTTCCGCGCCGGGCCCAAATACAATCGCTTCAAAAGTGCGGATGGAGCCAGTCATATGCACCGTATCTGCCTGTGAGTGGTTCGTCAAAAATCCGCCTTCCTGTGCGCCGCCATACAAGACTTGCAAGTACCCGGCCTGAATCAGGGCTCTAAATCCTTCTTGAATGAGCAGTCCCAGGTAGGCATTGACCGGATTCATTTTCAACGCCACCACCTGCCCCTCAACAAACAGCTTGTTCATTACATCTGCCAGAACCATGGCGCCGACATTTCCAGCACCAAGAATGACACAGACCTGGCCTTTTTTCTCTTTCTGTTTGTAAAAGGAAGCCTGGGGGATATCACCGTTCTTCAGCGAAACGGACGGGTCCATCCATACTTCTGCGCGCATGCCCGCCAGCGCTACTTGTTCCATCCAGCCAACCGGGTGTACCTGCACTACCACCTGCCCACTGTAGCGAGTGTAGACCTTCCCGGGCAGGCGAGGTTTCCCAAAGCGGGATATATCCTGCAAAGACTGGCGCAGGGCGCGGATCTGTTTATACACGAGGCTGAAGTTTGTCCACTCCACACCATCGGTCAGAGATTCTGTTTTTGCGCCCCTGGCAGCCAGACCCGCGGCCACCCAACGATTTTCAATCCCTGGTAAATCGGCTTTGAGTTGATCGAGCAGAGCAATCCGCTCGGGAATCTCCATCCTGGCCCAGGCTTCCTTATGGGTTGTCAGCA
>CAINXK010000447.1 GCA_903854805.1 uncultured Anaerolineae bacterium
TCACTGTAATCCCCCTTACATTAAGTAAAATCAAGACAAATCTTGTCTGAAATAGCCTCCCGGTGATAAGCTGGACGAAACCCGCCAAGGTTTTCCATCCAACTCATTCAACAGGAGGCACGTCTTATGTTATCAGAAATTGGTCAATTCCAGAAATGGCTGCGCCGAAGGGCCCCACACAGCAGCACGCCCATCCATTATGCCAGCGACCTGAAACACTTCTTCGCCTGGGTGGCCAAACCACTGGAAGAAGTCAGCCCAAAGGATGTGGATGCTTTCATCGAGGACTGCCAGAAAGCCGGGCATGCCATCGCCACCATTAACCGTCGCCTGGCGGCGTTGTGTTCGTTCTATCGTTACCTGGCGATGATGCAGGATAACGCCCCGCTCAACCCGGTGCGCCCACGGCGACATTTTATTCACCAGGGGCAGCGCCTGCCGCGCGATGTGCAGGATCAAATATTGGAGCAGTTATTTGCGGTCGTCAGCTCCCACCGTGACCGGGCAATTTTCCTGCTGATGTTAAGGTGCGGCCTGCGCGTTGGCGAGATCCGCAATCTCTCGCTGGGTGATTTGTATTTACATGCCACTCCCGGCAGCCTGCCAAGACTCTGGCTGCATGGGAAAGGCGACAAGGAACGGGTTGTCTATCTCTCGTCGCAAGCGCTGTCGGCGCTGGAAACCTGGCTGGCCGAGCGTTCGCAGGGCAGTGACCAGGCGGTCTTCCTCAATAAATTCGGGAAGCGGATCACCGTCACCGGCATCCAGCTTCAACTGGCGGCCTATTGCGAGCGCGCTGGGATATGGCTCACCTGTCACCAACTACGCCACACTTTTGGGCGTCACATGGTCGAAGCCCGCGTGCCCGTCACCACCATCCAGAAATTGTTGGGCCATGCGCGCCTGCACACCACCGAAGTTTACCTGCACATCTCCGACCGGCAGGTGCAGACCGATTACGAAGCGGCCATGGAACAGGTGATGGAGCGTATCACCCTGGACCAAGGAGGTGTGGCATGACGCGCAGCACCGGTCAGCGACGACATCACTTTAAGCTTACCACACCCAGCGATAGCGCAGTCACGCCTTTGGCAAATTGGCCGGAAGCCAACCGCAGGTTCTTTAAAAAGTTCTGCGAGTGGTTGCAAATGGATGGCTACGAAGGCTCAACCCTGCACCATTACTCTGTTCCCGCGCGTTTGGCTTTGGGTTATCTCAACAAACCGTATTGGGCCATCCATGCCGAGACCGATCTTGAACGGGTTCGCGTTCATCTTACCCAGGGCTTGCTCAGCCTGTCCACTCAGCAGAGTTATTGCAAAGGGCTGAAGAAATTTGGCGAGTATTTGCTTGCCGGACAGGAAAAGCCTGTCCGGCCGCGCATTCTGCGCTGGGAGTATCACCTGAACAGCCTGCCGGATTGGCTGTGTGAAGCAATCCGGGAGTTCATTGCCCACCGGCAGAAAAGCTGGCGGGTGGAAGACCGGCATAGGCGCAGCATGGAACTGCTCAGCCAGATCTGTGGTGTGCTGCGCTCAATGCAGGCCAGCGCGCCGCTCAACTCCATGAGCGACATCACGCCGCAAAGATGGTTTTGCTGCGTGGATGAAGCCCTGGAAAAGAACCGGCATCCCAATACGATCAACTGCCGTTTGGCCCATTTGCAGGCTTTTTTGCGTTTCCAGGATGAAAACGGCGCCGTGATTTGCCAGCGGATGTTGCTGGTCCAGTCCATCCAGAGCGGGCCGCTCTTGCCGCGGGATGTACCGATCTCTGAATTACGCCGTCTTTTCGCCGAAAATGAACTCGAAACCCTTTCCAAACATGCCGGTCAGCGGCGCATGGGGATCATGGACCGCGCCTGGCTGCATCTCATGCTCCACAGCGGTCTGCGTACCGGCGAAGTTCGCCGCCTGCGGCTGGAAAAGATCAGCTTTGATGAACACCGCATCCGCATCGAACAGTCCAAGGGGCTGAAAGACCGGCTTGTGTTTCTGGACGCGGTCACGATCCGGGCCTTGCAAACCTGGCTGGCCGAACCCGGAGTAGCAAAACAGCCAACCGATTTGGTTTTCAGCCATCGCCACCAACCGCTTACATCGCGCTACTGCCAGGTGCGCTTGCAAACCTACGGCAGGCGCTGCGGGGTGAGGTTTTCTCCGCACCAATTAAGACATAGTTGCGCAACGTTGTTGTTGAACGCGGGCGCGCCGGTAACCAGTGTGCAGGCGCTGCTCGGCCATGAAAAGGTGGAAACGACCCTGGGCTACGCTCGTTTATATGACGGCACCCTGGCTGCGGACTACTACCGGGCGATGGGCCAGGTCGAGAACCTGTTTGAACTGAGCGAGAACAAACAAATCCCGCTTTCCACCCCAGCAGAATTGATCGCACTGGTCGACTCTTTGGGCAGCGGCACGCTCAATGAGCAGCAGCGCGAGGTCTTGCAGGCGCTGAAGAATGGGATTCTCTCGCTGAGCGGAGGTGAACCTATGCAGGTCTGAAGTTTTTAAGGTGCTTTGCGCCAGTTGACAGGCGTGCTATGCATGCCCCGATAGGGGTACAATAATAGTGCCCCCAATTCAAAGGCGAGCCGGGCTGGTTTCCAGCTGGTTCGTCTTTTATGTTGGGAAAGGACATTGTTTCTAATTCGATAATCAAGGTTTTTTGTTGTTCGTTGTAAGCCGAAGGAATCTTTTTGGGTTTTGTCAATTACAAAATTTTCTACTGAATAACGGATGCAGGTCTATTGGTCTACATTAACTTTATTCGACTGTTGGGTCTTGTTTTGAGAGAATAATCTCTCGGTCAGCGATCCACGGATGACATTTCGAATCTGTCTGTTCCTCAATTAAGGTTTTAAATGCAAAATGATATGGGTTCCAATTACTTTGTTTGTTGTGTGTCCTTTTTCAACAACATTTCCCGATACAAATATAAGCACCTTGCTTTGAGAAGCAGGAGTATTTGATAATTCTGGTAAAACAGATAGGTCCTCAATATCTCCTTGATGCAAGATAATTTTATCAGGGGGAGTTTCATAGTTTCCTAAGTTTTTAATTTTTTTCCATTCTTTCTTCGTATCATCATATAAATAAATTTCTGCATTAAAGTCTGGGTTTGTAATAATTTGTTTATTGGTAACTAAAGTTATTTCCAGTGTAATCCAATCTTCTTTCTTGTTGAAATTGTTCCAAACCGCTGGCGCTGTTACTCTCAAATCTTTATTTAATAAACTATCTTGGATTCCTAGATTGGGCAGGAGAGGTGTGTCATCAATTTCAGAAGCGCACCCGGTCAAAAGAAAGCAGAAAGCCACGATTAGAAAAATTTTAGGAATCGATTTCATGAACTGTTTTTCCTTTTAAATTTCTTATCGGAGTGGAAAAATAAACCTCAATTGTTATTTTATATTGATCTGTAGTTTCAGGTATAAAAATTTGAGGGTCATAATGATATGAGTGTGAACTTCTATAGATGTTACTGCTCAGCGACTCTGCTATTGATGGAGATCTTTTATTGTATACAACTGAACCATATCTATCGGATACTTTTGTTGTTATGAACACTTTATCTACTGTTGTGTAGGCGTAAATTTCGACATGAGATACTACAATTCCATGTAAATCATCCGTTCTTATTCCTGTAGCAGCCCGATAATAATAAACGACACTCTTAGCATCCGGACCGTATCCTGCACCCCCTCTTGTAAACTTATTCCACCATTCAAATTGTTCTAAATACGTTGCACAATCAACGGCTGCAATAAAATAATCAAGTGGAGTAACCGGGGCATCTGGTCCGGCTACAGCAATGTAGGCATCTGCATCTTTGTCACTGCTTTCAATGCTTCGAGTAAAATAGGTTTCTTGGGTGTCTTGCAAATAGTCAATTGGTGATTCCGATGGGTTAGCGGGGCGAGTGTAATCATCTATTCCATCACAATTCATATCGTTTTCGCCACAAGTGGGCATAAAACCCGATGGATCGATTCTGGTAATGGGATTCGATTGAACGTAATTCCACCTATTGAGCGATCCTGGTCTGTTATAATCACCCTGCCAGGAATCCTTGGTAAGAAACCGTCCGGTCTCGGGGGATAAAAATCGGGAGCGCAGGTAGATCAACTTAATGTAACTATCCTGA
>CAINXK010000448.1 GCA_903854805.1 uncultured Anaerolineae bacterium
ATATCCCACTACGCAGGTTTCAAGGATTTCTCAATCAAAGACCAATTATTTCTGAATTACTCAAGGTCTTTTGGAAGAATAGCACAATGCAACGATTGCGGATTCTTTATTCGGCGACCACCTTTGTAATTCTTTGAAAAAAATATCTGTAAATCTCTTAATTGGAAAATAAAAAAGTCGTCTTTTTCGTCTTCTGATAACAAAACAAAAATACACACAAGGTTTGGCTTCGGTAATTTTTGTTCACCTTTGACGTACTGGACTTCATCAATAATTTCAACATCTAAAAACTTGGTAATTTGAAATTGCCAAGAGCCGCCATTAATTGCTTTTACTTGAACTGGAATTGAGCGACCTTCATCATCTGCGATTAACGAATCAAAATCTGGGACATTACCAGCAAAGGGTGTTGCAATATATCCAAGCCTGCCAAGTTTTGCAGCAGTGAGATATTCACCAATTTGCCGGGTGAGCTGTGTGCTGCGTCCTGTTGCCATAAAAATATTTCCCACTTGATGGTACAAATAATGAAAACAGATATTACAAAATTTACCCACTAAAATTTTCTTGTAAATACATTCGCGGGAAATCTAAGGCTAATGTTTTACTAATAATCAATTATAGCATCTTGCCAAATTTGATGTTAGGAAAGTCGAAAGAATAAGTTACCTCAAAGTGGTGCTACCGATGGTATGGCTCGGTAGTTCCATCTGCTCAAGTAATCATCAAAAACAATGTGCATGGTATCTTTATAGTCATCAGCGACCTTTCGTCCGGTTTGGTAGATGGTTTCGATGATATTTACAATAACCTTCAGTCCAGTGCGAGTGGTTACTCTTTCAAACAAGGACTGCACCAATTTGTGGCTGGTAAGAATGACACCTTGCATGGCTCGTGTCAAATGTGGAAAAACGCGATGTTCAACCGGGTTCCATTTGGAGCAGTATGGCGGATAATGCGCCATACGGATTTCGATGGATAACTCATTGGTCAGCTTTTCGAGTTCGGATTTGAAAACAAAATGGCGAGACGAATTGCTGCCACCACCGTCTGCCAATATCAACAAAGCAGATGCAGCAGGATAAAGTTCGCTTCCATAGCTGAACCACCAGTGCCGAATACAATCGGCGACAAATTCTGCAGTATCTTTGCTAGTTCCAAGATAGACATAGGCTCGATTATGCCGGATGTCATAAATAGTGTACGGAATGACAATGCCACTCGCCAAGTAAGGGAAATCATGGTCGTAAACCCGGATAACTTCTTTCGTATACAGACGCCCATCCCGATACAAATTGCCCAAAAGCTCTTTCTTCTTGGTATCGATGCTAATAATTGGTAGTCCTGCCGCGAAAAAATCCTTTTTGAGTGTGGCAATGTTTTTGAATTGTTCGTCCCGGAAGAGGCTCGTTCCCAAGCTCAGGCTTTTGCGGGCTTTACGTTTCTTGAATTTATTCTTTTTGAGCAGCTGCTTCACCGTATAAGCGCTCACTGATCGCACTTCCGTTGATATTTTCTCAGCAATTTGGTCCGGCGTGAGGTTTGTCCAGCGGATTTCCTCATTCATTGGGCTACCAGCCGTGTTTTCTTCTATCGCTTGGATAAACATCTCGTTGAGTTCCAAATGTTTATCCAAGATGCGTTTCCGACCACCACCTTTGTGGCGAATATGATCTTTTGCAGGCAACAATTGCTTTTCTTCCAATTCCTTTTCGCCGCGTCGAATGGTTTTGGGTGAGCACTCAAGCAAGTCCGCTATGTACTTCTGGCCGCCTCGTTGCAGTTTCTGAGTTTCTAACCCAGCGTATAAGCGGCGATCTTTTTCAGAGAGTTGAGAAAAGATGAACTTCATGTTTTCGGTTATTGTTTCTGAATATGGAGCTTCCACCGCAGTATCCTCTGGCTCTTTTTCCTGAGGATAAATCCTTTCATCGGCAAACAGGTAAGTTATTTTTTAGCCATTCCTTAGCTGAATTGTTGAAAAGAACCATTCAGGCGGAAAATAAAAGGCCGCACTCGGAATTTCGCACGAGTGCGCCTTTTATTTATAAAAACCAGTTACTAACTTTCGACATCAGTTACCAATATTCAGAATTTCCGACCTAAGTCCAGTTACATAGCTACCAAATAGAACGACTTTATTTCAACGTGGAACGACTTTATTTTAAATCACCAATTAAAAATTTATTTCGCTCTGTCTTACTCAACCGTGACGCTTTTGGCCAGGTTGCGGGGTTGATCGACATCCAGCCCACGGATACTGGCGATATGATAGGCCAGTAACTGCAAGGGGATCACGGTTACAACCGGTGAGAGCATCCATGGGCAATCTGGTACCCAGAGAGTATGGTCGGCCATGCCATGGATAATTTCGTCCCCATCGGTGGCGACTGCGATTACAGTTCCCTGGCGGGCTTTGGCCTGCTGAATCTGACTGATCATTTTTTCGTGCCATGGATCGTTG
>CAINXK010000449.1 GCA_903854805.1 uncultured Anaerolineae bacterium
AGGTCTTATCCGCGAAAATCCGCGCTCGTCCGCGTCCAAATGGGCTTCTTGACAAACGATAAGCCCAACTAAGTATAACAATGACAAATCGAAGCGGCTGCTTTGTCTAACCTACCATTACAGAATTCTTCATGAACAAAGCTATTCTTTGTGTTTTCTCACCCGGGGAAACAAACAGAGAAGAAATTATCTCTCGTGGATAACTTGCGAGGAAAACACATCAATTGTCTTACACTTGAGCACAAAAAACGGGATGACAAAGACACCAAGCAAGGTTCCGTAAGGTAATATAATTCTTTGCGGTTCAGACAAAACCGTAGCTCAACGCTTCGGGTTCTCGACGATGAAGGCTTTGGCTTTGGAAACAAGTATGCTTGAAAAAAAATTAGCTTTTTGGGGTACTCTCGCGCACCACCAATTCGGTCTTAAGTACCAGAACTTTCCCGGAAAACCGGGATTCCGTTCCCTCGATTTGTGCAAGGATGGTTTTGACCCCCAGAATGCCTAATTCGCGTAACGGATGAGTAACAGTCGTAAGACTGGGAGTGTAATAAGCCGATTCAACCAGATCATCAAAACCGATGATCGCCATGTCCTCTGGTACTCGGATACCGTGCACATGGGTGTAATGCAACACGCCTAACGCCATCTGATCATTACTGACGAAGACTGCATCCATATCAGGAAACTTCTGGACCAGCTCAGCAAAAGCCGATTCTCCGCTGGAAGATGACCAATTTCCCTGCGTCCAGCGCTGCTCATAATCATCCCCCACCGAGCTGAGCGCATCTTCCCAACCTTGTTTGCGTTGGCGAGCCTCAAGCCAATCCAGCGGTCCGGTAATTAATCCTACCTTGTGCCTGCCAACTGAAAATAAATATTCCACTGCCCGGCGCGCGCCACCATAATTATCCACGCTGGCAGTCGCGTAATTGGGAGTCGCCTGGCTTTTTAGAAAGATAATCGGTGGACAAAACGTGGGCAGTTGAGCCTGGGCAATTTTTACGTTTTCTTTCAGCTCTGGAGCGGCGAAAATTATGCCTTCCACATGATGCGCAATCAACGATTCGATCACCTGGACAATATTCGATGTATCAAAACGTGGTAATTCCTTGATCAAAAGAGCGTAACCAGAAGCTTCACATTGCTCAGTGATACCGTTCAAAGTCTGCGAAACACCGACATATTTCAACCCTGCAATAATGACGCCCAGTGTATAACTGCGTTGCTGCACAAGACTGCGCGCCAAAGCGCTTGGCTGATACCCCATTTCAGCAATAGCTTTTTCAACCGCTTCCCTGGTATCAGGCGAAACATCTGGACGATTATTGATCACGCGCGAGACTGTTTGCGTGGAGACATTGCACATTTTAGCAATATCTTTAATGGTGACCTTTTGTAAACGTTGGATTGCCATAGGATTCCAGGGGAATAGGCTAAAAAACTTGTACATTGATTATACCTTTGTTATAATGATTTGTGAACGATAACGGGAACGCTAACATTCTATATTTGGTTAAAATATTGCCTAAATGATAACTCTCCGACTGCACGGGCCTCGGGATCTACGGCTGCATGATGAACCTGAACCTGTTCCATGCGCAGGCCAACAACTGCTCAAACTCAATTCGGTAGGTATCTGTGGGTCCGATTTGCATTGGTTCAACGAACAAGGTATTGGCGATGCGCGCCTGGCCGCCCCACTTATCCTGGGTCACGAGTTTTCAGCCAGCACCCAAAACGGAGAACGCGTGGCTGTTGAACCAGCTATCCCTTGTGGAAGCTGTGAATATTGCTTGCGCGGCCATCCAAACCTGTGCCCCACGGTTATTTTTGCCGGACACGGCGGGCAGGATGGCGCCCTGCGCGAGTTTATGGCCTGGGATGAAAAATGCCTGTTCCGCATTCCAGATTCAATATCGAATGATGATGGCGCCATGCTGGAGCCGCTGGGCGTAGCCATCCACGCGCTTGACCTGGCCCATCTGCGAACCGGAATGACTGTTGGGATCATTGGCTGTGGGCCAATCGGTTTGTTGATCTTGCAGTTGGTAAAACTTTCGGGAGCGACCAATATTATCGCCACGGATATTCTCCAACATCGGGTGGACGCCGCCCGCGCCCTTGGAGCCCAGCATGCTATCCTTGCCGAAGACCAGCGTGGAACAGATTTAATCCTGGCAGCCAGCGCAGGTCGCGGCTTGGATGTTGTCTTCGAAGTGGCTGGCAACCAGAACGCAGTTGAAGCCGCCGTCGATACAGTCATCCCTGGCGGAAAACTGATCCTGGTTGGCATTCCATCTGATGACAAAACCTCCTTCCCAGCTTCCGTGGCGCGCCGCAAAGGCCTGACCATCAAGTTGGTTCGCCGCATGAAACTCACCTATCCACGCGCAATCGACCTGGTTACAAGCGGCCAAGTCGATGTGCGTTCGCTCATAACTCATCGATTTCGCTTGGAGCAAGCTGCCGAAGCCTTTGAAACTGCGCAACGGCGCGAAGGTCTCAAAATTATGATCCAAATCTAGGAGGCGTTATGGCAAAGTACACAATTGGTGTAGATTTCGGGACAGAATCAGGTCGTTCGATGTTGGTGGATGTTTCCGATGGTCGCGAAGTAGCCACGGCTGTCTACCAATATTCGAATTCAGTTATCGACGAACGCCTGCCAGAAAGTGGCGTGCGCCTGGAACCGGACTGGGCGCTTCAGGACCCCCAGGATTACATCCGGACCTTTCAAATCACCATCCCTGCCGTCTTAAAGCAATCCGGGGTTGATCCCGCGGACGTGATTGGAATCGGGGTTGACTTCACAGCCTGTACTATGCTGCCGACCAAGGCAGATGGCACTCCCTTATGTTGGCTGCCTGAATTCCGCGCAAAACCACACGCCTGGGTAAAGCTTTGGAAACACCATGCTGCCCAGCCTGAAGCCGATACAATCAATGAAACTGCGCGCGCCATGGGAGAAACCTGGCTTGAACGTTATGGCGGCAAGGTTTCATCCGAATGGTTTTTCTCAAAAGCCCTGCAGATTGCAAACGAGGCGCCAGAGATCTATGCCGCCGCCGACCGCCTGCTAGAAGCCGCCGATTGGGTAATCTGGCAGTTGACTGGTGTGGAAACTCGCAACAGCTGCACCGCCGGCTACAAGGCCTTATGGTCAAAACGCGAAGGTTTTCCAAGCAAAGCTTATTTCGCCGCACTCAACCCCCTGCTCGAAAATGTCATTGACGAAAAGATGACCCGCAATATCAGCCCGATTGGCGATAAGGCCGGTGGTCTCACAGCCCAGGCTGCCCAGTGGACCGGGCTCAAACCAGGCACGGCCGTAGCCGTCGCCAATGTGGATGCACATGTGGCCGTCCCCGCCACCACCGTGGTGGAACCAGGCCGCATGGTAATGATCATGGGCACATCCACCTGCCACATGGTTCTGGGCACGGAAGAACACCTTGTGCCCGGCATTTGCGGGTACGTGGAAGACGGCATTCTGCCCGGTTTGTTTGGCTACGAGGCCGGGCAATCCTGTGTTGGCGATCATTTCGCCTGGTTTACAGAAAACTGCGTACCCGGCTCTTATGAACGCGAAGCCGAAAAGCGCGGTATCAATATCCACCAACTGCTGGAAGAAAAGGCCGCCATGCTCAAACCGGGCGAGAGTGGTCTGTTAGCCCTGGATTGGTGGAATGGCAACCGCTCTGTGCTGGTGGATGCAGATCTGACCGGTCTATTGATTGGGGCGACACTCCTGACCCGACCAGAAGAAATTTACCGGGCCCTGATCGAAGCGACAGCCTATGGAACGCGGGTCATCGTGGAAGCTCTCGAGAATAACGGTGTCCCAGTCACCGAGCTGGTGGCCTGTGGCGGGCTGCCGGAAAAGAACAAACTGCTGATGCAGATCTACGCAGATGTAACCGGTCGTGAGTTCAAGGTCTCCGCCTCCGGTCAAACACCTGCGCTGGGTTCTGCCATGTTTGGTGCTGTAGCAGCTGGCAAGGCTGCCGGTGGCTACGACCAGATCCATGCTGCCGCCGCCCAAATGAGCAGACTAAAAGACGAAACTTTCAAACCCAACCTGCAGGCCAAACAGGTCTACGACAAACTCTTCAACGAATACATCGCCCTGCATGATTATTTTGGCCGTGGTGAGAATGACGTGATGAAGCGTCTCAAGCATATCAAGGCTGAAGCAAAGAAGTAATCCATCTCAACGAACCAAACGCTGGCATGCTCAAGAGTCAACACCAGAACATGCCAGCGTTTGCTCAAACCTACCCGAGCCGAACCTGATTTTTACATGGGCAAGTGAAAACAAAGTATTTATTTACGGCACCTTCCTGGGCGCCTTTATCATCTTGATATTGCCGCTCTAACGCAAAATAATCGCTGGGCTTTCCCGCATCGTGCACGGATTGCCGTCCACAAACTATCATTCTTCTGTGTCCGACTCCCTGGCGAGTTAGCACAAAACAACCTGAAAAATAAATTATCTTTTACCTGTGTCATTTCTAGCCATTACAGGAAAACAAAATCATCCACCTGCCTGCTTCCGCCTTGCGAAAATAGGCAAATTGAAGGAGTAATACTAATGATCAACCTGAAAAAAAATGAAGTCTGGTTTGTAACCGGGAGTCAACATTTGTATGGCCCGAAGACCCTTGAACAGGTTGCCGAACACTCGCGTGAGATTGCAGCCTTTCTGAACGCGTCAGCTCAAATCCCGGTCACGATCGTATTCAAACCAGTGCTCACCACCCCAGAAGCCATCCGTGAGCTGTGCCTGGATGCCAATACATCCAAAAATTGCATCGGCTTGATCACCTGGATGCATACTTTCTCCCCCGCCAAAATGTGGATCGGCGGACTAACCCAGCTGAAGAAACCGTTCTTGCACCTGCACACGCAGTACAATCGCGAAATCCCCTGGTCCGAAATTGACATGAACTTTATGAATCTAAACCAGGCCGCCCATGGCGACCGGGAGTTCGGGTTTATTGGCAGCCGCCTGCGTCTAAACCGCAAGGTGGTCGTCGGGTTCTGGCGGGATGAAGACGTTCAGAACGGGATTGGTGTCTGGACTCGCGCAGCCAGCGCCTGGGCCGACGCCCAGGGCGGAAAAGTTGCCCGCTTTGGCGACAATATGCGCGATGTGGCTGTCACCGAAGGTGACAAGGTTGAAGCCCAGATCAGGCTCGGTTACGATGTCTACGGCTACGGGGTGGGCGACCTGGTGAAGGTTATCAACCAGGCCAGCGATGCAGATATCGACAAGCTCGTCCAGCAATACATGGATGAGTATGAGGTCGCTCCGGCCCTCAAACCCGGTGGCGAACGCAATACTTCCCTGCGTGAAGGCGCGCGCATCGAGATCGGCCTGCGCAACTTCCTGTCCGCAGGAAACTTCACGGCTTTTACAACCACCTTTGAAGACCTGCACGGTCTGGCACAGCTGCCCGGCATGGCTGTCCAACGCCTGATGCGCGATGGTTATGGCTTCGGCGCGGAAGGTGACTGGAAGACATCCGCCCTGGTACGCGCCATGAAGGTCATGAGCGCCGGGATGCAAGGCGGCGTAAGCTTCATGGAAGATTACACCTATCACTTCAGCGCTTCTGGCGACAAAGTGCTGGGTGCACACATGCTCGAAATATGTGAATCGATCGCCTCCAACAAACCGAAATTGGAAATCCTGCCGCTCTCCATCGGCGGTAAAGCCGACCCGGTCCGCCTGATCTTCGACTCAAACACCGGCCCTGCCATTGGCGCATCCATCATGGATATGGGCCAACGCTTCCGCATGGTAGCCAATGTTGTCGATGTGGTTCCGACCGATGCCCCGCTGCCCAAATTACCCGTGGCTCGTGCCTTCTGGCTGCCGCGTCCCAACCTCAAGACCGCTGCTGCCGCCTGGATCTATGCCGGTGGCGCACACCACACCAGCTTCAGCTACTCTGTAACGGCCGAACATCTCCAAGATTTTGCCGATATAGCCGGGATTGAATTCCTGCTGATCGACGAAAACACCAGGCTGTCTGAGTTCCGCGATAAGCTGCGTTGGAATGACCTTTACTATCATCTGTCCAAAGGCCTTTAGGCTGGCGTGACATCCTCCTTGGACTGCAATCTCCTCTGTCATTATGCACAGAGGAGGTTGTATTTTCCCGGATGGCAGCAGTAAAATTGATTCATGGGAGATTTCTATGCAATATCGCGAACTTGGACGTACCGGTTGGAAGGTATCAACAGTTTCTTTTGGCGCCTGGGCCATTGGCGGCTCCTGGGGCAGCGTGGACGACCGCGATTCGCTGGCAGCCCTGAACCGCTCGATTGATCTGGGTGTCAACCTGATCGATACCGCCGATGTATATGGCGATGGGCGCTCGGAGCGCCTGGTGGCGCAGCTGCGCAAGCAACGCCACGAAACCATCTACGTGGCAACCAAGGCTGGCCGTCGCTTGGATCCACACCTTGCCAAAGGCTATAACCGCGAAAACCTGAATGCTTTCGTAGAACGCAGCCTGAAAAATCTTGATGTCGAAGCCATCGACCTGCTGCAACTGCATTGCCCACCGAGCGAAGTCTACTATATGCCTGAAACCTTTGGAGTCCTGGATGACATGGTCCAGGCTGGCAAGCTGCGTCATTACGGCGTCAGCGTAGAAAAGGTGGAGGAAGCTCTCAAAGCAATCGAATACCCCAACGTGCAAACCGTGCAGATTGTTTTCAACATCTTCCGCCAACGCCCGGCTGAGTTATTTTTCGCAGAAGCAGCCCGCCGCAAAATCGGCATCCTGGCCCGCGTCCCGCTCGCCAGCGGTTTATTATCCGGCAAACTCAGCCTCAAATCCAGCTTTGAAACCGACGACCACCGCGCATTTAATCGTCATGGCGAAGCCTTCGACCGCGGCGAAACCTTCTCTGGTGTCGACTACGAAACCGGGCTGAAAGCTGTGGAAGAATTGCGCGCGCATGTTCCCGCAGGCTGGAGCATGCCACAGTTTGCCCTGCGCTGGATTCTGATGTTCGAGGCAGTCACCTGTGCCATTCCCGGCGCAAAGAATCCGGCCCAGGCCGAAGATAATATCAAATCTGCTGACCTGCCCGGTTTGGACGCCCTCACAATGGGCAAAATCCGTGCCCTTTATGATGAGCGCATCCGTGGACTGGTCCAGCATTACTGGTAATCCCCTGTCCGCGCCCAGTATTGAGCATTACACTTGGCATTAATTCGCACAGGTGCAACGGCTTCAGATCACAATCCAGGCTTTTATGATCCACCATATTTTCCAACGACCCTAAAGAGGAAATCTTATGAGCAATTCTGTACTGCGCTGGGGCTTACTATCCACAGCCAAAATCAACAGTGCCCTCATTACCCCCCTGCGAGCCTCCGCCCGCAACCGGCTGACAGCTGTCGCCAGCCGCTCTCAGGCCTCGGCCGATGCCTATGCCGCCGAATGGAAGATCGAACGAGCCTTTGGCTCCTACGAAGCCATGCTGGCTGACCCTGATATCGACGTCATTTACAATTCACTGCCCAACCATCTGCACACCGAATGGACCATAAAAGCTATGCGAGCTGGTAAGCATGTGCTCTGCGAAAAGCCCATGGGTTTGACAACTGCCGAGGTGGATGCGATCGCCGCCGCCGCAAAAACCTATGGCAAAGTAGTCACAGAGGCCTTCATGTATCGCCATCACCCCCAGACCCTTAAAGCCCGTGAGCTGGTCCAAAACGGCGCAATTGGTAAACTGCAGGCCCTGCGCGGTGCCTTTACCTTCAAAATCGACACCGAAGTCAATATCCGCCTGGATGCGGCGATGGGCGGTGGCAGCATCTGGGATGTTGGCTGCTACCCAATCAGCTATGCCCGTTTCATAGTCGGCGCAGAACCGCTGGAAGTCTTCGGTCAGCAGATCAAGGGTGTCAGCGGGATTGACGATTCGTTCTTCGGACAGATGAAATTCCCGGGCGACGTCTTCGCTCAATTCGACAGTGGCTTCCGCACACCTTTTCGCACCCACATGGAAATCATCGGCTCTGATGGCACGCTCACTATTTCAGCTCCCTTTAAGCCCGGGCTGGATGAGAAAATCAGCCTGTACCGCGCCGACAAAACCGAGCTGATCGACATTCCCCCACAGGAACTCTATATTGGAGAAGTGGAAGACATAGCCGATTGCATCCTGCTCGGCAAAGCCCAGCACATGTCGCTGGCTGACAGCCGCGCCAACACAGCAGTCATCCAGGCCCTCTTAAAATCTGCAGAAACCGGGCAGCTGGTCCAGTTGTAATTCAAGCTGAACAATAGACCAGAGTCACGCCTTGGGTTTGCCCCGCACAAACCACCATGTTCGGATACGTCAGCGCTAATCCAGCGTGGCTCGCCCCGTCCGCGAATACGGTCGATGTGCACAGCACTCATGCCAATGCTGGTGATGGCTAATATCTGAACCTGAATGCCGGCAATTTAAGATAACCAAAGGGCCACCATCAAAATGCGATGGTGGCCCTTTTTATTGATTGAACCAAAAATTTAGTTTTCAGGGGCCAGGAAATAAACTGCCTTAAGCGGAAAGCGCTGCTTGGCATCCGGCGAAAGTTGCGCATAATTCTGCACCCAGAGTTGAAACAAACTTTCGAGTGAGATCAACCTGATCTTGCGCAGCTCCTGAAATCTGGAGACTGTCAGCACCTGGTCCGTGAACCCACCGGATGAGACAAAAATCCCCAGGTCATGCGCATTCAGCTCACCCATAAAGGCTCTCAGACCCTCAACAGTGGCAGCCTGACCCTGGTGTTGAACATGAACCTTGACCCGCGGACCCGAACTGCCGATCGGGTTGGGATAGGCAACCATATCGATATAGCCATGTTTTTTTCGTGGAGGTGCCACCCAGTCCAGATGATAGTTCAGCGCCTGCAATAGATCAGCGACAATATGATTGAACTCAACCGGGCTCATTTCATTCAGATAACGCCAGATCTGCTGCCAGGCTTTTTCTTGCGCATTTTCCACAGTCAGAAGAATATCGGCGTGCAGCTGCCTTTTTTCCTCACAGAGGAGCAAGGCCGCCTTGTAAATCTCTTCAATATTTTTTATATTGCGGCAGGCCGCCATGCCATCATCAGAAATATACCAACGGTCCTTATTCTTGATAAACCAACCCACTTCCACCAGCACACCGGTCACCTCGCGTGCAATTTTCTCATACAGGGGGATATCAGTGGCAGGCAGTAGACTGGTTTCAAGCTCGCTCAGTTTGAGCCGCACAGGAATCACATCCAAAATATCCCTGGCGGGCAAACCGTCGGCTTTCAACCACAAAGCTTGAATAATTACACGCAGGATATCAGAGGTCCGCTTCAATGAAGGCTCATCCATATTGATATATTATATTCGATAAACAAATATTCAGTACATTTCAAGTTTATTACATGTATTTGCTGACCGCATCCAGATTCAGGTCATAATCATCACAACCACTGCACGTAAATGAACGATAATTGATACTTTGCCCACACTCTTCCAACCATTCCACCCGCTCAGCAAGCAGATTCTATTGCCCAGCAAGCCCCAGCCCAGAATTAGGCAGGATGACTGCCACACTCCGTTTAAAAAAACTGGCCCTTATCGGATTA
>CAINXK010000450.1 GCA_903854805.1 uncultured Anaerolineae bacterium
ATACGCCCGAGCCTGAACTGGCCTATTTGTTCAAGCACATCGTCACGCATGAAGTGACTTATGAGAGCCTGCCCTTCGCCACGCGCGCGCAGTTGCACGAACAGTTGGCAAAATATCTGGAAGGGATTGCCGCACCTGTGGCTACGATTGCGCATCATTACGGGCAGAGTAATAACCAGGCAAAGCAAAGAGAATACTTTCAGAAAGCCGCAGAGTCTGCGCTGGCTGAATTTGCGAATAATGCGGCAGCGGATTATTTTGCCAAGTTGTTGGAACTGACACCTAAGAGCGATCCTGCCCGTTCGGCGCTGGCATTGCAACTGGCAGAAACGTATTTCAGTTTAGGCGATTTCATTGCCACGCGTGCCGCCATCACTCAGGCGCAAGCTGCCGCCCAAACTGATACCGACCACGCCGCTGTGTTAATGTGGTCAGGTGCCTTGACAAGTACGTTGGGCGAAGATGTTGATGCGCAAAAAATTCTAGAGGAAACTGTGTCGCTGGCGCGAAGAAGCGGCGCCCAACTTGTATTGTGCCGTGCGCTTAAAACACTGGGAGCTGTGTATTTCAACTTGGGTAAACTTGACAGCGCTCGGCTCGTATTAAATGAAAGCTTGGCGCTGGCGCGTGAATTAGGAAACGAGCTTCGCGAAATGAGTGCGCTCAATGTTTTGGGTATGTTGTCAGATTTAGAAGGCGATTTAGCCGAAGCCGAACGACTCTACACTGAAATCTACACGCGGGCGGCAGCAATTGGTAACCGCACTTTCACGATGACTGCGCTCAACAATGTGGGTGAGACAATGAAAAACCAGCATGATTTCGCTTTGGCGCGGGATTATCAACAAAAGGCATTGGCTATTGCCCACGAAATTGGCGACCAATCCTATGTTGCCATGGGTCTCATTAATGTAGCAGAGTGTGACACTAATCTTGGCGAACTATCCGCCGCGCGCGCGAAACTGCGTGAAGGACTGACACTGTCGCTCCGCTTGGATTGGTCCCTGATGGTGGCAACAGCGGTGATGTGCTTTGCTGAAGTTATCCATGCCGAAGGACAGAACGAGCATGCGTTAACATTGATGGGATTAGTGCAACGCCATCCCACGATGGGCGAAGAGAGGCAGCATGAAATCAAGAAGATGCTTGCCCGCTGGGCGCTTGACCCGTATGTGGTGGAGGCGGGTTTGAAGAAGGGCGCAGAGTTGGATTGGGATGAGACGGTGAAGGAGTTGATGAGATGAGTCGAACTAATTCAGAAACTACACTGACACCCTTGCGACGCTTCACTGCCTTCTTTAATATTGAACCCGGCGAAGAACGACTGATCGGCCTGCTTGTTCTGCTATACTTTGTTCTCGCGCTGGGCTTCGTCTTCGTGCAGTCCATGGCGTTTGGTGTCTTCCTCTCGGAGTATGGCGTACAGGGTCTGCCGTATTCTTACATCGCCATCGCCATTTTCGCTTCCATGGTGGCAGTGCTTTACATCCGGCTCGGCGGGCGGGTGTCGTTTTCGAAACTGTTGTTCATTAACCTGGTCTTTTTGGCTTGTGCCAGCTTGCTGATCTGGCTGGCATTGAAATCTCCGTTCTATCACGTCACCGCCTTTATTCTGCCGCTCTGGTTTCAGATCATCCTTAATCTCGGCAATCTCGCGGTCTGGCCTCTCGCTGGCAGTCTGTTTGACTTCCGGCAAGGCAAACGTCTCTTTCCATTGCTCGGTGCGGGCAACTGGCTGGCAAATATCATCGGTGGTCTGTTCATCCCTGCGTTGGTAAAAGCCGTTGGCGCCATGAATTTAATGCTGTTGGCAGGCTTCAGTTTTGGCGCGGCGCTTATCATCCTGCGGATCATAACTCGTGCTTATCTGCAACCAAAAGCAGAGACTGCTGCGGCGAAAACATCGCAGCCTGCGGCGCGCCTAGCCGAATCGAAAAGGGGCATTTTCAAAGATCGCTACGTGCTATTGATCTTTGCCTATACCGTGCTCTGGTGGGTGGCCTTTTTCTTTATAGATAACATCTTCTACGACCGCGCTTTTGCCCAATTCCCCAATGGCGATCAACTGACCGCTTTTATCGGACAACTGCTCTCCATCATGGGGCTTGTCGCGCTGATTTCATCGACCGTGCTGACCAGCCGGGTGCTTGCCCGTTTTGGCTTGCGCGTGGGCCTGCTTGGCATGCCGCTCCTGGTGATTCTCAGCCTCGGCCTGTTGGCCGTCAGCGGGAGTCTGGGCGCACCCCTGCTGGTTGTCTTTGCAGTCGGCGCGTTTGCCAAACTGGTCAACGTGGCCTTTGGGTTCTCGCTCTCGCAATCGGCGAACGCGATTGTCTACCAATCCCTGCCCGAGACCACGCGTGGACGCGTGCAGGCCACGGCCGAAGGCATCATCCAACCGTTGGCGATTGGCCTGGCCGGATTAAGCCTGCTGGCGCTCACGGCGGGTTTAAAATTGAGTTATGTCGGTCTGGCCTATGTTTTTCTGGGCCTGGGCCTGGTCTGGCTGCTGGTCATCTTTTTCTTGAGCGGTAATTACGTCCAGGCCCTGACGCGCGTCATCACCAAACGCCGTCTGGGCGAAGACGCCCAGGTCCTGGCTGACCCGGCCAGCCTGAGCCTGCTGCGCAACCGTTTGCAGGACGCGCATCCCGGCGTGGCGCTCTACGCCCTGACAAAACTCGAAGCGCTCGACCAACAGGCCGTCGTCACTGAACTCCCGGGTTTGATCCGGCACCCTGCGCCCGAAGTGCGGCGGGAAGCCTTCGTCCGGGTTGAGAACTTGAAACTAAAAACCCTGTTGAGCGCCGTCCAAAATCAATATCTGGCTGAGACTGATCCAGCGGTCAAAGAAACCGCTTTGCGCGCGTTGGGCGCCATTACAATTAATAACCAACACCTCATCCTGGCCCTTAACGAGACGGACACCCACATCCTGCGCGGCGCATTGATCGGACTGTTAAAAAACGGAAACGAAACCCTCGCCAGCGAAAAACTGGCAGGTTTGCTCGCTTCGCCTTCATCCGCTGATCGCAATCTGGCACTCGAAGTCTTCGGTCAAATCAGGCGGGGGGACATGCTTCCGCAGTTGATCAGCGCCTGTGACTCCCCCGCCACCAGCCGCGCCGCGGGTCTGGCGCTTGTTTCCATCGGGGTGGAAGGGCTTCCCGAGATCGAAACTGCTTTCTCCCAACCGGATATGCCGCGTCAGCGTTTGTTGACGCTGGCGAAAACCCTCGGTCGCATCGGCGGAACGCATTCTCAAACTATTTTGTTATCCCGAATATCCGCAACCGATAGTGAAGTTCGTTCGCGAATTTTGACTGCCATCAGTCAGAACGGTTATCATACGAAAGGTCTGCCGCTCATCCAGGGTGCGGTCAAAGCCGAAATGCAGCAAGCTGCCTGGATCAGCGCGGCGCAGGTCGACCTTGGCGAGAGCGCTGAAACGGCCTTGCTGGCTGCCGCGTTGCAAAGCTTTTTGGTGCAAACCCGCAGCCGGGTCCTGTTGCTCTTATCTTTCGCTTTCGATGCCGGTTCCATCCGGCGGGTGCGCGAAGCCCTGCTGGATGGTTCCCCAACCCAGGTTTCGTATGCGCTCGAGATTATGGATGTCCAACTCCCGGCTGACTGGAAACCCTGGGTCATGCCGCTGCTCGAAGACCTGCCCCCACTGGCCAGGAGTCAGCGTTTTGCAGCGTTCTTTCCAATCATGGAATCACCCGCTGAACGCCTGCACGCCCTCTTTGAAAACGAAACTTTACCATTCTGGGTTCGCGCCTGTGCGCTGCAATATTTCGCCCGAATAAACCCCGGCGCTATACGAGGAGAGAATGCCATGCTATCCACTGTTGAAAAAGTTCTGATTTTAAAAACCGTCTCGATGTTCAGCAAAACCCCCGATAACGTCCTGGCCGATGTGGGCGATCTGCTCGAAGAGCTGGATGTTGCTGAAGACGAAACCATCTTCAAGAAGGGCGATACCGGTGACAGCCTGTACATCATCCTGGACGGAAAGGTTCGCGTGCATGACGGCGAGCGTTTGTTGAATTTTCTGGGTGAACGGGAAGTCTTTGGCGAAATGGCCTTGCTCGACCCCGAACCGCGCATGGCTTCGGTCACCGCCGTGGAAGCGACGCGTCTTTTCCGCCTGGAACAGGCGCCTTTCTACGAGCTGATGGTGGAACGCCCCGAAGTGGCCACCGGCATCATCCGCGTGCTGACTGGTCATCTGCGTAACCGCGTCCGCGATATCGCGCAACTGAATGCCCGCATCAAAGAATTGGAAGGCGGAGGCCAGGCCTGATGGCCGATCTCTCCCCCGAACGCTACCTCTCTGCCTCGGTCCGCGAGCAGATTGAGCAAGCCTACTATGGACGCGTCAATGAACAGGCCAAACTCGAGAACCTGATCCACAATCTGCAATTATTCCAAAATGTTGCTGGTCATCCCGCCTTTTATTCCGATCACGGTGTGGTGCATGTCCGCGATGTCGCCAAACAAATCCTGCGGGTTTTGCAAACGATTAACGGTGTTTTGATCCCGCCGCGCAGCGCCCAACAAATGGAATTGTTTCTCTACGGGTATGGGGTGGCGTTGGCATATCTTCACGATATCGGGATGAGCGACCTCTCGCCGTTTGGCCGGGCAATGCACCCCGAATTTGCCGCGCAGGCTGTTTTTGATGGCTCCCTCAACGATGTTATTGCGATCATGTGGGAAGATAATTGCGGGAATATTGCCTGGCATTTGACGAAACTTTTCAAAGCCGGGGTTCTCAAACACGATCCGCAGATTATTTTCCGCGAACTGCTCGCCATGTCGATTGGTCACAGCAAAAGCAAAACCCCCGTGACCGTGTTGGATGATTCTGCCGCGCTGCGCAAACAAATGAAAACGGCGATCGGTCATAACCTGCGGCACCTGTTCAGCCAGCAGCAGGCAGCCAAAGCCAAGCCACTGCCCGAAGGCTTTGTTTATGACGAAGACCCGCCAGCATATTTGAAAAATTATTATCTCGATTTCGAGCGTGATGCTTTTGATTGGCTAACCGATGAAACTGTGGAAGCCAGAAAACTCGTCAGTGACGTGACTGACACCCTGCGCGCCCTGCGCTGCGCGGATGCCTTCCGTCAGCGTGGCACCGTTGAAAAGACATCCGGCGGTTATGAAATCTATGCCAGCCAGAAAACCGGCGATTGTGTGATTGCCCTGCGTCTGGGCGACAACCGGCTTTATTTGATGGAATTACCCAACAATCCGGATGGCGCGGGCGAGTCGAATATCGCCAGCAGCGAATTCAACCCCGAATGCAATCTACGCATCTCCTTCCATCGCGGCAGCTTTGATAACCCCGAGGCCCAGAATCGTTCGGCTTTCAGTACAGCCTATGTCATTCATGATTTTTTGCGGGATACTGTGGATAGTTTCTGGCGAGCGCGGCCAATCCATGGTGTGAAATTGTCCACAGAGATTCAAATTCTGCTCGAAAGCACCGATGATGATCCGCATTTTTCCGAAATGGTTCAGGAACAACTCTGTCAGCGCTATCCGCAGGTTGGCCCCCAAGTCCAGATCGTGCTATCTTTAAGGAATGTCTCCGAATCTGAACGTGCTCGTTACCTGGCTGTCAAAGAACTGGATTGGGATGTAGAGAAGCGACAGGCGGTTCTGGAAAAATTCAAGCAGGCCGGGCAAAAATTAACCAGCGCCGACCCGCTTGAAGGCTTCAAACATGTCAGGTTTATTGAATTGCAGGCTGGCGAGAAACTGATCGAAGCCGGTGCGCCCTCCTCATTTGTCTATTTCCCGCTCGGCGATGGGCTGAAAATCATCCCCCTCGGCGGCTACCAATCCTTCTCCGTTGCCGCCTGGATGCCGCTCGGCACCACGGGTGTGATTCGCGGCGATATCCGGAATGCGGATATCGTCGCCGAGCAGCGGGTGGCGTTGTTGATGCTTCCTAAGGAAGTTTACCTGCGGTATTGGTATATACCTTATTCACCGTTGGAATTAGAAAATTTATTGACTGATGACCGGATGGAAAATTAATGGTCCCCCGGGCATTTATAGACAACCATATTATTCACAAAAGTTTTTTGATTTCATCACCAGCCTGAGACCCATCGAAAATATTCGGTTCCGAAAAAGGAAAAATTATGGACGCAAATAGTCTTGAACAGGCAAAACACTATGTCCAGCAACGGTTGGAGCGCGAGCTTTCACCGGGTTTGTATTACCACAGCCTGGACCATACCACCCAGGATGTTGTTCCAGCCGCCGAGCGGTTTGCAGCCGGAGAAGGCATTCAAGGCGAAGACCTGATTTTGCTGCTGACGGCGGCCTGGTTCCATGATCTCGGTTTTATCGAGGTCCGGGTCGGTCACGAATCGGTTGGTGCGCGCCTGGCCTCCGAAGTCCTGCCGGGCTTGGGCTATAGCCAGGCGCAGATCCGGGTTATCCAGGGCATCATCCTGGCCACGATTGTCCCGCAGGGCCCAATCTCCCTGCTCGAACAAATCCTGGCCGATGCCGATTTGGATGTACTCGGGCGGGAAGATTTTTGGTCCCGCAATAACGCGCTGCGACGTGAACTGGCTTTCTTCGGAAAAGAATTTACCGATCTCGAGTGGTTTTCAGGACAGGATAAGTTTATCTCGACGCATACCTACTTCACTGCCACAGCCCGTGCCCTGCGCGATACGGGACAAGCCAAAAGTGTCGCCCTGCTTCAAGCCAGGCTGGCTGAACTCGGTTCTGGGAAGTGACTTAGGTTGTTGTCAAAATCCATTTCAATTTAGCGGAAGTTTCGATCCATTGGTATCGGACAACTTCTACAGGAGTCAACCAGACCCATCAAAGTATGGTCTGCCATGAAGATTTTGGTCCAGCGGCGGTGACTGTTGAACAATCTGAAGAGCCGTGTGCGTTCTGGTAACTTCGGAAACCAGATTTTGTAGTCGCGCGCGGCCCAACGATAGAAAGCCCGATTGCCAACACCTTTCAAGGCAAACAAAATTGCCAGGGTTACTATCTCGCTGGGACGCAAATTGGCTTGGGTATGCTTTTTTTGCATTTGGCATCGCATCATCAATCCGGCAAAACAGCTCAATGATAAAAACGGTTGTAGTCATGGGGTTCTCCATTTCTGTTCGGTTGCCCAACTATCAGATTAGGTCACCTCATGACTTTCGTCAACTAGCACCAATGGCTATGTATATGTGGAACTGCACCTGAAATTTGGGCCATTCGGATTTCTGTTCGACACGAGCTTGTTTCTGCGAGAGAAAACGGTTCGACGCCTAAATTGCGAACGGCCAGCCGAAAAGCGTTTATAGTACCGCAGCAAGTATGCCTTGGCACGCAAGATGTTGGTAGAACTGACTGAACTCTTGCCCAAAGGCTACAAAGTTTACGTGCTGTTTGATTCTTGGTATTCATCTGAAAAACTGATCAAATTCTGTCGGCGGCAAAAGTGGCATGTCATCTGTGCCATCAAGTCCAACCGGCGTATCAGCAAAGTACGTGTTGACCAACACAATCTGGCGCTCAAGCACAAGCCTGGTGAGCAAATCACGTTCGAGGCTGTGGACGAAAAACACAAAGCTCAAAGTATTACACCCGCCTTGTCGAAGGTTGTTTGAAAGGCTTTACCGAACCCGTCCATGCGATCAGCTCAAAAAAACGCCCTGGGGATCAGTTCCCCAAGTACTTCGTCTGCACTGACACCACGTTGAGTGTGCAGCAAGCCTTGAGAATCTACCAGAAGCGCTGGCCTGTGGAAGTCGATAACACGTACTTGAAAAATGCCCTGGGTTTAGGCGATTTCCGTCAACAATCCTTTGAAGCCACTCAGAAGTGGTTTGCTGTGGTGCTGCTGGCCATCAATTACTTGCAATGTCGCATGGCGCTGGATTACAGCAAGAACCTTTCCAAGTCTTCACTGGCGGACTTCATTCGCCAGCACCATCTCGAACATTTTCAAAAGCTGTTGCACTCGGTTTTACAGCCATTTATACCACCGCAACAAATCGAGGTTTGTTTACAAGCCATGTTTTCGGCATCGCCCTGGGCAATTCTCTGATGTTGGTTTTGCATCGATGACATTCAGAAGGCAATCGCCAGACTCCCTGCTTTGCCTTTGCTACTGACAGAAAAGTTTTCGCGTTTTATGGATTTCTTAAGGTGCCACCGCCAACTTTGGCGAAACTAAAGATAGGTAAAAAATATCGAAAGTTGGAGAATAACTATGCCTATAAAAATTGCTATGATTGGAGCTGGTTCGGTAGGATTTACCAGGCGCCTGATGTATGACATCCTTTCGGTGCCGGAACTGGCCGATACGCACTTTGCGCTGATGGATATTTCCCAGCGTAACCTGGATATGATCTACCAGTTAAGCGACCGCGATGTGCGTGCCAACAACCTCCCTGCCAGGGTCTCGGCTAGCCTTGACCGCCGTGCCGCCATCGCGGATGCGGATTATGTCATCTCGACTATCCGCCAGGGTGGGCTGGAAGCCTTTCAG
>CAINXK010000451.1 GCA_903854805.1 uncultured Anaerolineae bacterium
CAACACCAAGGTCATCCAGTCGTTTGGCAATATTAACCTTATCACTTACTGAAAGGTTGAACCCTTCGCTTTGTGTACCATCACGCAACGTCGTATCGTAAATTTGGATTGTCATAATATTTTTACTCGATCTAACTTTGTCTGGTTTCGAAAGCTGCTATATCCTGCTCAAATCGTTGGATATAACCAAGTTCATCAACGCCATTAAGCAGGCAATCTTTCGAAAACCCGTCTATTGGAAATTTAACAGTTTGTCCACCAGGAAGAAACAAAGTCTGGCTTGCCAAATCAACCGTTACTTCAGACAAAGGTGCTTCTTCAATCAAATCTAACAAGCTCTTGTGCGTCTGTACATCCACAATTATGGGGATCAAACCGTTCTTGAGCGAATTATTGCGGAATATGTCTGCAAACGAAGTGCTGATGACAGCCCTAAAACCAAAGCCGGTCAAAGCCCAAGGTGCATGTTCACGCGAGGATCCACAACCGAAATTGTCTCCAGCGAGAAGTATTTTTGCACCTACGAAAACCGGGTTATTAAGTACAAAATTTTGATTAGGAGATCCATCTGCTGTATAACGCCAATCTGAAAAAAGATTATCGCCCATTCCCAATTTATCCGTAGCCTTCAAAAACCTGGCTGGAATGATTTGATCTGTGTCAATATCGTTAACTGGTAAAGGCATGAGCCTAGTTGTGAGAGAAGTAAATTGAGCCATTACATCATCGTCCTTACGTCAGTGATATGACCTGTAATTGCAGCAGCAGCTGCAGTAAGCGGGCTTGCCAAAAAGGTTCGACCACCTTTTCCCTGTCTGCCTTCGAAATTACGATTGCTGGTACTCACGGCGTACTGGCCAGGCTGGAGCTGATCGCCATTCATCGCGATACACATCGAACAACCAGCTTCGCGCCACTCTGCACCGGCTTCCTTAAATATGATATCTAACCCCTCAGCCTCAGCTTGCTTTTTAATAACCTGAGAGCCCGGCACCACCATAACTCTGATATTTTCAGCCACCTTGTGACCCTTAATTAATCCAGCGGCCAAGCGTAGATCCGAAATTCGGGAATTAGTGCACGAGCCAATAAACACGACATCAATTTTCTTTCCAATTAACTCTTGGCCAGGCTGTAAACCCATATAAGTCAGTGCCTTTTCAAGAGCCATTTTTTGGCTAATGAATTCTTCGCCGCTAAAATTAGCCGGGTCAGGAACCCGACTGGTAATATTCATGCCCATACCTGGGTTTGTACCATAGGTGATCATAGGCTCAAGTGAAGCCGCGTCAATTGAAATCGACTTATCATAAACAGCACCTTCGTCACTGGGTAAGGATTTCCACTTTTCGACACATTCGTCCCAAGCCAACCCTTTGGGCGAATATTCTCGCCCTTTGAGATATTCAAAAGTGACTTCATCCGGAGCAATCATTCCCGCCCGGGCCCCTCCTTCAATAGACATATTACAGATGGTCATGCGTTCTTCCATCGATAATCCACGTATTGCAGAGCCTGTGAATTCAAAGACGTGTTCAGTACCGCCACCCACTCCAATTTTCGCTATCAGCGCAAGTATGATATCTTTTGCTGAAACACCTTTCGATAACATACCTTCTACTTTGACTTCATAGGTTTTTGGCTTTCGCTGTAACAAGCATTGTGTCGCCAGCACATGTTCGACTTCCGATGTGCCAATTCCAAAAGCTAACGCCCCAAAAGCCCCATGAGTAGCTGTGTGACTATCGCCACAAACGATGGTCATGCCGGGTTGTGTAAAACCTAATTCTGGCCCGATAACATGAACAATACCTCGATTGGCACTATTCATCCCATAAAGACGAATACCAAACTCAGACGCATTGGTTTCCATTTGTTTAATTTGCGCAGCAGCAAGTAAATCTGTGATTGGCAAGGAAGGAGAATGTGTTGGTATGGAATGATCCATTGTTGCAACGGTCCGCTCAGGGCGACGGACTTTTAAACCACGTTGTCGTAAACCAGTAAATGCTTGCGGAGAAGTTACTTCATGAATCAAATGCAAATCAATATATAGAATAACCGGTGCATCCGGTTGCTGGGCTACGACATGCGATTCCCAGACTTTATCAAAAAGAGTTTTTGGCATGAATTTTTTCCGTTTTTCTTTTATTAATTACTGATTTGATGTCTTACGTTGATACCTTGAAAACCTGGAATCATTCGTCACGGGATTGTACAAAAAATTCAGGGCAAACTTCAAAAGTCCGAACATCCCTGATCACCGAACGCCGAAGATACGAGCGCAGGTTGATCAAGTGCCGAAATCCCAGGTTTTCGAAACGGAAGCAACAAGTGACTCAGAAATAGTATCTTGCTAGAAAACTGCAGATCGCAATATCAGCAGCAAAATAAAGCGGCGCTCATCTGGAATCAGCCAACCAACATGACACCTACGTCCGGGTGTGCGGCATTATCGCTTTCCATTTGTGCCACAATAAGTTTATTGAGTGCTGCCAAGTATGCTTTTGCACTAGCAACAATAATATCGCTGTCTGCTCCATGCCCACCATACACACGCGTATATGTAATCTCTTTCTGCGCATCCATGGTTTGCACACCAACCTTGGATTGGACGCGGACCGTCACTTCACCTAAAGCGTCTATCCCCTCAGTAATTGCGTGAATATTAAACTCCAACAAGGTGGCAGGAGTTTTTACGATAGCGTCAATAGCTTTATAAGTTGCATCAACGGGGCCCGTACCAATACTGGCATGTGTGTG
>CAINXK010000452.1 GCA_903854805.1 uncultured Anaerolineae bacterium
TCTTTGGTTTTGTTGACAATTTCCCCGGAAACGACCGCTTTATTGAGTAGTGTCGCCCAGAATTGTTGATATTGTTTTGCCGATACAAGGCCAGATTTCAAAATTTGCGGCGTCTTTCCTATGGCATCGGACTGGTCATAGCCGTAAATTCGTTCAAAAGCCGGATTGGTGTACAGAATCACGCCTCGCGGATCCGTCATAAAGATCGCGTCCGCCGAGCGTTCGATGCCGAGTTTGAATTTGAGTAACTCTTCTTCTGCTTGCTTGCGTTCGGATTCCCCGTCGATTGCTTTCAAACCAAACGCGATATCGCCCGCCAATTCCAGCAGTAAATCCAGTTCTTCCGCACCGAAAACATTGGTTTGGTCTGAATAGACACTCAACACGCCAAACAAACTCTGCTCGTGCAAAATGGGAACGGCGACCGTACTGGCAAAATGTACTTGTTCGACTTCCTCGCGCCACGGCGCGTAGCGTTCATCCTGGAGCATATCATGGCAAACCACCACGCGCCTGGTGCGGGCCGCTTGTGTGCCAGGCAGTTTCAGGCCTTGTTCAGGAGTGGCGCTTGCCACGATTTGCGTGATCAGGTTTTGGCCGGCGCCGGCATGCGCGAGGGGTTTAAGGCGGTCACCCGCCGATTGACCAACCCAGACAAACCGGTAGCCGTGCGCGCGCAAGAGGATTTGGCAAGCCTGGTCCAGCAGGCGCTGCGCGTCATGCTCACGTGTAATTAATTTATTGACGTCGCGCACAGCGCGCAAAATCTGATTGAGATGTTGCAGGCGCTGTTCGGTATTATGTTTGTACAGCGCCATTTCGAGGCTGGCGCGCAGTTCACGGTCACGCACGGGCTTGGCCAGGTAGGCGTAGGCACCGGTAAGTTTGGCTTGTTGCAATAACTCATCGTCGGTGTAGGCCGTCAGATAAATGATCGGGGTATCGAGCTGGCGGTGAATTTCAGCTGCAGCCTGAATGCCTGTCATGGCGCTGCGCAGGTGGATATCCATCAGGATCGCATCCGGTTTTTGGGCCAGCGCCAGTTCAATGGCGGCCTCACCGGTGGCTGCCAATCCAGAAACCTGGTAGCCAATTTGAATGAGCGTCTGCTCCAGATGATTGACCAGGATGGCGTCATCTTCAACGATCAGAATACGAGCTGTGTTCATGCTGAGCCCCCTTGCGGGTTTGGAAAAGTGATGGAGTAAGTCGCGCCCAAATCGCCGCTGACATTCAGAGTACCGCCTAATTGGTGAGTAGCCCACAGGTTGACGAGACGCAATCCCAATGACCGGCTGGCCTGCCAATCGTAACCAGGCGGCAGGCCTACGCCATTATCGGCGACGGTCAGATGATAGGTATCGTCCTCCAACCGCAAAGCAATCTGCACCTGGGGCTGTCCCTGAAAGCCAGGTGGGAAAGCGTGCTTGAAGATGTTGGTATACAGCTCGTTGACGATCAGACCACAGGGCATGGCCTGGGCCACATCGAGCTCAATGAAGCCTACATCCAGGGATAGTTGAGCCATGCGCCGGCCGCCAAACGTTTCGGAGATATAGTAGGTCAGCTGTTGGAGATATGGGGCCATTTGCACGCGCGCCAGGTTGACAGATTGGTACAGCTGTTCGTAGACCAGCGCCATGGTGCGCGCCTGCCCTTCCAGTTCTTTCAAGAACTGCCGGTTGGCCTCGTCCGGTATCAAGCCAGCCTGCATCTCCATCAAGGCAATCATGGCTTGCAGATTGTTCTTGACGCGATGATGCACTTCGCGCAGCAGGGTCTCTTTTTCTTCCAGGGCCGCCAAAATTTTGGCTTCAGCCTGTTTACGTTCGGTGATATCTTCGACCATGCCTTCGGTGCGCAACAGCCGGCCTTCGGCATCTCTGACAGGCGTCACATTGAGCTGACCAATAAAGGTGCTGCCATCTTTGCGGCGGTATACACTCTCGAAGGTTCTTAAATCGGGGGTTTCAGCCATCAAACGGATGATCTCGGCCCGGCGTTTTGGGTCAGCAAATAGATCGGTGGCCACGTTCTGAATGTTATTCATAGCATCTGCGGGTGAGTCGTAGCCCAGCATGTGCGCGAAAGCGGGATTGATCGAAAGCACCTGCCCTGCCATGGAAGCCTGAAAGATGCCCAGCGAGGCGTTGTCAAACAGGCGGCGGTATTTTTCCTCGCTCTCGCGCAAGGCTTGCTCTGCACGCTTGCGCTCGCTGATATCGACGGCAGAAGCAATTAATTCGATCGGTTGTTGTTGGCCATCTTTAACCAGCGTTGTTTCCATCCACGTAATAAATGTCGTTCCATCTTTGCGGACATGCCCAATTTCTGTGGCATAGGCCCCGTTTTCGATCACATGCTGATTAAACGGATTAACATCGGATATCATCTGCGCCTGGGTGTGGAAA
>CAINXK010000453.1 GCA_903854805.1 uncultured Anaerolineae bacterium
CGAAGCCATCGCCGAGCAGGCGGGTGGAGCGGTTGACATACGGGAAGATGATGCTTGCGCCCGCTTCGCAAGCCAGGAAGGCCTGGCCGGGGCTGAATATGGTGGTCATCCCAACGGTGTAACCTTCTTTGGCAAAATGGTGGGCCAGTGGAAAGTTTTCGCTGGTGCTGGGGATTTTTAGCCCGATTTGTCCTGGGCGCAGGCCGAGCAGTCGCTGGGCTTCGCTTTTGCGTTCCGCGGCGGTCTCGGCGGTCAATTGCACCATGATTGTGCCTGGGAAGACATCGCACATGGCTGAGATCAGGTCTTCACGGGTCTTGATCTGGATGCCGCCCGCCCGTGGTTCGGTTTTGAGGACTTTGTTGATCAGGGTGGGGTTGGTGGTGATGCCCACCACAAAGCCCAGCTCGGCGGCCTGACGGGCATCATCGATAAAGGCTGAATCTAGAAAAAGGGTCATGGTTTTCGTTTCCTGGTTTTAAATATAATGGGGTCTTACTTTGACAATTTTAGATTGAATATTTTTTCCACGGAATGGCGTTATTTACTGAGAGGGCGGGCCAGCGATCAACACAGGCAGCGCTCCGCGCACAGAAAATCGGGCTGGCGAAAAGCAAAACCGATCAACCCGGCTGTATGGCGGCGAGCTCGGCGTAGATGGGCTCAAAGGCCTGGTAGGCGCGGTTGAAGATGCCATACAGCTTTTCGTATCGATCTGCCAGCTGGGGGTTGGGCTGTAGTTCGTCTATGATGGGTGAGATGGTTTCTGCCAGGCTCCAATCCTTGTAGATGCCCACTCCAATCCCACCTGCCAGGGCGGCTCCAAACGAAGTGGCCTCGGCCAGCAGCGCCGGGCGCTGGATGGGTATGCCGTAGATATCGGCCATGATCTGGCGCCAAATGCGTCCATTGGCACCACCGCCGATCACGCGCATGGCATCAATGCGGGCACCTTGTTGCCGAAAGGCCTCCAGGATGACTTTTAGATTAAGGGTAATGCCTTCCAGGGTGGCGCGGATGATATCTGCGCGGGTGTGGGCCATGCTCAGGCCAAAATAGACGGCGCGGGCATCCGGGTTCCAGCGTGGCGCGCGCTCTCCGAGCAGGTAGGGAAAGTACAGCAGGCCATTTGCGCCGGGTTGGGAGCGTTCGGCCTGCAGGTTCATGAGCTCATAGGGGCTGATATTCAGGCGTTGTGCGGCTTCTTTTTCTGGCTGGCAGAAAGTATCGCGCAGCCATTGGTAAGAGCCGCCCGCGGCCTGCATGGCGCCGCAAGGGCTGTACATGCCGCGCATCAGGTGGGCAAAGGTGAAGGTGCGCATGCTGGGGTCGTAGATCGGTTGCTGGGTCGCCAGGGCGATCCAGGAGGATGAGCCCAGGTAGTTGAAGGCGCTGCCTGCCTGGACAACGCCAGCTCCGGCGGCTGCGCAGCTGCCATCACCACCACCGATCACGACCGGGGTGCCGGCTGCCAGGCCGATCTCTTCTGCCACGGCTGGCAGAACGCTTCCGACGATATCGCTCGAGGCGTGCAGCTCGGGCAGGATGGCTGGATCGAGCCCGGCTGCGTCCAGCATGCTGGCGGACCAATCCCAGGCTTGCAGGTCATAGAGGTTGGTACCGGAGGCATCTGAGAAATCTGTGGCGAAGACGCCGGTCAGGCGGGCGACGATGAAGTCTTTGGCATGCACAAATTTGTGGGCCTGGGCAAAGATTTCGGGTTGGTGGTCGCGGACCCACATGATCTTGGCGGCGGAGTAGGATGAGCTGGTGCGGTGTCCGGTGATGTGGTAGGCGTTTTCCAGACCGACCCGGGCGAGCATCTGCCCGGCCTGTGGGGTGGCGCGGGTATCGGCCCAGATCAGGGCGCTGCGCAGCGGGCGGGCCTGGCGGTCTAGCACTACACAGCCCATCATCTGTCCGCTGAAGCTGATGCAGGCCACCTGTTTGGGGCTGACTTTGGCATTGCTGAGCAGTTCGCGGGTGGAATTGCAGACAGCTTGCCACCAGTCTTCGGGGTTTTGTTCGACCCAATTGGGGCGCGGGTAGTCGGTTGGGTAGGCGCAGAATGTGCTGGCGCGCGCCTGGCCCTGCTCGTCGAAGAGCGAGGCCTTGTTGCCGGTGGTGCCCAGGTCGTGTGCCAGTATAAATTTTTCTGCCATCGAAGTGCCTCCTCAAAACCTGCGGTGTTGATATGAAAAAAGGCAGTGGAGCATAACTTGCTTATTCAAATTCTTTTGGGACGCGGACGAGCGCCGACAAGTGCGGAAAAAGCAAAAATCTTTTGGTTTTTCCGCGTACATCCGCGAAAATCCGCGTCCAATTGGGGTTCTCTGCGGGCTTAGCGCTAAAAGCTTGGAAA